>NZ_CP041248.1 GCF_006711645.1 Klebsiella electrica | reverse complement strand
CGTGTGGATCCCCCAGTTTTATTGTTATTTTCCGGGTATCTTGGAATGCCCAGTCCGGGCGAATGTATCACGGTGATTTTTATTGATCATGAGAAATAGGGGTCATTTAGTCCCCATTTATCGGGTATTGGTTTTTATTTGTACTAAATCAATACGTTATTTCAGAGATGAATCGGATAAATGTCGTTGACATCAAATTTTTGATCTGCTGCCAGTGTGGACAAAAAATGAATACCGATCACCTATTTTTGAGATTTGTTACGTATGATTATGTTTTTATTTGATGTTTTCATTAGCACAGCAGATGTTGATAATTAAGTTCCTTTCCCCTTCCAATCCCACCGTTATTCCCTTTGAACACCACCAGCTACCAGGCTAACCCCACCGACAGCCCTTCAGAGCTCACTTTTTTCCCTCTCAACCCCACCGGGGCAGGTCTTCAGAGCTTACCAGCTGCGGGTTTGCGGGAGCGGGGATCTTTTTGGTTCTATTTGGTCTTAATCTGGATCGATCTGTTGATCTACCCGGTGGATATGTGGATTAGTTGAGTCACGTCCTTGTTACTCGGTTGCTTAAATTTGGCCACTACGAACTGTCTCAATACCACTCTGAACAACATCCCAGTTGATACCGATATCACCATCGTGAGTTCGGTCTATCAACGCTAAGGTCGACTCAGCTTCGCTAGCTGAAACCTGCGGCATGTTTCGGTCTATTGCTAACTCCTGAACATCAGACTTGTACCAGACACGGACTAGCACCTTTTCGTCAGGGTTCATTTTTTGCAGCTTTGCGATAATTTCTTTTGCAGTTGCGTACATGTGAGTGCCTCTTATCGTTTTGTTTACACAATCAGTAAAGCACCGAGTCAGTAGCTGACGAAGGCAAAAAAGATACTTTTCCACAGGACAGTTCCAATAAAGAGATCCCAAAGGTGCAACGGAGTACAAAAGAGATCCCTGTACGCTGCAAGCCGCATGGTTACTGGGCTCAAGGGCATTTTATGACAATGGTAATGACTTTTTTGACATTGGTAATGATTAAAATGACATTGGTAGTGACTATTTCGACGTTAGTAGTGAGTATTTGTGACAATGGTAGTGAGTTTTATTGTGTGATCTGAAGGTATAACTCTTAAAGAGTTTTGAGTATATTTCTATTATAATTCATATAGATACCATCTATCACCTGTATGATGAAACAAAATTATTAAAATCTTATCCACTGTTTTCTATACGCATTTTCCTTTCATGCCCGTACATATTTTCGACAATTTAGCTATTCGATGTTGATTTAACTCGAAGAGAGAATTTATCCCCATTTTCCACAAGGTAGTTCCAATAATTAGTACCTTACGAGTTCCCATAGATCACAAGAGATCCCCGCAGCTCGGAAGCCAGACGGCACAAGGCCTGGAAGCCAATCGGTGACAACGGTAGTGATTATTTTGACATTGGTAGTGAGTTTTTTAACGGTAGTAGTGAGTTTTTTGACAACGGTAGTGATTGCGGCGACAATGGTAGTGATTTTTTAAAGGATCTTTTTCACCGGAATTGATCCTTTGTTGATAAACTACGTATGTATTTGTTTTTATGTGAATTTCAGAGTTTTATATTTAGTCGTGGCGTTTTTTTAGCCTGGACTTATGCACAATCTGAGATCGTCGCAGAGATCCCTTAAGTGACACTGAGGGCTTTGGGCGATAGTATTCAATAATCTGTTGATTAATACAGTCGATAAACCACTATGACCAATGAGAAAGATTCTGAGCAGCAAGGCCAGATGGTTACCAGGGCTTTCTCTGTAACAGAGAGAGAGACAGGTAAAGAAATTATTTTACGTCCTAATAGCAGCAGGACGGTTCAGTCTATCGCGCTCATGCGCCTTGGGTTGTTTGTGCCATCACCAAAAAGCGTTGGCCGTCAGAGTCGTGAATACAAAACTGTTGGCTTTGATGCCACGAAAGAACTACAGACACTTTCTTTGATGGAGAGCGAGGGTTTCACCAATATCTCGATCGTGGGTCAGCGCCTCGATATGTCTGTTGACTTCAAAACGTGGATGGGAATCATCCGAACGCTAGCTAACCATCCGATTGATAACGATAAGATCAGCCTCAAATTTACTGAGTTTCTGAAGCTCTGTAACCCTGAAAATTATCGTTCCTCTACCGCATCCCGTAAGCGTATCGACGCGTCGTTACGCAGGCTGGCATCCGTGATGTTGTCCTTCACCAGCACCCACTCGTCAAAGGTGTATACGACGCACCTGGTGCAGTCTGCCTTGCTTGACCCGGACTCTGATCAGGTAGAGCTACAGATAGACCCTAAGATATTCGAGTTGTATCAGTACGACCACAAGGTTTTGATGCAGCTGAAGGCTATCAAGGAACTGGCGAAAAAAGAGAGCGCACAGGCGCTTTACACGTTCATTGAGTCACTTCCACCAAATCCAATCCCGATCTCCTTAACGAGACTTAAGAACCGATTAAATCTTAAGACCCGTGCCAACAGCCAGAACGCCACAGTACGTAAGGCATTGGAGGAGCTGGCATCCATTGGTTACCTTCAGTACACCGAAGTAAAAAAAGATGGGAAGGTTTATTTCCAGATCCACAAACGCGATCCTGATTTGAATCTGAACAATATCCAACCACCACCTGATGGTGATGGCGAGGGTGATGCTGATGAGGAGAACAATGGCACGTCGGGTAAAAATAATGGTGAGCCACTGGAAGGTGAATTGTGCCCACCAGATGAGCCCATTGATGGGGATGAAACGTTAACCATCCATGACTTAACAGCTGAAGAACTTCACTACATTCGCAGCCTTAGAAGCCAGAAAAAGAACAATCCCGCCAGCTAGCATTCCCTCCGGGCTGTCAGATGACGGCCTGGAACCCTCCCTCCCTGCACATCGTCAGAGAATCCTGTTTAGCTTAATGACAACGGTATTGAGTGACGCGGTCACTACTGTTGTCATTGCGGGGTGACCACTCATGACAATGGTAATGAGACTAGATAGCTCACTACTGTTGTCATCATCGACATCTCTCCAGACCAGCTTCTCAGGGAAGGTCTTACACCGCTCACTACCATTGTCGGAATCGCCGGTACAGACAAATCGCTGATACCCATGACACCATGACATCGGCAATGAGTCTTGGCAGCTCACTGCTGTTGTCATCATCGACAACTCTCCAGAGCAGCTTCTCGGAGAAGACCTCATACCGCTCACTACCATTGTCGGCATCGTCAGTACGGATTTATCGCTGATTCCCATGACACAATGACAACGGTAATGAGTGATTTGACTCACTACCGCTGTCATTTGCTCCCGGCGCATTTGAATGACCACTGTATTGACTAAGAATACTCACTACCGTTGTCATTCATGATTCAGACCAAGTTCTTACTGCTCCACCAGCACAATGACAACGGAAATGAGTTCTGTTGGTCATTACCGTTGTCATATGCATTCCAGGTTAATCAGGCCTTTCAGGTAGCTATGGTAAGGATTCACTCGCCGTACTGTCTGCTCGTACTTGAGGGGCGGGATGAATGACCGTGGTAGTGACCGCGTCACTCCCTGCCGTTGTCGTTGTATGAATACATGGCCTGTCGGTGACAATGGAAATGAGTCCAACCGCTGTCGTAGCTAACCTGATTGGTCAATGACAATGGATGTGATTTTTTCAAGTCTCTACCATTGTCATCGTTTCCAAGTACATTTCAGTGGGGTCGTTCCGGCGATGACGAATCAAGTGAGTGCGGGATCACAACCATTGTCGAGGCACAACTTGCCGGTTGTAGCCATACCGAACGCTGCGACAACGATAGTGATCTCGATCACTCATTACCGTTGTCACCAGGCGGATGGTGAAGCACCAGAATCACTACTGTTGTCATCTAACATTCTGCTACCCATGCAACCAATGACGATGGTAGTGAGCAACGCCGTCTACTTGCTGTATATAGGGATAGTATGATGAGCCATAACAATGGTAATGACTCACTACCATTGTCATAGTTCCTGTACTTGATTGCCGGTAACCAGACAAGGGTTAACCATTAAGTCACTACCGTTGTCATTACAGAAAGGTACTTTCCTTAATTGTCATTACCGTTGTCGACCATGCACCCTCTTACCAGTAGTAACGGTTCGTTAATTATGTGAAGGTGATCATTACCATTGTCACTGGTTACACTCCCGGCAGATTCAAAAATCGAGTGACAATGGATGTGAGTTCGATGCGCAGGACGGCATCTCAGTGCCGATGGCAATAGTTATGAGCTGACCAGACTGGTGACAACGATAATGAGCCAAGCATTGAAGCCCGTTTGCTACGACAACGGTAATGATTAGGCCTCACTACCGTTGTCAGACACGATGCTTACTTCGGCCAGGTAAGTTCATCCCACCGGGATTTTAACCAGGCAGGGTTTACAGGTTTTCTTGTCGGTAATATTGGCCGAGCTTCATACGCGATGAGATCGTCATCCTTAGCCAGGATAGTGGGGTGGAAATGGATTGTCAGGGTGCTGGGATTAATCACACACAGGCCGTTGTCGTATAACCGATGTATGTCTGCCCGAAGCCACAGGCCATTACTCCAGTGGTCAGAGCCCGCTTTATGATGCTCAATCAGATGTGCTGCTTCTCCCCTGCATTTTGTCTTCACACCGGTGACGACACACCGCTCCATGCAGTTGAAGTATACCCTGTCGCTGAATTTCTTCTGATCAGGACGGGACATCGCACCGTACCGGCGATATCCAAAGCGTTTTGGTGAGACTTTCTCATCCAGGTCATCGTCAAATGAATCCTGACTCTCAGGCCGGAAGGTCTTCAGACGAACTTCCCAGCGAATGCCGTCACGTGCAAATTGCTGCCCTACGCGTGGGTCATCATCAGGCCAGATAGCTATTCCCTTAGCTTTAACAGCCAGCCGGAACTGGCGGGCATCAGCAGGGGTTCCCGTGCGGGTTAGTGTCATAAATTCATGGACACTCCGGTACTCCACTGGTTCTCCTGATGAGCCAGCAGGCCTGGCGAGAACCTTGTCTTTAATATCGCGGGCGAGTTTATCGGTTTGATTTTTATCTGAAGCCATGTGAGCTATGCCATACCGGAAGAGGGAGGCATGAATAATGGGCTGTTTTCCGAGGATAAGCCATAGATACTCACTACTGTTGTCATTCTTGTCGATGACAACAGTAGTGAGTCTGGTTGGTATGCATCATGTCGAAATCGGAGCACCGGTGACTTATCGAATAGTCTGAACTGACTTGTAATGCGCTTGTGCAGGGTGGCCATAAGCCGTATTCGAGCGTGGAACTTCGAGGTGACCCGGCATCCATCCGGTCGTTTTTGCAACCCAGAAACAGCGTTCCTCACCGTCATCGGTAGTGACTCTAACACGACAACCTTCAAGCCCAATTAGTTGGGGGGAAAGATTACCGGGGCAGCATTTCCGGGAAGCGTTAGCATATACCTGCCCGCGCCGCATGAGTTCTGCACATTGTTCAAAATGTTCTTCTGTACCCAGTGCAGCTACTGGTGCTTCAACGTCCATCCAGTCAGCTACGGCGGTTGCTTTTGTATGCAGGAGATCAAATCCGTAGCTTGATAGAATAGAGCCACATTTAAGAACATAGAGCTGCTGCTCTTTGTTAATGTTTTCGAGTTTCATAGCCGCTCCTGTTAGATTATCGTTGCCTGTTATTTAAAACATGGCTTTTCAGTAAATAAATAACCACACCTGCATGACGATTGGGACGCGATAATAAATAACGAGTATCTATTAGCTTTGAGTGCCGAAAAAACCACAATCCATAAGTTGCTCACCAACGGTATTGTCGAATAACATATCGTCTACTGAAACTTCATAGCTATTCTCTGATGAAAAATATCCAGCGTTATCATAGTCGACTTCTAAAGCGTCACCATCAATAACCACAACCTCAGTATTAACGAAAAGATCATCAAGGTCTGAAATAACCTCAATATCTTCACTCTGTTCATCGGTAATGACAATGACAACCATATCATCTTCAAACTCGGAAGCTGATACTTCATCATATCTTGCTGCAATTAAATCTGACATATTAGCCTCCAGTTGAATGTGATTGCCTATATGTCTATATTACCACCCACATGCTTGTGACGAAGTGATTTGGCTTATTTTTAATCGTTTAAAACAAAAAAGCCACCCCGGTTATTTCCTTGGTGGCTAATTGATATTATCCCTCGGCTAGTTCCAGCGCTTCCTTCTGGGAAGTGGCTTCACCGAACCAGACCAGATCATAATGCGTGAAGTCAGTAGATAACATGCTCCTGACCCGTTGTTCCTCTGTTGCCACAGTGCGGCTATAGACAGCTACACAGCGCTCTCTCTTCCCGCCCCGCAATGATGAAGGGCTGTTGAAAATCGCAAAACACATCGTTTCCGGCTTAACGTTAACCCCGCCCATTTTTTCAATGACGTAATCATAGGCAATTTTTTCAATGTCATAAAATGAGCCGTCAGATGACACCATTGAATATTTCAGAACAGTACCCCCCAGAGCTCGCTTAATCTGGTGCTCCCTTTGCTGCTCGTTGTTCCAGCGAAAGGTTTGACGGCTGCTGGGGTGTCCTACTTTCTGTTCCGCTTTTGCACGTGGGCTATAGCCGTCAGCAATGAGTGAATCCATAAATTCACGCATTGATAAAATCTTACCGTTATGACGAATTTGTTTGGCTAGGAAGTTTTCAATACGTTTTTCGTTGGCTTTTTGAAGTGTCATTTTTTCTGGCCTATGGTTCGTTGTCGTTATATTCAGTAAACCATAGGTCGTTCATGTGACGAAACGTGTATTTATTCAACCCTATCTTCAATTATTTCGGTCATTAGAAAACGCAAATGATGATTATCGCCATCAGGATTGATTTTGTTTTTGTGATAATCCATTACGCTTACATTTCTTGCTTGTTTGAAGTGGTAATTATCCATCGCGTTTACAGTTTTCTCATAGTAAGCTTCAGCTGAATAATCCAATAAACTTCGATAATAGGCAGCGACAACATCCCATCGACGATTTTCCGATGCTTTACATAACTCTTCGTCGTCACCTATTGCCGCTATGATATAACCATATATATAGCCAAGACATATGTCATGATTAATGGCTTTTCTGAATAATTCGGGAGAATATACCATAAGTATAAAGCCTAAAGACCTATGTATAAATACCCTGCTGTCATGGACTATTTTTCTGTCATGTTCGATAGCTGATGGCGCGTTATCACCCTCAAGAGTAACAGGTTCAGGTATAGAGACTGACGGTTCCGCCCTCTCCTGTTTTGTTGCGCCAGCGAAAAACCTGCTTATACGTTCAAACATAATGTGTCCTCCGCATTTTTGACTCAGTATAGCCAGGAGCACTGGCCCGTGTGCGGGAACGGAAGATGACCGTCGATATCCCGTTGTTACTTAACCAGCCTTACCGTACTATCAGGTGAATTATAGTTCACGTGGATTAACCTATGTACAAACCCACCAGCGATGAATTTAAAGCAGAGATGAAACGCAAAGGCTGGACGCGGCAGGCGCTGGCACAGCGCTGGGGCAAGTCCGAAAGATGGATAAGTAATATTTCAGGTAATGAGGAACGCGAGCAGCATTGGAACGATGCGCTTGCAGGACTACCAGTATTAAAAAAAACCAAGAATAAGTGAAGTATAGTTCCCTTTTTTATTGATTAAATGTGAACTATAGTTCATGCTTTCTCGTGTGTTCGACTTCACTTCCCATCGAGGAGCAGCAGGCATGAACGTAGATCAGCGGCAACGTATTGAGCAGGAAATTGCCCGGGCAGCAGCAACCGGGTTGATTGAAGCAGGATATAGCATCTCGGTATTCGACTCAGAAGAGATTGTGCTGAAGCGCTCTACGAACGTAGAACGTATTGTTGAAGCCATGTTCTCTACTGATGAAGACTACTTCTATGCTTATCGCCCTGAAGAAACTGAACGTGCAGGTTACGTCCATTTTGTTTACGGCAATGAGGGATGGAATGTTATCAGCGATAACAGCCTGTCGCTTGAACCGGCGCTTGAAGCCGCTACTGCTCTGTCTGAGTCTTATGCCTGACCCTCAATGGCCCACTTAGTACTCGCAAGTGGGCTGTTTCTTATTCATACCCCATATGAATAGCAACATTATCACCACCTCGTGCCTATCCCTTTCTCCGTTCTTCGCCCCGGCACCAAGCCGTTCCGTTTTGTAATTGATGCCACAGCTGTAACGCGAAGAAATAAAAAGCCCGCTTGCAACGACTAAAGCGGGCTTTTTTTTATTCATACTGCATATGATTAACGGTCTATCCACCGTTCAATAATCCCATCAGGTACATCGAAATCATTGTCGCGGAAGAAATCCTTTTCGTATTTTCTGGCCTGCGGCATCGTCTTGAGTACGAAGAGGATGGCATCCTCCTTGGAACTGAACGAAGTCCGCGTAATGACGTGATCCGGCGCGTGAATGTGGGAGAGTGCCAGGCTTTCTTCGGTTCCTGGCTTACACAAATCACACCAGTGCTTATGCCAGAATGTCTCACCATTCTTCTTCAGCTTCGCCCCTGGTTCACCGGTTGGCGCTGGGTTAATAACCACCTCAAGAATATCTACCGGCTCATCTGCATCTCGCGCCGCATCGCCGAGCAGTTGATCGATAAGCAACTCCCCGGCTGAACTGACCAGGTTGCTGGCTATCGTGAAGAGACGGTGTAAGCCGCGATCTGCCTCTTGCTGAATCAGCGCTATCTGCGATTTAAACGATACCATATGCGTAAGCACAGCATGGTTAACGCCGAAATCAGGCCCATATGTCTCTATGTTTCGGTCTGCGCTAAAAGGGGCCATGTCCGGGCGCTGTTTTGTGCAAAAGAGACCCAGACTTGTTTTCTTATTGGCAAGATTATCGAGCTTACCCTCTTTGACCTCGTAATTTGAAATCAGACGGTGGGCTACCCGGGCCTTGAGTGCCTTATCATTCAGATTCTGATAGATATACTCGACCGCAGAGCCGCGTGTACCAAGATATAAGTATGACCACTCCTCACGGTCGACAATAAGACCAATCGGGATCATCATTACTGGCTTTTGAACGATCCCGCCAGTCGGTCGGTAGAAGTTCATTTCTTCAAAAGCATTAATCCACAATTCTGCCAGCTCGCTCAGACCTTCCTGGTTGCTGGGATTCAGACGCTTGAGAGTCTCACGGCCCAGTTCAATGTCTGCCAGAGCTTTAAGTTTCCGGTCGTAGCTTTCAAATACAGACTTTAACCCTTTCCACTCATCCACCAGCGGCCATTCTTTGAGGGTGCATTCAGATACGCTCAGTTCGTTAACCAGAGCCCATGAGCGAGATACCTCTTTCACACCGGTACGCGTCAGACTCAATACCACACGTATAGCCCATTTGTGTTTCTCAGCTGCATCGTTTCGTTCTTCAGCTCGTGGGGCTACATACAGGCCCAGTTTGCCGTTTGGCATTACCACAAGCCGTAGAGGAGAGTTTCCAAGTTGCTCACAGTAGCATTCAATTTGCGGGATGCTTGCATGACCTCGCCATGCAATTAAATCCATCATGGCAAGGAGCGCTTTCCATTGCTTCTCATCTTCCAGACCACTTTGGAGGGATGCACCTCGGTTTGCGCAGCGCCACGTCTGAATCGTTTTATCTACAGCCGCAACCCGGTCATTTTCGTCACCGATGTTCCCGGCGTTTAAAGCCGCCAGCATTTTGCTTCGGTATTGTTCTTCATGCGTTTCTTCCAGCTTCAGCAGTGCCGCAAGTTCTTTGAAGAGCCGGATGTAATAAAGATGGTTAGCCCGGATACGCCGGTTGTGAATGTAATATTCGAGATCGGCGGATTTCACCGTGTCCAGGCAAAGATAGCCAAGGCTATCAGAGGTTCTGAATTTTGAGAGGCATACCTTGGCATTGAATTCTCGTTTGTCTGACTTCGCATTACGGCTGTAGGTGTGCTGAACGACTGGCACATCAACGTAGATCTCTTCATTCTTCTGGTATGCCACGCTGGTACTACGGCTTTTAACGAAATCAACCGTGAATGAATGTCCCCGGTAGCCGTTACCTGAATCATCCTTAGCTGCCCCGGGTGCGGTAACCGGATTAACGACCTGTCTCCACTCACAAAAGACGCGTGAACCAGAACGCAGGTGCTGGTTCGCCTGCTTAATGTAGGACTCCAGCGATGGTCTGGTATCGGCCTCCGGGTCACTCAACAGACCGGTTCCATCTGCGTCATGAATAAAGCGGCAATATTTCTCCTGGAAGTCCATCGAGATGAAATTAATGTTACTACTGCGATCATAGAATTCGCCAAACAGGCGCTCACGCTGGTCGAGCCCGCAGCAAAGGATCAGGAAACGTTTATAGTGCAGCGCCATCTTTTCATGCGCCCGCAGCCGGTCAGTGTAAGCTACATCGCGGAAGGTGATGCGAGAACCGTCAAAACCGCGAAAAAGCGCGTCCTGCTCGTCACGTTCAGGGAACAGCGTATGAGCGCCCAGATGAGATTCAACCGGGCTGCATACCTGGTAAATATTTTCGCCGTCTCGTACCAGCAGGAAGACACATCTGTTTTGAAAGTCTTTGGCCGCAGCCTCCCACGGATCCTGATAATTGACGTGCCGTCTGGTGACGGCCATAACCAGTACGCAACGTTGGGTCGGGAAAATCTGCTCGATTAGGCCCGGGTGTTTTTGCAGTGCCTGGTCGAATAAATCTGCTTTGGTGAAATCGAACCAGTCTCCCAGATCCAGATAGACAGCGAGCTCCTCATCCATCAGTAGCTTTTTCTGGACAAATGTCAGAGGAATGTCGCTCGGGGCTGAATTGCCTTTGATTATCGTGTTGACGACAACATCTTTGCCGATGAAAAGATCCAGAGACGCAATCCCTTTCATCAGCGATTCAACGTTCTCCCTGCTCTCTTCGAATGCGGCCAGCTGCGCCGCAGCCATTTCCTGGTAATAGGGTACGACGGCCTGAACGGCCCTGGTAATTTCGTTATTCTTACCTTGTAGCCATTCAGATTGTATGACGGCCAGTTTATGTCCATGCCGAGCCGCTTCCATCATTCCCTTAATGCTTTCCTCATTGACACCGGATGTCAGCGCATTTTCTAACGGGCCGGTGGCGAGGTTTGTGTACTGGTCAATCGTCGCGGGTAGAGTATTGAGTTTGTTCTCGCTTTTTTCTGTCTGCTCTTTTTCAAGGCGTTCCGCAATGATCTCTTTCATGCGTTCAGGGTTTGTCATCGCCTCGGAAAGTTCAACGGTCAGCTTCTGAGCCAACTGCTGGCAGGCCTGCACTTCACTTTCGCGGACTTCTTTCGAGTCAGCAGCAAAGGTGAATTTGTTAACGAAGTCATCAAACAAAAAGCGGTGCTGAGTGAAGCTACGGGTAGTGCCACAAGTGCGGCCAGATTCATCGGTATATTCAAACCGAATGTGTTGGCCATGTTTTGATGGGTGGGTGCGCAGAATGACCGTATGCAGTTTGTTGTCGACCCAACGCAGCGATTCAATCAGCAGTACTTCGGAAGCGGCAATGTTCTCTTCAGCAATGGCTTCATTTGCCCGCCAGTACTGACCGCCTTGAAGAGAATGGAAACGTTCAATTCGCTCTACCGGTTGTTCAATGCGCACGATACCCGTCATTATGATCTCCTTCCCCCGGCTTTAGCCATGTTGCCGCTATTGTACTAGGACATGGTGTTTCTAATGGCTTAAATGGGGGACATATTGTTTGTGATACTTTGATTTTATCGTTGGGGGGGCAGGTGACGAATAGCTCTGGGGGATGAAAGGCAACGAAGAGTTGCCTTTTACGAAAAGGAAGATGCAGTACGAATTGCGGGTGGTCAGGAAAGAGGGTTTACCCAGCCTTTTCCGGTCACGAACTGAATTTTGCCAGCCTTTCTTAGCGCCTGTAACCGCCGGTCAAGAATGCGGAATGGCATCGGCTTATTCCTCTCCTCATCAGCGAGTCGGGAACACTCACCAGCTACGTCTGGAAGCATAATCAGTGAAAATGGAACCGGCTCTTTGCCGAGTATTTTCATGATCGCACTGTCCAGAACGGCGTACTTGTTTTTAGCAACTTGCATGTTCACTGTCCCCTCTCTCTATAGCGTGGTGATCGGTTCGCCTGATACCTACGGAACACATTCCGGTGGGACGGCCTTATTTTTATCCTGCCAACGTAGAGCAGCCTTAATACACTGCTTACACGTTATTTCACATACGTAAGGCCCGTACTCACCATCACTATGGGTGGCTGGGTTAACCCAAAGCTTGCCGTTACTTCCACCTGCGGCGGTGCAAAGAAAATCCCCTTCATTTCTGACCAGGCGCCCATCACGTATGTCCTCAAGTAAAAGCACGTGAATCACAGTTCGCCGGTTTATACCGTTACCGCTACTGTTTTCCGTCAGCCCGGAAATCACCGATTTGAATCCGCTTGTCCATCGTACCGGAAGATACAAACGAGCGTTTCGCTCTTGCGCCTGTTGCATCAGCTTCATATCGAGAGCGGCCTTTTGCTGTCGTTCTTCTTCTTGCCGTGTCAGACGTTGTCTGGCCTGTTCCTCTCGTCGGGCCCGGCTATCAATCTCAGTTTCAGCTTTAATATCGAACCGGTCAGGTGTAAGAAACAAAGTCGCACCTACCGGAGGGAGTGTGCCCTCCACCAGCAGCAGGTTATCCTTTGTTGCTTCCACATAAACTGTTCCAACCTCGGTAACCACACCCGTTTTATCTTTTTCCCCCCGGAACCAGAAGGGCGATGGGTAAGGAGGGTATTTGAGAACGATCATAATTTTTCCTTTCTGAAATACCGCATCGAGTTAATTTACTGGTTGTCAGAACGCAGTAATGTTATTTCTGATTTTGTTCCCGGTACTTCATTACGATATCCATTTCCTGTTGAGTTAATCCATTCTGAACTGCGGCCCGGCCTTGCCATATGTGAAAGAGCACCTCAAGAAAGACCCTTTCTTCTTCCTCTGATACTGAACCACTTGAATCAGGTGAGTAATCATCTTTCATAAAGCTATCGAACAGAACTCTTTCGCTGAGCCCCGCTATAGCAGGTTGTTCGCTGTGGGTCAGCCAACCGTGATGCCACGAAAACATGCAGTAGGCTGCTACATCACGTGGATCACCTTTTGAAAGGTGTCGGTGGAGCTCTTTGAGGCATTCATCCTTCCAGTCAGATTTTGCCCATTCAGCCCCACGACCATACTTCTCCTGGGCCCGGTAAAGCTTACCCGCCATCTCAGAGGCGAAGTTAACTACAAGCTGAGCTGTTGCATCGTGTAAACCAGCAGGGATCTTTACGAGGTGATTTGTGAGGCCACACTCATTGATAACTACCCGCAGACCACGCTTTATCTCTTCAACATCATCGGAACCAATTGCACCCTCACCAGATGCCGCGTGGAACGCGTAGGCCATTGCGTCCGTTATTTCTACCGATGAATCAGCCTTTTCGCCTGACGTACACGTTTCTTGAACCAGCTCGCCCTTCTGTTTGTTGTCCAGCAGACTAATCATGGTGTTTTTAAGTAACGTTGCTTTTTTGACGGCTTCCATATTGCCGTTCTGCAAAGCGGTCGTAATCTCAGTATCTATCTCGTTAATGCCTAGCTGAAGCTCTTCAGCACTGGCATAGAATATATTTACGATTTTTGTCTGGCGCATTAATTTTCCTTTTCAATAATTTTATGTCCAAGAGAATCAAGTATTGCAATAACTTGGTCTCTGGAATATGCAGGATAACTATGATCTGCAAAGCAACATGCAGGGGGTGGCAGTATGATTTTTTGTGGGCTTTTATTTCTTAGTTCCTTTAACTCCAATAATATGCTGAGTAATTGAGACGCTTTCTTTTCCATCGCATCAGCTCGGCTTGGGCTGATAAGTGCCCTCTGCGCATATAGCAGTTCAGTTGTAGTCTCAGTAATCATCGAGTCGAGTTTTGCAGGTGTCAGTTGCTCCATTTTTCCACCGGTTATTAATGCAAAAATTGAATTCAGACCGTCTCTTTTGAATAGACAACGTTTTTAGCGAGTTCGAATACAAAATCGCTTACGAAGGTAAAATCGCGCCATACCAGCACACCATCTACCTTATGCCGCAACTCAACCTGAGTGGATGTGTTGCTATACTTAGTGACCTTGATGTCCCAATCAATGAAACCACCAGCATTCTGAAGTTCAGTGACAGCGGCTAGGTTTTCCTGTTGCTTCAGGTTGTAGGCCTCGTCTGAGTCGTCGTTCTTCACAAGCTGGATTTTTTTGAATACCATGCGGAATCGGTCGGCCAGAACTTTGCCACGCATTTTTTCAACATCATTAAATACCTGCTCGACGTATGCACTCATGGTTTTCCTCGTGACTTTAATGATAGCAATTACAAAACCCGTATAGCCTGATTAGGCTCTGTATTTTTTAAAAATTAATCCGTGAGTAACATTATTAACTGCATTAAACCTACGACGAAATTTAAAAGAAGACAAAATGTGCTTGAATTTAAGAAATATTGAATTCGTTTAGTTTATCTGTTAAAAAAATACTGCTATTGAGCACCAAAAAAGGTGTCTTCTTACAGCGGAAACAAAAAACGCTAGAAAGTTACTTTTTCCTCATTGGAAGGCTTTTTAAAAGCGTTTCCATCGGGATGGCTTCGACGGATTGTTTCATTTTCTCTGGTTCTACTCCAAGAGATGCCAGCTGCCGGTACAGTACTTCCCGTTCTTGCAGGAGGCTTATCGCCAGCCGTGATATTGCAGCGGCGTTTTCCAGGGCGATTGCAAGGTTGTTTTCGGATGGAAAACTATCCCATGTATCCACTATGCCTTTTGCCAGGCACACGGTTCGCTTAAGCGGCTGAGGAACGTTTAATGGGTTAACGCCGGGTGGCATACCGGACAACTGCCTAATCAGTGCTCTTCCTTTCATTCCATCAGTTCTGTCTGCCATAGCAAGACCTCTATTCGTTGTACGTGGTCACTTCGGCTGAGTAGCAGTGCTGCTGATAACAGGCCTCTGTCTGACCAGACAAAGCGGTACGCAGCATTACGGTAGTTCCGGGTACGGGCGCGGATTTTGACCCGGGCGGAAAATCACTTAGCTCTACACTGATTCCGGCATGACCCGAAAACAGCACTGGGTTTTCACGCATTTTCATGCCGATATTCTGGTTACCATTTGCAATGCGATACATCACTTGTTCGATAGTAATCTGAACAGGTTCGTTGATCCGTAAAGGCCTGTTCCCGTTGCTGCCATTAGCCTGGCTGCACAGCAACAACATAGATGCTACTGTCGTAATAGCAACAGAGCCTAGTGAAAGCATGATTTTCATTATTTTCCCTTTATTCCAGGCAGTTAAGCCGCCTCACAAAATTCACTCTGACCAATGCTTGTTAAACCTGACAATTGCCACAGCCTGATTAACCGCATCATTATTTTGATATGGATCCGTAACGCGTCCGCGTTCTGAGTTGCCAGTTCCTGTATGTGTATCAGGCCAAGGCTCAACTCTTTATGGCTATTGAGTTCATAAAGCGCACGTCGATAAATATTGAACATCTCACGAGCCACCAGCGATTTAAGGACTTCCGGTACTGAAGCACAGTGCGCGAAAGCTCGGGCCCGCTCCTGTCTCCAGTAGCGGCGCAGCGCATTTGATGTATCAGGTTTGTTGCCCACGTCACTCATCACAAGACACCAGGCATTGGTCTGGTTGATCAGGACAGTTTCCAGGCTGTTTTTGCACAGCGTTTTCTCGTCCATAAGCTCGTTATGGCTTTCCTGGCGTAAGACGCGATGCAGCCAGAACCCAAATTCTGTCATGCGGGTCATGTGGTACTGGATGGTGAAAGCGAGGTTAGCCCACCATTTAAAACGAATGATCCGGGCCTCCAGCGTTCTTTTCAGAACATGCTGGTATTTCTCGGTCGAGAGGATGCGAAGGTCTTTTCGAGCTGTGATCCCTTCCATCGACTGGAATCCGGTCAGGCCGAGTCGATGGTAGGTTTGACCACGCTGCATCATTTTGTGATACAAGGCTGACTTACCTTTGCACAGAGATACCGTGCCGAAACGCAGGTAGAACTGCGCCGCGCTCCCAGCGGTGTACGCCCCGCTCTCAATAGCAGATTTAAGGCGTGGGTATTCCACCCATAACACAAAGCTTGCAGACTCTTCATCTACGGTAACTTCGTTATCTTCGCTGAAACTGACAACACGACGGTGGCCGTCTCTTGTCTTGATGACACGTGCGGCGCGTTCGTCATCTCCGCCGTCGAAATAGGTCATTTCCGCAACAGGATCAGCCAGCCCATCAAATAGTGAGTCATCGCCAAATTTCCCCACCTTCAGCCAGACTGCTTTAGGGATTGGGGACTGAGGGACTACAGGCATCGTCGGTTCATCAGTCAACAGATCCAGCTCGCCGTGGGCCCAGACGCGGTGGTAGATCTCCAGTGCCCTAAAAGGCTTGTCATTGAAATGATGGAAAGCCCACATGAAATCGACATGCACAACGGCTTCTTCGCTGACGATGCGGAACTGAGGCCGGGACATGCGACGGTTATGCGCATTGTCTTCCAGCAAGCCGTAAGCGAGTTTCTCGGCAACGTCATCGGCGCGTTGCTGCTCTACGTAGTCGGCGCTACAGCAGATGTGTAACAGACGTTCCAGGAATTTCGGCGAGTATACATCTGGCTGGATCTTAATATACCCACCTTCGTATACCGTGCGGCCCACTGGATGGCGGTCTTCCCAGGCATAACGGCGTTTGGCAATGAAACGCTGAAGCCGGTTCAGGATAGCCATATAGCCATATTTCTCCGGGTCGGCATTCAGCAGGTTTTCCATAGAGCGGTCGAGCCCTACAGCCTGGCAAAGGTAACAGCCAAATCGTGAACCACAGGCGCTTTTTGCTTTTTCAGAACCCGTCCAGACACATTCGCCCGTAGCCTCTTTGTAGAGCTCAGCAGTTTCATTATTGTTAGGCAGGTAACTGGGTAACGCAAAACGAGCCTCATCCCCGGACGATAGCAGGAATTCCCATACGTTCCCCTGATGCCAGTGACGGATCGGATAGAGCTCACCGCCCTCTTTTGTCTGTTTAACGTCTTCAGCGCTCCCGCCTTTTTTTTCGATGTTCATGGCACGGGTTGTGCTCTCTGCATCACGGGAACCCAGCAGCAGACAAACGCGCTGACGAACGGCTTTAGGCAGTCCTCGCATGTACTCGGCACGGGCCCGACGTGCAGGATCGACCTTCAAGTCGATCGAGCACTGTCTGGCGGAACTATTTGAAAATGTTGGCAATCCTCGCCCTGAAAGGATGCGGCCAGTCCACCCAGATGTCAGTCCAGGCTTACCAATTACAATGCTCAGCGGTAACTGGTGCTTTTCAACGAATGCCTCAAGTTCGGCGAGTTTTGTGTCTGCCAGCCAGCGGACGGCTGGATTCTCGATGCCCGTGTCGGTGTGGATCACATAGTGATGCTGGCTGATGTTTGTGCCATTGCGGGTAGCCCTTACCAGCGCCATCAGGAAGAGGTGCAGAACGCACTCAGAGTCCTTTCCTGATGAATACGCCAGGCTCATAGTCCAGCCGTCAGTAAGCGCTTTATAAATGGCGTTTGTGCCGGTGGTGATAAGATTGGCCATGCTCGTGCCAGTGCTGGCATCGACATAATTCAGGTCTTCGTCATTAGCCAGTGTTTGCCAAACCGTATCCCATTTATCCCCGGTAAGGATTGGGGCAAGGGTCGGTTCTGATGTGCCAAAGTCGATTACCTGTTGCATGGTTCACCTGTTTATTTATTCGTTTTGTATATTTATTTAAACACGGGCGTACCAGCTGACGAATAAGGCCAGCGGTATTATTTAATGATTTATTTAGTAATCGGGGATGGAAATAATTGATCAAGACAACTCATTGGTTTGCCAATGGCATTTGTGAGCTTTAGAATTTCTCCCGGCGTAACTGCCTTAAGCATTTCAGAGCGCCCTTCACGGATATATTCATCTACAGACATATTCCGCCATCCTGCTTTTGGTCGATTACTGCAACCTTGCCAGTTTGAATCAGCATTATCCCGACGAAGAACATATACATCGATAGAGCGAGTTAACCCTGCACCGAACGCAGCCTGAGCAGTAATTTTCACTTCAGATCCATCCTTGCGTTTAATGACCTGCGATATACGCGTGATTAACTCTTCAGGTGCGGATGCGTTGTTCTGAGTTTCATTTGTCATAAAACACCTCGTGAATATTGTCCGGTTTGTTTACTTATTAAATCACGAGGCATTCGGGTGACGAAGTGATGTTCAGAAAGATACTTTTCTTTGCTGGAGCAGGCTTAACCGTTGGTTGTCTGGATGCTACCATTCATAAGAAATGACGGTTAGCGTATCACTCACCTGTTCTTTGGTGATCTTTGGTTTTACCGGTTCGGGTAAAATTGTAATCGAAATTTGAATAGTTGCCGTTGCCTGTTGCTTTTTATCACCACTATTTCCCTCATCCTGTGCCAGTGCATTCCATGAAACAACGAATAATAAAGCTGAGAGTATCGTTTTCATTTTACACCTATATAAAAGATTGCTGTCCGTAGAACCATTATCTATCGGGCCAATCAGCTGGCGAAATTAAACAGTCGAAAACCTTTAATTAAATATCAGGATAAGGTCAGTAGCTTTTATGGTCAGTCGTCATCATGATACTCAGGGCCACCATAATTATCAAATCGAGACCATTGACCATTAAATGTGAGACGTACTGTCCCTATAGGCCCGTTGCGCTGTTTACCTATGATAATTTCGGCTATACCTTTCATATCGCTATTTTCGTGATAGACCTCATCACGGTAAATAAACATGATCAGGTCAGCATCCTGCTCAATGGAGCCTGACTCTCGCAAATCTGAGTTTACCGGACGTTTATCGGCACGTTGTTCAAGCGAGCGGTTTAGTTGCGATAAAGCGATTACCGGTACATTCAGCTCTTTTGCCAGTGCTTTCAGAGATCGGGAGATTTCAGCAATTTCCAGAGTTCTGTTGTCAGATAACGACGGTACACGCATCAACTGAAGGTAGTCGATCATAATGAGGCTAAGCCCACCGTGTTCGCGGGACAATCGACGCGCCCGGGAGCGAACGTCCATAGGTGTTAGGCCAGAGCTGTCATCAATGTAAATGTTCTTTTTTTCCAGCAGCAGTCCCATTGTGCCGGATAACCGGGCCCAGTCCTCGTCATCGAGCTGTCCGGTTCGGATGCTGGTCTGGTTGACGCGTGATAGCGATGCCAGTGAGCGCATCATGAGCTGTTCCGTAGGCATTTCCAGGCTGAAAATCATGACGGGCTTATCGTTTGTCAGCGATACATTCTCGCAGATGTTCATTGCAAACGTAGTTTTCCCCATTGAGGGTCTGGCAGCGATAATAATCAAATCCGAGGGCTGTAGACCGGCTGTCTTCTTGTTCACGTCCACGTAGCCGGTATCAACTCCAGTGACCCCGTCATGGGGACGCTGGAACAAGGCTTCAATCTTGGTAACGGTTCTGTCCAGAATGCTGCTGATATTTTCCGGCCCACCGCTTTTATTTCCCCTTTGCTCTGCAATCTGGAAAATCCGGCTTTCTGCAAGATCAAGCAATTCGTCACTTGTCCTACCTTCCGGGTTGTAACCGGCCTCGGTTATTTCGTTGGCAACTTTTATCATTTCCCTGATTACGGCACGTTCCCTGACGATCTGCGCGTAGGCAATTATATTTGCCGCACTGGGCGTATTTTTTGACAGTTCTGCCAGATAGGCGAAACCGCCGAGACTATCCAGCTTACCTTCTCCCTCGTTTTCGATGTGCTCAGCGAGGGTTATCAAATCAATCGGGAATTGATTCGCAACGAGCGATCTCATTGCAGAGAAAATTGAGCGATGCGGTCGAGAACTAAAATCCTGCTCACTAACGATTTCTGCCACATCATCCCATCTCTGGTTTTCAAGCATTAACCCGCCCAGCACGGACTGTTCCGCTTCTATCGATTGCGGAGGGGTTTTTAAGCTGTATTCAGCTGTTTGCTTTGTCTCACCTGTTTCGGTAAACGAGATGTCCGCCATAGTCATAAGTGGCCTCAGAGGTTCTGGAATAGCTTTTGTTTTTGTAATTGTCGTGCGCATTCCGATACCAACTCCGGGTAACTGGATGCTATTGCCTTTAGAATTGCTTCAGAGAGCTCATTCGCTTCATCAGAGCGGCCCACCAGCCTCAGCTCGGCTACTGTACCGGGGTCGCAGTTTGTCAGGTTGGCGCGGGCGTAATTGACTTTCAGCCGCGCCAGAAATTCCACCCCGGGCTTGCGCTTCACCGCGTGGACAGAAAGTGTTTTTCGGCAAAATCGACCAGCTGTACGGCGTTCGTGATGCTCCAGAGCTTTTGCTTCCAGCTCCTGCCCGGCGATAACGGTCACATAGAGGCTACTAATCAACGCCGATACATTCATGCAGCAATCCCCCGCTTATTAGCCAGCGCAACGGTATCCAGAAGTACGAAGTCATCAAGCAGGTTCAGTCCTGCGGGCGTCTTCTGATCACGCCATAGCGCATCCAGTACATCGGTGTCTGGCATTCCCGTTGGGATTAGGCTTAGAAGTTCGGATAACGTATCTACCTGTAGCATGTGGCAGATAGAAGCCAGCATTATTCCCTCTGACGCTTTATCCATAAGACCACCGATCAGAATCTGAATTTCCGGGGTCATAACAAAATGCTCATAATTGGATTTATTGAATCGGCACTGAATGAGTTTATAACCCTTGAACTCAGTAATTAACTCCTGAAGGAATACATGCAGCATATCTGGTTTTGTTTTTCTAATAGCCGCTACCTGCATTGCAATTTTTAAAATGCCATCATCAACTCTTTCGTGCGGGCATCCTGCGGAGGAATAAATACTTTTTGCCTTTTCGAGCCAATTTTGCAGCTCGATATAATTAGTCTGAATATTCAACGCGACCCCCATTGCTATCCAAAAAAGTCTATAACCCTGATATTTTAATGCGCTCCTGTCTATCATCGAAAAATTTAAGGCAGCAAAATGCGGCCATTTATATGTGCAAAAATATGAGCCGGTTTATCCGGCCCATCAGAATGAAAAGGAATTTTATGCAGGTCTGTTAAAGACCTGCTGGGAGGTTAGTACACCGGGTGCAGCTGAGTCTCTTCAGTTTCACCATTCTGCTGGTTAGCGCCATCGGTATCGGCATCAGTCGCATCGTCAGCACCGCCGTTGTTTTCAGCACTATCACCGTCGTTGTCACCATTAGCTTCAGCATCTTCTGCCTGTTTTGCTGATTCCAGTTCAGCCAGGGTAGCCATCAGAGTACGGGCCATTTCAGGAGTCAGGCGTAAGACGACTTCTTCCGGCACGGTTTCCGTAATTTCGATCTGATTTTCATGCTCACCTTCCGGCTGCGGCGGGATCTGGTCGCGCAGCTGGCTCAGGGTTGGCAACAGGCTGTCGAAGGTTTTACGGATAACTTTCGGTTTCAGGCCAGTCTTTTTCTTGGAACTCACGAATTTGGCAGTGACGCGGGTTTTCCCAGCTCCTTCTGCCTTTTTCAGGGATTCCATCAGGACTTCATACGGGTCGCGGTCAGTACCCTGACATTCGTTAATAACGTCAACGGCAACGTCACCAGATACCTTATCTTCTTTCACCAGCATCTTGATGCTGAAGTCAGCGTTTGCCAGCACGATACTGCGGCGAACGGTGACCAGAGAGACACCCAGACGCTGAGCAATCGACTCAATGGTGTGACCCCAGCCAATCAGGCGCTTGAAGCCTTCAGCGCGTTCCACCATCTTCAACTGAAGGGAGTTGGCGCTCTCGATCATGTTGTAGACTTCTTCGTCCTTGCCGCCTTCAAATTCCTCGACGGTGATTTTCTGGAAGCTCGCGCCCTCAGCAATCGCCATCATCAGGCCAGCAAAACGGTGGTGGCCATCAATGATTTTCAGGCGGGTTACGCCTTCCACTACTACTGGTTTAACGCGGATGACAGGCACTGACTGAGGACGTTCCAGATAAGCGTGTTTGAACATTACCGCACGGTCATAATTTACGTCGCGGAGGTTCAGTCCCTCTTCCACAAACAACCAGTACGGGCTCACCGCAAAGACGTTGTTACGCCCGATATCGGCTTCTTCGAACTGTTCCGTATTGCCGCTTTTACGCGCTTTGGTTACGAAATCGCTCAGTGCTCGGAGTGATGATGGCGCTTTGTCTAAGCTGCGCATCAGTACCGCAGCGCCTTCCAGATTTTCCAGGGTACGGCTTTGTTCGAAGATAGCTTTAACGTCGGTGTTCATGGTGTTTCTCCGCTTTAGTTATTGTGTCGCGAGGTTCGTTGCTTGCTGTAAATCCAGTTAAACACACACCAAACAGGTGACGAAGCGTATTTGGGGACAAAATGTCTCTTTTTTTTCGGGTACATAAAAAAGCCCTGTAATCCAGTGATTACAAGGCCTTAGCTCGTAATGATGACATCAAGATGGCGACGTTTTTCGATTTTGACCGCATTTTTCATCAAAATTGTCATCACTTCATTTAGTTTTGAACTCTCCCCTTCCTCATATGAACCCCAAGGTAGGAATGGAGTAGGACTATTGATATTGAATGCAACGCCCGTAGGGCATCGCCATGCAGTTGGCTTCTTTGAGTCAGGTTCCCATTTCACCAGGAGTATTGGCGCGTTACAGTCGATGTCATCGATGGCTGGTATAGCCTCATATAAAAACACTCCCGCATCATCCCCACTGAAGAAAGCTAGATGCTTATACGCGCTGGCAAAAGAGACTACGCCCGCGAAAAGGCCCACAACGATGAGGTTAAGGTTCGATGTTTTGTGACGGATACGTTTTTGCTTCAGGCGAACCATTGTCAGGGCTGACAAGAAGATAGCCACCAGCCCCCCGGCTCCTGCGAACCAAACGGAATTGATTTGCAGGAAGGAAATCAAATCACGATGCTCTCTCTGGTTTTCTTCAAGCATCAACGACACAAAAGTTGTTGTTACTGGCATTGATATCAGGAATATCGTGATCATCACTATTGCAAAAGTCTGTATGGAATAGCGGTCTCTATTTTCCTCTATAACAGAATTAAAGGATAACAGATAAACAAATGTAAATAATAAAATGGAAAGAAGGTACATTGGTTATGCCTTTTTTTGGGTTATCGCTGAATTCTTTTATTTAATTCTGTTCTGAAAAATGCATACAAGAACTGCCACCCATCACCATGAGCCGTTCTGAAATCTTTTTCAGGGAGTACCGGAAAACCAAATTTAAAATTATCTTTTCCAGTGTGGCGCTGGCAAAAGTGCGCAAGCTCATGTGCCACTACGCCTTTGATATGATCCAGTTGATTGATTGAATAAAATGCTCCGATGTCCTTACGCTGCTCTATATGTGCGTACTCATGGTAGCGATAGCGCGGTGTATCACTGTCAGGATAAATGGACGATGGTGAAATAGTGATTGAGCTCCTGCCGCCCCATGAATGTTTGGCACTCCAGTTGACCCGAACTTCAGGCGCAGGGCCGGTGAAACCATATGCCTGTCTATAGAGGTGCAGAAGATACCCTGAATACAGAAAAACAACTTTCTCCGCCGTCATAACGCGAGAAACGCCATAGCGAGCAACTGCCCTATCTCTGGCTGTCAGAACGGGGGTTTTTACCCGTGGGGAGAATAATTTTGTTGGGCTGAATAGCCAGACTTCTGAATCGTCATCAGGCATATCCAGTATCACCTGAATTTCTTCAGGCGACCCAACTCGTTGATGCCACCTTTCAAGATTATCGTCCACTTCATTCAGGCTGATTAAATCATCGGCATTCTCGTAGAATAACCAGATCAGCGTTCCTCGTGGGAGTGCTTTCTCAGCTGTAATATGTGAGAGGATAATTTGACGTGGTGTCATCTTATTCGCCACAGTTCCCGGATGCTTCTATCAGTTTTATTTTTGTTGCTTCTGCCGCCTGCATTTTTTGTTTCATCTTCTCAATGCTAGCGGTCACACGGCGGGCGCACCATTGATACGCTGCCTGACGTGATTCGAAAAACTCATAATCCGCGTGCAGGTAAACTGATGTGCCGTAGGAGACGGACATACGGTAACCCTTCGGCGTTTCATTGATGACTTCCCGTTCTTCTACACAGTTTTCAAACTCAGGGACATAATCCACGAATCGACGACGCAGAATGCAAAACAGCACCTTTATTTGGTTTTCATCAGTCATTTGTTATCCTCGTTATTCTTCTTATTTATCATCAACCTTTCTTAATTGTCGATGCTGAATACGGCGGAGCGGATTTCACGCTTGGCCTGCTGACGGGCGCGGTGTTTGCTTACACGAAGAGATCTATCGTATGCATTGTTTTTACGATAGCCACGCGAGCGGCACAGTGAACAAGTGCAGCCTTCTACTGAATAGAAAATCCCAAACGGTTTCATAAGTATCACCTTTAAGCTTGATAATAATGTTTATCATAGCTGGAGTTATTCAGGTGACGAATAGTTAAGGGGCGCGTTTTGCTTGGGTTTTTACACTATCGTTTATTGAGTCGATGAGGTCGGAAATAGAAAGGAGTTTTCTGCCAAAGAATAGTTTTCGTCTGGCTTCTATTTCGTAGCGGAAGGGTTCAATAATTTCATCTTCATGCATGATTACGAAACGATAGCCGTTATTAAGGAGTTTATGCAGCTTGTTTGTTTTTTTTCTTATGGGACTTAGCTTAAACATTGTTATCAACTTCTCATCATGATCACCTGAATTGTTATAACACAGTTATTTCCGACACGCTGCTGCTTTTGCTGAAGAACTCGGATTGCTTTGGGCTGGGCCAGCAGGTTGTATGCCGGGCGAACCCGGCATCGTTATCACAGGGCTTTTTCTTTTCTCTTTCGTTCTATCCCACGAAACATCGCGCATTTCCGCACAATATCCAGTGTCGGGATGCTACCACTCCCCTGCTCTTTCACGCTCATTCGCAACGTGAGCCGTAGCAACATCTTGATGTCACGTGGTGGAAGTTCTGGGTAAGTGTTTACAAGTGATCTGACCAGTTCATCAGGAATGTTCACGCCAAAGTTCTCACCCATAATCTTCCAGATCTTTTGGGCATCTGATTTCTCCGGCACATCATAGTGAATGATTGCAGCGCATCTTGGTATGATAGCCTCATCGATGTCACTACCCCGGTTGCTTGTCATGAACATCAACCCATCGAAATACTCCAGTGTACGGAGGAACTCCGCAACGATGGCATTTTGAGTCAGTGATGCTCCACGCTGCATGACAAACACATCGGCTTCGTCCAGAAGCAGGACACAGTTCCAGCGTTTAGCCCGGGTCAGAATCGTCCGCAGATTTTTCTCAATGTCATCGGCGTTGGTTCCCAGTGCGCCAGCATGAATTGAGTACAGGGGCCGTTCAATGACCTCTGCATACACTTCAGCAGTTAATGTCTTCCCAAGTCCGGGTGAGCCCACGCACATGATGATGTTACCCGCGCTTTTCCCTTCAACAATATCGCTGGTGAAAGCGCTGATATCCGTGGTCAGTATATCGAGTAAATCACGGTGGTCTTCCGGCAAAACCATCTTTTTTGGCAGTTCTTTATCATACTTGTATGGTTCTACGTTATTGGCATGTATCCAGATAAAGTCTTGCAGCGAGAGATCAAAATAACGCTGCACAGGAATTTCGGGTAAAAGGCCAAACTGGTCATCTTCAAAAAGAGGCGACTCCACTTCTGCACCGTAGGCATCGCACTCACTATCAGGCAAATCGTGTATCAGTTTATGCCCTGCTATTTCCAGATTCCGGTCGCTGTAGCTATACGATTCCATTCTGACAGCCCTGCCGGTTGCTTTAAACTGATTGCCAAATTGCCCGTCGACCACTTCCTTAAACCGCGTTAGTTGTTCCAGGTACTCTTGTTTCAGCTCATGCGTTTCATGGTAGATATCACGGTCGGCCAGTGTCTTAGCGACACTGCGCCGCGCCACCTCATTAGGCTCGAAATTCAGGGCGGTAAGCTGGGTTCCGTAAACCTTTTTGGAGTGCGAATATTCGCCGAACCCATACCAGCTGATTTGTAACAATAGTGATGGGGGACGGTCAGAGTTTTTTTCTGATTTTACTTCTTTTATTGCTGTAACAAGACCGGGGTACAGGTTGCCGTCATGACCGCGTCGGTATATCCAGCCATCAATTCGATTTGACTTCAGATACTGTAGTAACACACGACCGAATGCCGGAAAACTGCTCACAGGCTTATCGAAATCACCTTCCAGTGCAGTGATGATCGATTCAAGAGCTCGTCGATTTTTTGACTCTCCATCACCACGACATGCCTGTAAAAGTTCATTCAGATCATCCCGAGATAAACATAGCGGATCGACGGCAATCTCATCGTCAGAACTACGGTGGCTATAACGATTACGTAAAGCCTCAAATGTTGGGCTTGTGGTAGCTTTTAGTGTTTCTGTTTTTATCGTGAGTGCCATAGCCGTCCTCGTCAGTAATTTACTTTGATATGCCTTAAGTTCACATGGAAGGGGCAACTTCGAACGCATTAGGAACTCTGATCCGCGAGCCTATTTCCAGTTTAATGGTTGCCTTTACGTATTCACCCTCCTTCAGATAGGTGATGTCTTGGTTATGAAATGTTGACTTTTCATGTGTAGCCCACCATTCCATAGAGCTTGGGATTTTTAACGTTAGCCCAAGATGTTCAGTGAGATAGCATACTCCCATGTTTGAGTAGGTCTTAACGGGGTTCGGGTAGAATTGAAAGTTACCCTCTACGAGACAATCAGTACGAGGATCGATGAACGAAAGGAAAACGCTAAAAGTACCCTGACGTTTTAGCTCGGCGTAAGCCTCAAGAATCGTGAAACGCTTTAATGCGTCATTTGAAAACAGGGTTACAATTTTTTCCGAAAGCATAGCCACCTCATGAGCTGTTTTTTTCCTATTATCAACCGGTGTCTCCTCCTGACGAATAGGTTTGCGGCCAAAAAAAAACTGCACCAGGAGGTGCAGTTTCGATAATCAAGCAATGGCGAATTGTTATTTTTCGCTACTCAGTTTATCCGTAATAAATGCTTCAATTTCTGCCATGAGCTCGGTACTCATTCGGTTAAATTCAAAGCGAACTTTACGGCCCGATGCATTTTTGCTGATACGGGCGTATTTGTCCTTATTAGCAAAATTAGCCAGATCACGGGTTTCCCAACTTTTTGCAGGTGGCTTTTGATCGAGTAATTCAACCGCCTTTGTGATCTGCGCCATGACAATTTTCTGCGCTTCCGGGATGTCACTGATGTCCAGATTAGCAATTTCTTCTTTCACCCTATCAACTACATCTGCAAGAATGAAAAGGTTGCTCTCTACGTATTTCTGAAGTTTGGACAACCGGCTGTAGAAGGAGTTTGGTATACCTTCATAATCCGGGAACAGAGCTATCAACGAACCGTCAATACGCGCCGCCTGAATACGTTTAAAGACTGACACATGGCTTATGCCAAGAAAGAGGGCAAGCTCTTCATTTTTGGTGAATCCTTTTTCCTGCATTAGTTCCAGATACTGAAGCCCAACCTCTCGGTATGAGAATCGGCGTGATGTTTGTGCAGCGGTAATAATCGCCTTGATGTCCTCAGCTGATAGATCATCTGGTAGCACCCATAAAGGCAGATCTTTTTGAGCCGCAATACAGCAAAAACGTCTGCGGCTACCTTCAATAAGCAGGTACACGCCATCACGTTTAACGGCAACACCTTCAGTATCAACACCCCTTGACTCAATTTGTTGCAGGATATCTCGTACTGCGTTTGTGGTAAGCGCTTCCTGATTTCGCGGGTTCATTGGGTGAACGGCGGTCTCAGTAGCGACATTTTCAGCTGCTACAGTGACGTGCTCAGCTTCAAGTTTTCGCCCGTTATGAAGGGTAAAGAGTTTCTTAATGCGAGGGGGACTCTTAAGGTTAGCTAACCCGGAACGGTGGCCTACATCGGTTCGCTTTGGCGTATTTAGATAACGCGATTTATCGTTTCCGATATGCTGTTCATCACTCATGCGTTAACTCCTTCCTTCGCTGAAAAACTCTTTATCTCATTAATAAACTGTTGATATACGGACATTACGGATTCTTCGGCAATATCCAGCTGCTTTGGTGAACATAACTCTTCAGATTTCTTAATATCGAGAACCGACCTACCCCGTGACGCAGCTGCTTTGAATGCTTCAGAGTTTTTGATATTGGTTGCCATAAACAGGTCTTGAACGGTTCGAATTAACTTATCGAGGACTATTTTTTCGTATGGGCTTTTATCATCGACGTTAACGGCCAGTACTTTAAACCATTTAATATTTTCACCTTTATTGGGAGACTGACGGAATCGCTCACTGATCGTCAGCATAAAATCAGTTGTGGATGCATAGTCGTATTCTCGCGGAGAAACTGCGACAAGAATACCGTCAGCGGCCTCATCAGCGGCCCAGATAATTGGCGAGTCTTCTGGAGGGGTATCGAAGATAATAAGGTCATACTTAGCTTTCAGGACTGGCATTATCACTTCTTTGAATCGTAGCAACAACTGAGTGCGCTCTTCTTTACTGCACTGCCAGTATTTATCTTTGAATCTCGCATCGGTTGGGAACGCAGTAATTACATCAAGATTTGGCAGATGGGTTGAGAACGGCATATTCTCAATGATTTCAGCCTCAGAGTAACCCATGTCGAGGTATTTTTTATATTCAGAACCTTCTTCATACACGCCCAGGATTGCGTCGATTGCAGTCAGGAATACGTCGTCTTCAGATACGCTTTGAATCATACCGCTACCAATAGAGCCTTGCGGATCCCATTCAATTACTAAAACTCTGGCATTCAACTGGAGATCAAGTGCTGCTGCTACAGCCAGAGCCACTGAGGTCGTGCTTTTTCCTGTCCCACCTTTATGATTCTGAACAATGATTGTTCGGCTCTGGTAGTAATCTCTATAGCGCGGATAACCCAGGGCATCCATAATATTCTGGACATCCCAGCGGGTATAAAGGTGGTTTTTGTTCTGATAAATAGGTTGACCCACCAGCCTTTTTTCTTCGAGATCAGCGAGAATTTTATTGAAGGTAACTCGAGATTTTCCAAAGAAGTCGGAGAGATTTTTTTTATTCAGGCAGTGGTTATAGATAAGGCGATCTACCCCCTCCACACTGTCATCTGATACAGATACCCGGGAAGAAGCCAGTAACGATTCTTTCAATGAAATTTGTTCGGACTTCATGCGTTGCCCGACAAGGGCAATTTTATCTATTAGATTCATTCTCGTCATACCCTCAAACCTGAATTATGAATTTAAACGCATATGCGTATACTTTACGTATAATGCGTAAAATGACGCTCTATGCGTATAATTGTAACGGCAATCAGATTGAGACGCTAACATTCTATTTTGTTTTTTCTTCATTTTGCGATCTCGAAATGCAGTTCAATGACACATCATCTTTCTCTTCTGGCGATTAAGGGGGTTAAGTAATCCACGGGGCGGGCAGAACCCGGAGAGACTGACTGGCGATTAAGGGGGTTAAGTAACCCACGGGTCGGGCAGAACCCGGAGATGCTGGCTGGCGATTAAGGGGGTTAAGTGACCCACGGTACGGGCAGAAACCGGAGAGGCTGGCTGGCGATTAAGGGGGTTAAGTGACCCACTGTACGGGCAGAAACCGGAGAGGCTGGCTGGCGATTAAGGGGGTTAAGTGACCCACGGTACGGGCAGAACCCGGAGAGGCTGACTGGCGATTAAGGGTGTTAAGTAATCCACGGGTCGGGCAGAACCCGGAGATGCTGGCTGGCGATTAAGGGGGTTAAGTGACTTAGCGCTGGAGGATACGCCCTGCAACTATTGGTAAATGAATGACAAGGTTTCCCGTAAGACCCATCAAATAAAAAAGCCTCTGAAGTAGAGGCTCTTGGGTATTCGATATAGTTAGGCTAATTCGTCCGGGTCGTTGATGGCACTAACGAAGAACTCCGTGCGGTAATCATTCCCCCATCCCAACCAGACAGAAGGTGAACCCTCCTTTGCCAACGAACGGTCACCCGTCATGCTGTCCGCTTGGACAGGAACTGTCACGCATTCTTTAATAGTATCGGCCTCGGCAACCAGTCCAGTACTCTGGGTTTCAAATCCGGCAATTACGACAACAGCATCAGGGTCGTGTAGCTGAAGCTGGGCGATAAGCTCTTTAACTTTCATAGTGATCCTCTGCGCTAGAATTATCCAATTCTACCACGCTTGATGGTCAGGCGTATAAGTGCTTACTGTACAGCTCGAAAGCTTCATCATGTTCCAAATCGTCCAGGATAACGATATCAGGGCCATGTTCTTTTTTGATTTGTGCGATGTATGAAGCGTATTGAGCCTGGCTTTTGTAGCCCACTGTCCAAAGTCTACCTTCGCGTAAGACGCAGATTTTCTTGCGGTAAACCTTCTTGAAACTTGATTTAGTTTTCCGGTTACGCTCCTCGTCACTGACAAGCTGGTCGATTACTTCAATCAGGTTTGAGTCTATGAGAAATGGCTTGCCATTGTGTTCGCCAAGGCAGATTGGCAGAAGACCCTTCGCATATGATTCGGCCTGGCGGAACAGCTCTTTTTTTCCTGGTTCGAACAGTACGCGAGTTTCGCCACCATGCCCATCATTATCAGCTGTACCTATGCTCAGCCCGTCGAAGAGGACAGTAGCGTTAAAGCAGACTGTTTCCTGGCTCATGCCAGTATAGATTTTGAGGCCTTTCAATTTGATTCTTGTCTGAGTGTTCATTGTGTGTTCCCCGCTTTCTAATTGTGATTCTATTTTCAATCACCTTGAGCAGGTGACGAAGTGATACGGAGAAATAATTGTTGGGTCGCCTGATAGCCGGGCTGGTGGCAGCCGCAACCCTTAGTCAGTACTTCGGGATCGTAGTTCCGAAAAGCCACAACAGTCTCCACAGCGTTTTGGGGGTGTTAACCCCCATACGCTTTGAGACTTTGCCCTAGCGGGCCGCGAATTCGCCTAATCGCCCCGTGAGGGCTCTATTCGAATTTACATGCCGTGCCTGCTTCGCTTGAGAGCGAAGCTTTTGGACGGCGATTGCCCGCGTGGCGGGCAGACATTTTTACGTGCGCATTGCGCACGATTTTCTTCGGTTACATTACAGGGCTGGCTGGGGATTGGCTTATTGCAATATTCTACAACGAAGCTGGGAACGGCTGGCTGGAACGCGAAGATTTAAATCATACTCTATATCGACTGATATCAACGACGGTATCAGCGGGGTCTGTTGCCAGCTTACAGGTCACTTGACCTTCCTGATCCAGCATCAGTGTCGCGGTTAACGGTTCATTTTGAGCATCGATTACAGTGACATTCACGCGTAACCGTGTTGGAAGCATCATCAGAATTCGCGTAGGGCTCTCTGATAATGACACGTTTCTGGCTTGCAGAACCGCTAAAACACTCTTCATTAACTCTGCTTGGTCGATCATATAGTCACATGCCACTGGATGTATTGGGATGAAATCGTGCCTACCGCAGGGCTACACGAAAGATATAAATCAGTATGACATGCGGGCCGGACTCAAACCATCAATTACTGGAACCAGTCCGAAGATAGCGCTCTGGTTTTTATGCTGTTGAATTTACATAGTTGTTATTTAGTGAATTATTCGTACCTTATCATTCACTGATATCACTTAAATTCAAAGTGAACAGGAGAGGATTGGATTAAAAGTCCATAAAATGTGAATTAAAAGTGCGCTAGGAAATGCGATAAACTGATTGATTTGTTTTGATATGGTTTTTATGTGAATTATCGGTGAGTTACTTGTGTGCTACTTATCTCCATGCTGCTATGCCTTTCCAATAAATAGATTGGATAGGGCAGGGAGATGGAAGAGGGGAGAGGGCTTACTCCGCAGGTGATTTCACTTTAAATTCAAGCCATCTTGCCCCGAGCCTGTTTTTATCCAGATTGTAGAACAACGGTTTTATACAGACCCCTTCATACTCAGGGAACTCTATACCGCTGGCGAAGTGAATCTGTAGTGTATCAGGATCAATACCCATCATGTTTGTGTCAAACAGCCTGTGGAATGTTGGTGATAGCAAAATGCCGTTACTGGCGTTATAGCAGCCTGCTACGGATGTTGGTTCAATATGTGCTGCCTCCAGCACACCGTTGAGGTGTTTGCCCGATACCGCGCACAGGCTTCCGAAATTCTTATCCACCAACTCACGGAACTGAGACTGGACATGCACATCGCGAACGCTAACCTCTCGGCGGAAGCTCGGGGAGCGCATACGGATATCTGCATGGGGGAGGTGACCGCGTGGTAATGGCAATACAGCCGGTTGCTCATCCATTACTGGATTCTGCTCCTCGCAGTAGGTGTCCACGGACTCAATCAAACGGGATGTGTCATTACCAAATCGGCGAGTGAACCAGAGCCTGAAGTGAGCCAACCGTGATGCCGGAATTTTGTTACGTGCGTACTCCTGAGCATTCTCCTTTTCGATTTCAGTATTTAGTAAAGCCAGACGGGCCTGAGAAGCACGAATTTCTTCCTGGACTCTGAGATATCCTGCCAGTAGACAAACTTTGGATTCCTGATGTTCAGGCCGTCGCGGATAACCAGATCCTGTTTCAACCACGCCAAAGGCTTTGTACCGGAACATTCGGGGAAAAAGCGTTAATGCCACCCGGTTGTTACGACGAACGAGGGAACGAATCAGATTGGTTATCTTCCTCATGTTCTGAATAGTGCGGGGAGAAAAGAACGCGGCGTATTACCTCTGCTCTATCTATTCCCGACATTATCCCTCTGCGAATGACACCACGGAGGTGAGCATTATGTCTTGCCCCGCTTACTAGGCCGAACTCACGGGACAAACTGACATACTCTTTCAGGAGGTGATGCTTAGGGTCGGTAAACGCCTCTGGAGGAATCACCTGATATGCAACTGACGAAAGTATACGGAAAGTCAGTTCAGATGCTGTCCAGCCCTCACGCCGAAGCCGAATAATTGTTATAACGAGATCATCGATACCAGGCATATCCGGTTCGATATATAGGGACATCAGAGTGTCGTTCATTCCGGGAGGAAGGCTAGCAGAGTGTGACGGGTTGCTCATAGGGTAAGGTACTGATCGGACGTAGAAGAAGCGCTTATGTTACGGAATTCGCTCTGGTGGGTTTTAGCTCCAGTGGCGAACGCTGGAACTACGGGTAAAAAAATCCCCGGTTTACCGGGGAAGTTAACAACTACCTCCAGAAGGGTTGGAGGCAAAGCCGGTTGGGCGACCGGCCACAGGGAATGCTACGGCTTAATGCCGAGTACTACACCGCCATAGACCAGGTACATCACGATGGCGAACAGCATGAAGAAATGGGTTACCGGGTGCGCCAGCGCGGCTGCTGCCGCATTGCTTGCGCTGAGCTTCAGTGAGCCAAAAGAGTGATTACGAACAGCTTGTGCTTTCATGGGTCGCTCCTGATAACGGGTTACATGTTGTGGCTTCTGTATCCAGTATCTGGTGAGTGACTCAGGTGACGAAGAAAACCAGGGCATAAAAAGCCCTGTATTTTCAGAAAGATAATATCGGTTTCGTTTTGTGTTGTGCTTGCTATTCCGGGCATAAAAAAACCGCCTGGTGAACCAGACGGCTTTGGGATAAACAGGCTTTACACAGACAGGTCAGTGGATCATTTAAGTCACTTAACCCCCTTAATCGCCAGTGTATTGCCACCAGCAGTACGTGGTCTAACGCTTAAATATCGTAGCGACCTTCTTTGATTTGCTGGAGCTGTTCAGCCAGCACCTTCGCCAGTGGTTCGGCTTCTTCTTCATCATCAAGATTGTCGATGAGCGTCAGATTCGACTCACCCGCACGGCGGGCATAAACCCCATACGCTCGCTGGCCGGAGATATCGGTGACCGAAGTCTGAGAGTGATCGCAGATGATATTGCCGTGACGGTCTACCGGCCCGAAGCTGATGGCTTCATAATCCGCATCGTGGCCCAATGGTAAATCGCGCAAAACAAACAGGCGTAATGGGAGAACGTCGTACTCAGCACCACATTTTGCTGCCACATCCAGATCGTTAATTTCACGGAGAAAATCTTTCGCTACCACCGAGTCAGAATGCATCCGGTAAATGGTCGATGCGGCCCAGATTGCACCAGCATAAAATTGTGATTCTTCTTTTGTCATTTAGCACCTGCTCTTATTGTCATGGGTATGCCGGTCGAACGGTATCCCCGTGCAGACCGTCAGTAAACGGTTATTTCCTTTGCGCAGCAGTCGCATTGGTATTCGTTGATACCACCAGTTGCGACCCAGTTTATTGCGCCGCAGCGGCAACTCAACAGCTGGCGCATACCAGGAGCAAGTGCCCGCTCTGAAAACGACTCAACCGGGACTTCGCCCGGGTAGTAGTAACCTTTTATCAGCTTGCTGCGTGAATGCCCGTCAGTGTCGGTGTAATGCAGATACACCTTCCGGGTATAAATCATACCCGAGTCAGTGCCGAACTGCGTTTTCAGAAGCATACATATCCTCCAGACGCTGAATACATTGTTGTGCGGCCTTATCAAGTAGTTCAGCCGTGGGTTCATCATAGATGCCACGTACCAGCAGACCAAATATTTCCGGGTCTACAGACAAATCGTACATGCATACGCGAACGCCAAGCGCTGTACGTAGCGCATAGACATGGCGGTTAGGCTTTCCGCCGATACCGGTGACTGACGCGACATTTTCAAAATTACCAGGGTTAACCAGGTTAATCACGGGGCACGATATACACTCAGGGATCCGCTTCAGAGCCACAGCATCCAGATACAGGCTGTGGCCCACTTTCAGGTTTTTTGGCAACGCTTGCAACGGCATGGCTTCGAGGGCCAGATTTTCTTCAAGATGCAGGTTATCCGGCAAAGTGGTAATACGGGTGTTTGACAGCATCATACTGCCAGCTACTTTCAGCGTATCCGGCAGATAGGCGATATCAGTACACATGATGTCCAGAACGCGGCCCACCGTCAGATTTTCCGGCAGATACTTAAGACGTGAAGAATTCGCCATGAGCGTACCGGTAATGGTCAGGTTGTCAGGGAGAGATTCCAGCTCAGAGTAGCTGATAAACAGATTGCGGGCCACCAGCCCGGCAGGGATGCTATGAATGCCCGACAGAATGGTCAGGGTGTTCGTCACGGTCAGATTCGCGGGAATATAGTCGCAGGGAATTGCCGGATCTTCTGGCTCAAGCGTAAACCCGACACGAAGATCGCCTTCAACGATGATTCGTCCGTCCTGAAGGGTAAAGGCCACACCATTCGCTGCCAGTTTATCAATGAAGTCTGTCATATCGGTTTCCTTTTAATGGCCCGACGAGCCGGGCCGGAGGTTCAGAGTTTGCTGACAAAGTTCTGCTGCGTGAACAGGTACATATCGTCCTGCTCATTGAACATGCACAGATTTTCGAGGATGCGCTTTTCAATCCAGACGACCGGCTTTTCACGCATATCCTTCGCGAGCGAAAAGGTGTTTCGCAGCCGGGTAATGCGGTGCTGATCATTGATTGCCTGGTGAATTGCGGCCTTTGACGCTGCCGCCTGCTTTTTTACGTTGTTGCGGGCACACCATAATTCGCCACTAGCGGCTGATGCCCGCGCTGCTGGCTGACGTGAGGAGTCCAGTTGGTCATAACGTAAGAGATTCGGCATGATGCCCCCTGTCATAGTTTTGTCGTTATTGACCTATTATCTGGCAGGTGGGGCTGGTGACGAAGGGCGCTGAGGTTGTCTGATGGTTAAAAGATTGCCGTTAGTGTTCCATATGGTATAATTGAATTACCAAATGGGAGGGCTAGTTATGACGATGAAAGTTTTTTCTCCAGACGTTACCAAAACGAATCAGCACTGCTTATGGCAGGTTGCTGGGCTGGATAATGACGGTATCGCGCTGATGGATAAAATCAATCACGGTCTCGATGGCACAGTAGCTAAGCACATTTCTGAATGGGCTAACATCACGCCGTCTGAGCTGCGCAAAATGTCGGGTATACCTAATACGACGTTTAATCGTAGCATCAAAGACCGTTTCACTGCCGATCAGAGCGAACGTCTGGTGCGCATTATCCGCGTAATTGAACGCGCTGTAGAGCTGTTTGAAGGTGACAAAGAAGCGGCGCACAAATGGCTGAACGAAGCGAACCGTGGTCTGAGCTGGAAATCACCGGCAGAGCTTGTTTCTTCTGAGACAGGTGCGCTTGAAGTGATGCGCCTGATTACGCGTATTGAGCACGGGGTATACTCGTGATCCTTTACCGACTGACCAAGACCCGTTATCTGATGACTGCGTGGTCTGGTCTGGGTGCGAAAGAAACGGGGGGCCGCTGGAACAGCGTAGGCACTGCAATGGTCTACCTGTCTGAAACGGCCAGCCTTACCATGCTTGAAACGCTGGTACACATTCACGCGCCGCAGTTACTGGACGACTTTACACTGCTGAGTCTTGATGTACCGGATGATCAGATCCAGACCTTCGACATGAGCCGTCTCCCTGATAACTGGGCGAGTGAGGATGCTCCTGCTGAGCTGGCGCTCTACGGTGATAACTGGGCTGAAAGCGGTTCTTCTATCGCGCTGCGTATTCCAAGTGCGTTGTCTCCGGTTGAATTTAACTACTTGCTGAATCCGGCACACCCTGAACTCTTTGACCTGATGGCTACGGTTAAGAAAATTCCGTTCCGGTTTGATTCCCGCCTGAAATAACACACAGGCAACTCCCCGGCATTGACGAACTGAGGTGTCTCTGATGATTCAGAAAGCGAAAGTCGCTAAAGCGTTTATCTCTGTAATTGCCTTGTTCGCCTTTGTCTACTGGGGACTTGATCCCGATTCAATTTGTCAGGCAGTTGGTGACGCATCTCAAACCTGCGGTTACTCCGGCAAGAATGGCGATGCGAGTCTGGTTGGTTCCGTGTTTGCTCTGATGCTGACGGTGTTGGCGGGTGCGATGCTTTGGGCGTGGGTCAGGAAAGGCTAATCAGAACTCTTGCAACTCCCTCCGTGATGCCGGGTGACGCTCCTCACTGAGCGCCACCAGTCAGTCATTACAAACGGGTTGATGATTCAATCGCGGGCGGAAGGCTACTATTCAGCGCGTCGAACCCGCCAAATGCCCGGCCCTCTTTTGTCAGCACCAGATGCATCGGCGTTTCGTTGATATTACGGGCGATGTAATCGTTGATGAATGCCCGCGCCTGATCGGCATTTTTAACCTCTGCTGTTTCCGGCATGGAGTTATGGGAACGATTAAAGACGACAGAGACATAATTCCCTTCAATTCTTACCGGGCGAGTCGATACGGTGAGTTTCATGGTCATTTTCCTGTAGTGAGTGTTGTGTGTATTGGTGTTCTGCCACTATCTACTGCAACGTTGCGGCCACAGGGCGAAGAATTGCTATCGCCTTTGATAACGCCTGCCGCTCACCACCATCAAGGATTCTGACTGCTTCTACGCAAGCCGCTTCTGCTGTATCAGCACGTTCTACCAACGTCCTGACGGTATTTTCATATGATCCGCAATCAGGCTCCTGATTGCTGTCTTCGCTCAGCGTGTTCCATGACTCAGTGAGGTTAACTGCAACAGCGACCAATTGGTCAGTGCTGATATCACCTTTTACGCAACGGCAGGCCACTTCAGCGCCCAGACGTTCAGCAATGTCGTAGTACCAGACTCCCGGTTCTTCAGATGCCTGATACGCAGGTTCGCAGGCTTTACAGATCTGCTCTGCGGCATCCAACATCCAGTGAGCACATTCAATTTCGCCACCAGCCAGCGTTTCACAGATCATTGTCTGTACGCTGTCACAGTTGAAGGTGAGGGGGATAGGATTAGCCACTGATAATGCGGTCAGACGGGAGACTTCATGCTGGAAGCCCTGAAACATGAACATGGCGCAGATAGCTGGATTTAACATGGTAGACCCCTGTAGTTATGTGTGTTGTTCGTTTTGTTTACATAACCAGTTAACCACGCTCCCCGCAGGTGACGAAGGCTTTCGGGGCAGAAAATTCACAAAAAAAACCGACCATTAAGGCCGGTTATGATCTGGAGTATATGGGGCTGAAAACCGCGTTATGCCTTCACTTTCGCCATAAACAGCTGCATGGTTTCTTCAGCAAGCGGAGTGCCAACCTGCTCAAGAACATACTCCGCGACATGCGGGGTGAGAATGAAGTCGATAAACTCCGGCAAGGACATGCTGTTCAGGCTCGGTAGCTGTCTGGACAGTGCATTCTGGTAATTTTCCACTTCACCCAGTTTGCGCTCGGGCCAGCCCACCAGCTCAGGGTGCTTTTCCTTAAGTGCGAGGCCGCGCTCCGGGAAACTGTTACTGATGGGGTGTCTGGCGAGGGTGGGGATCAGGAGATTCGCCAGAAAATCCACTTTCTCGTAATCAAGACAGACAGAATTCATATAGGTTTACCTCTTGCCACTGGCTATGATGTTCGCTTGCTATCTGGAAAACTCTACCAAAGCGGCTGGCGATATCTCATTGAAAACGCCAGCAGAATGCGGTCATTTCCAGCAGGAGTTACCCCATCTGATAACTGTCATAAGATGCCCCGCAGGCTTCCACCAGCGCATCCAGATCACCGGTAAACTCTCTGGCCCGCTTCATCAATGCACGGTGTAATTCCGCTGGTGGAATGTCATCGCTACTCTTCGCCGGGTATTCAACACTGAACGCGATGGTAAACGCATGGCTATACCACGGCCCGGCATTCTGGTTTTCAAAGCGGGCCATCAGCTGGCTTTCGGTTGTATCGGTAGCAAATGTATCGAGGTGGACGACATCGACCGGCACGTTGAGTGCCCCGGCAGTGGTTGATGCCAGCTGCCGGGCTTCGTCTCCTCGCTCTGGTGGTGCGCAGTAGAGACATTTCCCGTTCAGTACCACCAGCGTCTGACCGTAGGTCGTACTGACGATACTCACGGTGTTAGCCGGTTGCGGGTGTGTGGTTGCAGTGTGCTGCATGGTGTTCTCCATTAGGTCACTCACATGGCAACCAGCTTACCCGGCACAATTCAGCTGACGAAATCAGGACGGACTGGTGTATATCGTTCGCAAAATAAAGATATTTTTTATCATCAGCACCGGTAGTTACGGGGCAAATTGCAGGTATCCGGTACAATGGTGATATGAAGGGCATTACATGCAGAATCGTGTGGCCCGGCAGACGGATACCGAATATCAGCAGAAGGAACCAGGACAATGCAGGAACTCGACTTTGACCATATCCAGATAAACCTGAACCCGCGAGCGTGTGCTGTCACACCTATCCCGGAAGACCTGAAAAGGGAGCTGGCTTATCTGGGCGCTATCGCAGAGAGAAAGAAATTCGCGGCAAGCCTGATTGTTAATCTCTACAACCCGGACGTTTGCGGGGCGAATATGTACAAACTCACGGCCTATTGCCGTAACGAGTCATGCGATACCCTTCGCGATGGCATGATGACCCTGATACAGCTTTGTGCATACATGGAGTCACATGAGATCTATGGCGAGACGTTTGTCAAAAAGCTGATTAAACAATGGGAGTTTCGTAAGTAGTCTGCTGCTTCAAAATACCTTTCTGACAGGGCGCTATGTGCGCCCTTTTATTTTAAAAAAACGGGAAGGTCTTGCCCGGGTATTACCTGCTATTTTCAACTACCAAACCACAACGGCAGAAGAAAATTGACCAGTCGAAGCAATTCGACCAGGAGTTCGACATACAGGAAATGGAAGTCTTTCATAACAGTCTCTTCATATAATTGGCTCGACAAAATCGTTGCATCACGACGATCGCAGGTGTGAGGTTTGTTTTCTTCGTGGGGGTTGTCAGCTATCACGACATTGAGGCAGGCAAGCGCAGGTGTCACAGTTTCGGGTATATTTTATGCTGGTGGGGTGACCACCAGCTGCGGGTATAGTTACTTAATGGTTTTCAGGAGGGTGAACTTGGTTTTGCACCGGGTGCATTGCGCTTTCAGAGACCCGGAGCGCACCTGTTTCAGTTTCCCGGCGCACTGGGTACAGGCTACGTCCTTCACACGTTGTGCCATTCGCTCATCCACAGCGAGTGTTTTGGTCGGGTTATGCTTACGCTTGGGAGCCTTCAAAAGCCCCAGCGCCCGCAACGTGGCTTTGTACTCCCGGGTGATCCATTGACCGTCGCGCTCATAGTGCAGGCCATCCCCCATCATATCGCCAAGCGGTATCAGCCGCTGATGCAGCACTTTTTCTTCTTCAGGACTCATATACCGTGCTCTCTTTAAATTATTGAGACGGAACCGAGCCGATTGATACCTCATATGAGGCCACCAGCGTCTTTACTGGCGTTTCAACGAAGCTGACGCTCTGCTGAGTAGAGTCGAATGAGAATCGCGTCCAGCGCCCCACAGAGCGCGATCCTGAAGCTTTCGCTATGACCGTCCCGTTCGCGCATCTCCAGAAGGGCATCCAGCTCGTTATCGTCAATCGGCAGTGGCCCGGAACAGAAGGTTTTCACCATGTCAGAGGTGTCAGGGTTTATACCTGCAATGCGCAGGATATCGGGAACCTCAGACCGGTAGATCACCGGTCGGCCTGATGGCGGTGTCCACGTTATCGGCTCTATCTTCAGTTGCGGTAAGCCAGCACCGGCGAGGGCGTTATTCAGATCGTCTATAAGCACGACATCCGCTCCTGAAGGAGGATGTACGCCGAGGGCCGCAGGGATTTCGACAGAGATATTGTGCATGGCGTTTACCTCAGTGAAGGACGTGATTAACCAGCGACGGGGGGATATCGAGTGACCCGACACTCCAGCCATTGGCAGTTGTCGCAATAAGATCTGGCCGGAACCCACCCCAACCCGTCACACGGCCCGAATCGTTGACCACCACCACCAGCGGCGCACCGGTATTTTGTGTCAGGCGAACGAGATCTGCGTTGTCCACCAGCGGGATCTCATTCACGTCCACCCCAGCCAGAGAAAAGCGGGTAAGCGTCATGCGACATTTCGGACAATCAGGGGCAGTAAACACAGTAATTTTCATTGGGATAGCCTGGTGTATACGGGATATATTCATTATCCCAGCTTTCCGCTTCTGACGAAGCGTTGCGCGGGTAATCAGAGCGTAAGCAGGTAAGATATTGTTGGGGCCATCCTGCAACATCAGTTGCGCCAGTTGCCTGGCTATTCGTCGCTCTCTCCATTAGAGAAAATAAACCAAATAAGCAGAACGCCTCCGACCCACATTCCAACAAAGAGGCAAATACCGATCAGGTCATAGACGTATTGTGGGATTTCATTCATAACGCATCCTCATTAATAATTTGTATTCAGCCTTAAACCGGTCATTTCATTAACCGAATCCGGTCTATCAAAGCGCTACCCTGCGTTGCATTCAGCCCCTCGTGCCGGTGAGTCAGGAACAGGGCAGGGCAGTCAGTTGGAAAGAGTCGAGCGGTATCGTCCACGAAGGTGTAATGCTGTAGGCCGAACCGTTTAACGACCGCCATGCATTCGTGATAACGCACGTGGTTATTCACCAGCCCATCCAGATCGGGATTGAGTCCAGCAATCCGATCGCGTATACCCGCAGGGAAATGACTCAGCACCATCTCCCGGGGTACGCCGGTACGCCAGTTTGTGGAAAGGATAATTCCCGTCTGCGGGCATTGCGTCAGCACGTGATCCAGCACAGGCATAAACTCCAGTGACCCGTTTTCCGCCCGGTGGAGTACACCGTCGATGTCCAGGAAAATCCAGTGACGACGGGCATCTATTTCCAGCCAGAACTCGCCCGCAGAGCGCCGGGTCGACATACAATCTATATCGTCCTGACAGGTAAACCTGACTAACCACTTCTGTAATAATCGGAACATAGAGGCCTCTCGCGGTAGTTGACTATATGCAGAACCGGCAACCATCAAAATCATACGGATTCTGTTGCCATGAAATACGGCCACACCCGGGGCAATTCCAGCGAGTCAGCCCCTTTGACTGTCGGCGATTTTGGCGTTTCAGCCAGGCAGGCATCAGCAGACCGGCCCCCTGCGTCATTTTACGGCGGTCTATCCGCTCAACACTGAAGGTAGGGCGCTTTGCAGCGTCAGGGATGTGATGGGGTAACCAGACGACATCAGGTCTATCTGCCTGTGGTGAGTCAAAAACTCTGGCAAGGGAAAAATCCGTGGTAGTACCCGCATCAGCCAGCCAGAACAGATCGTTTCCGTCCCATTGGCCATTAACGAAGCCGACATATTTGGTGGCGCTTTCGGAGAGAATGGTTTTTCCCGGTACAAACTGATGATCAACATGAAACACGAGATGGCGGTCGACTGCATCGGCATCAACCGGCAGGTCAAACTCCCGTCCCGTATTCCATGCGCGTTGTGCTTCCTCGCGGGTGTAAACCCGGGCATTACGCTGATCGGTGCTGTAACCTCTGCCGTGATGGCTATGAAAAGCGGTATTGCTACCAACGGTGTCACGCAAGCTGACCAGATAAAAACGGTCTTTCATGAAACACTCCAGAGGATGATGGCAGGAAAATAGCCCGGCGCGGCGGATACCGACACCGGGGAGGAGGGGTTAGCTTTCGATTTTGCTGACGTTTACGGTGTCATCGTCGTTACGCTTTACACCCAGCATGGTATCGCCATCGACTTCGATAATGCCGTCAAAGTAGTCGGTCATTTCGTCATAGCTGACTTCATCAAGGTCATCCAGCCGGTAGGAAGAGCCATCCGGCAGAACAAACTGACCATCCAGCGTGGCAAGGTCATACGCCAGCGGGGTAACCGTGAAGTAATACTCATCGGTGAACCAGACCGCGCCAACCACCAGTGGGTGAGAAATGTGGAATTCGACGGTGTTATAGCCCTGCGCTGCGATTGCATCCAGCAAATCAATGAAGCCGGGCATCGTATCGCCATCCCAGCCATCAGCCGATAAGGAAGGCTTGAGGTTATCCCAGTCGCTCAGACTGAAAAACACTGTGCCCTCACCGTCATCGCTGATATGGGATGAAATGTACGTCGCGCTTGCTTTTGAAGCCATTGCAAACAGGAAGTCCTCATCGAGCACGTGTTTGAGGGAGGTTTTAAAAACCTTGTCAGTGCCTGCTGCCGGGATAATCGCTAACATGAAACACCTCAGTGGTTGTGTTGGTCTGTTTTTATTATCGAACGACTGAGTCTGCTGACGAAGGAAAAAAGGGGACAAAAAGAGGCTGTTTTCTCAATAAAATCAGAAAGATTGTGACGGCCCGAATTCAGATGAAACGGGCGCAGACGGGGGGTTATTTGCTGGCGGATTCGGCTTCGTAAATGACTTCGTCGGCCCAGTCTCGATCAAATCCCGGCATCACCGGTAATGCTGCAACGACATCGGTAGGGAGGGCATCAATATAATCGCGCATGGCTTTTGCCACTTCCAGCAGTTCATTTTGCTTCATCATTTTCTCGCTCATTATCTCTGTCAGAAACCATCCAGCAGGAAGTCCACCGCACTTTTGATAGTGTGCCGGAACGGAGATGCGTCCATGACCGCCTGACCGAGCTGCTTCACGCGGACTGAAGCCATTTCATGCGTCATCAGGATAACGTCATTCCCTTCCACCTGTATGACCGGAGTTAATCGCGCAACCGGGGCCGAGGCTCCTTTTTTAAGCCGATGAAGGGGGATCACCAGGCGGGTATTTAACTCGCCAATGATGTCGCTCTGTATATCCAGCAGGTAAGGGTATGCCTGGCTGTTGCCGGGATTGCGGTAAACGGTATATTGCATTATCAGAACGTCCTGTATTCGTCAGACAGTAACCCATGCTCTTCAGTGATGCGGTTCAACTCCTGAATACCAGCACGATTCTGTCGTTTCCATTCTTCCGCTGCACTGGCCTTCAGTTTGCTCTGAAGCGCTTCTGCCAGCGTGGCGGACAAGTTAATCCCAGCGTCTTTTGCCTGCTGTACGAGCATTGGCTCAAGGGTGACACTGACGGTTTTTTTCTGGCGAGCAGCTGTAGCCTGCATGTGTCCTCCAATAAAAAAGCACGTGTCGATTACACGTGCTTTAAGTATGCGCCCATTTTATCCCACCAGCAAATTTGTTTGCCTCCGAGAGAGTCTACTGCGTCAGTTCAGCAGGTCAGATGGCCTAGACCGCAGAGGCTACGTTTTTCCAATCATGATAAGCAACACACGCCTGTTTGGCAGGTTGGCTGCAACTTTAGCTGCTTTATCAATGCTTTGTGCTGTATACACTACCCCTCTTTCTTTCAGGTTCTCCGCGTTCTGACGCAGCGTTTCCTCTGAAAAGCTGGACGACTCATCAATGCCAACTGGGCCGGGCTTTGCACCGCGCAAACTGAATGGCACAGGGCCATGCCAATCATTCTTTACCAGTAACAGTCGGGCATCAATGATCCGTCCTGGTAGCGTTCTTTCGATGAGGTAACTTTTTCCGGTTCCAGTGCTGCCAATCAGGCAAACGGTGTAACCGAAACGCAATGCCCATCGAATGATTAGAGCCCAATACCGCGCCCGGAACGCGGAAATGACAGGCATTTCACCTGGTCTAAATACCGCTGCGAAAAGACATGAATAGCTATATTTCTCAGCGTTACAATCTTTCATAAAACTTTATCCAGTGATGTGTTTTTGGGGAATTTTCTGCCCGCCCAGCAGGTAGCTGGTGTATCTGAAGTACATAACATCTTGTAGTTGCCTCTGACTATCTCTCTGGATATAGACTTATCAAATTCATTTCTATCCATATCAAATAGCCAGTAGAACCCATCAGCATAGATAATTGTGGTTCGATTGGGATCCGAAGCTACGACGCGAGCATCCGTAATCAAATTCTCCTCATAGCGCAAAGGCGAAGCGGAGAAAAAGAATATTATTAATACGAACCAACTCCCTATGAAACACGGTAAAACATGTTTTTTGCAATCCTTTAAACCATCTTTGTTGCCTTTCATTTTGTAGTCATAAAGACCAAGCAAAAAAAGTAAGAAAGAAAAAGCAAACCCCAGAAAAACGTGAGTATAAAACTGATGGATGCCGTCACTCCATGTAATACTGATACTTCCAGCATTTGTTCTTTTTGTTGTTATTTCTGGTAATGCTGCCAACTTACTGATTTAGTGTATGATGGTGATTTTAAGGTGCTTGCGTGGCTTCCATTTCCATCAGATGTCCTTCCTGCTCCGCTACTGAAGGCGTGGTGCGTAACGGCAAAAGCACTGCCGGACATCAGCGCTATCTCTGCTCTCATTGCCGTAAAACATGGCAACTACAGTTCACTTACACCGCCTCTCAGCCCGGTACGCACCAGAAAATCATTGATATGGCCATGAATGGCGTCGGATGTCGCGCCAGTGCACGCATTATGGGCGTTGGCCTCAACACGGTTTTACGTCACTTAAAAAACTCAGGCCGCAGTCGGTAACCTCGCGCATACAACCGGGCAGTGATGTGATTGTCTGCGCTGAAATGGACGAACAGTGGGGCTACGTCGGTGCTAAATCACGTCAGCGCTGGCTGTTTTACGCGTATGACAGGATACGGAGGACGGTTGTGGCGCACGTCTTCGGTGAACGCACTCTGGCCACACTGGAGCGTCTTCTGAGCCTGCTGTCGGCCTTTGAGGTCGTGGTATGGATGACGGATGGCTGGCCGCTGTATGAATCCCGCCTGAAGGGAAAGCTGCACGTTATCAGCAAGCGTTACACTCAGCGCATTGAGCGACATAACCTGAATCTGAGACAACATCTGGCAAGGCTGGGACGGAAGTCACTGTCGTTCTCAAAATCGGTGGAGCTGCATGACAAGGTCATCGGGCATTATCTGAACATAAAACACTATCAGTAAGTTGGAGTCATTACCTTATTTCTAATACGGAAATGAAAATGGCTGTTAACTGACTAAAACAAAATATTTTTATGCTTAATTCAGACTTAAACGCTTTGTTATATACTAATACAATCACAAAAAGTATTACGATTACAAAAGCTGTAATCATAAACTCACTCATCATCATGAGCACACTGTTATTAATACTGTAATTTATGTTCATCATCACTCCTTAATTTCACAACTTTTCATCATTTTATTTGAGAATTGACAGGCTTATCGAGTAGGGGGTTTAGCGTCCTTGAATATGTTCGCTCGTGTGGCGCTCACTAGACACCAGATAACAGAAGAAAGCAGAGCAAGCATTGCGTAAACCATTCGGAAGTTTGAATCCCACTTCGCGGTTACTATTGATTCATCGACCGCCTCGCGAACGCAGGGAGATTCGATAAGTGTCGGGGGAGTCGTGGATTGTGGCTCTTCGGTACATACCATTAGTTTGCCGACCGGAGCACCATCAATGACAGCCCTGGCTGCACTAACCAGATGCGCTGAAGGTGAACCTGAATAGTTCATGCAGATGAACGTGATAAATAAAGCAATCGCCGGGCCGGAGACCAGAGTGAAGAATGCGAAGCTGCGGCAGGCCGTAGTATGGCGATGCAAATTAGCGAGAAATGTCATCATGATTTGTCACTCTGGGTTTTAGTCGTATCCGACTCGGTGTCACATCGCTGGAAAGCTACTTGAGGAGGAATTTGATCAACCCCGGTAAAGCAATATTTCAGGGATAGTTGCTTTTTTCCCTCATCCAGTCCAACAAAAAAGATATCGACCGGATCTTCATGAAGTAGCTCTTTTGAGAGCCGGTTGTAGGCCATCCAGCTCCCAACCATATCGACCATTGGCTTAAATTTATCAGTTGCGTTATCTGTAGGTTTAAATGGAATTACACGGAAAACATTCCATCGTGAGCAACGAACCAGCAATTGAGCATCACTCTGAAAGACGTCCAGATCAGTGTTATTTGTCAGGACTTTACACAGCGACTTGAGATCGTTACCCCTGACCTCCAGTTGGCTGAAGCTTCTATAATACTTTTCACATCCAGTTAAGTGCTGAGCGTAGCACTGCTTCAACAGTGTTGTGTCGTTACTGGCCTGCAATTGAGTATCTTTCGCCACATAGGCATCACTGATAAGAAAATCGGGATAGAGGTGTCCCTCCCATAGCAGTTTCTCGGCGATAGCGCCCCCCAGCACCACCACCAATAAGATAAAAAAAATTGGGAACGTCTTACCCAGAGGTATTTTCATAAATCTCACCAGTCGTTAATTTGAGGTAAATTTGCTTTCCAGATTCAGAATGCATTTTTCATGTGCATACATGACGGCGGAATCATGGCCGTAATAGAGTTCGCCATTTTCACGCTGCCACTCACGCGCTTTTCGGGTACGGAATGCTTCTGACATATGTTTTCCACACAACTCACATGGCCCGAAAAAGTCGCTGCTGCGGCCTGTTGATTTTGTGAGTCTGACGATATTGCCTGTAGGTCTACCCATACTGCCCCCTGTGCTGCTGGCATTGACCGGCTGTCTGCCGTGCTAAATGAGTGGTTATTTATCCGCGTCATCATCGGATTCTTTCGGCACGAGTTTTGTATAGCTAAATGTCATATCAGAGGGACGGATCCCATAGCGCCACGGCTTTCTGCGGTAGTTAACTGCCTCGCTTACCATCCAGCAGATAAGAGCGATACCCGCCACTATCAGGTAGCCTTTGAGCAACAGCGAGTCCCATTGTTTAATGGCATCATCGGCATTCACCACGTGTCGCTGGCATTCTGAGGAGCGGAACGCGGCAAACACTGCTTTCTCTTCAGGGCAAACCATGACCGAGGTGCTGGTGGCATTTCCAACCAGACTACGGGCCTGATCGAGGAAGACCTTGGATGGTGAACTGGTAAGAACTGTGCAGAACAGAATGAGCAGTAACGCAACTGCCGGAGCAGTGACAAACGAGAAAATGAATGCCTGCCCGGATTTCCATAAAACGTCGCTGATGTAAAATTTCATGTCGGTGTTTCCTCTTATCGGTATTCAGGCCCAGAGCAGCCCGGGGCTTAATTTATGCTGACTGGAGTCCGCCAGATTGTTTCTCTTCAGCGCGGGTATTCCAGCGCGTCACAGCGGCTTGTTCGGAGTCCTGAAACGCCACCGTGGCCTCACAGGAATTGCAGCAGGCGCGAAAATTATTCGAAATCTCCCGAACCCGGATAGATGAACAACCGCAGAAAGGGCAGGGCTTGACGTTATCGTGTCTCATCGTATTTCCTCGCTGGTGGGCTTTATCCACCGAAGCTATTGAGCCGAATTTCAGGTTCATCACCGAGCTCGTACATGTGTCCCATTTCGTTCATGATGGTGCTACTGCCATTGAACCAGGTAACCATGCATCGCCAGTGCTGACTGCCGTTTTCACCCCAGCGGCTCACGCCCGCAGCATCCATTTCGTCTTCAGTGATAAAGAAATCCGCGCCCGGCAGTTTCTCGGCATCAAGGCAGATCTCAGGCTCAACGACGAAGCAGATACCGTTGCTGTTCATGACGTACATACGCCGCTCAAGGGTTTCAGTACTGACAATGACCTGCTTATCAGAAGTAAGGTGTGATTTAGTGACTTCCATGCGAATCAGGTTCTTTGCATTAGCCTGTCCACTCGCAAAAACCATTGACGCATTGCGAACCATTAACTCAGCAGCTTCTTCACCGAAGCTACGAAGGCCCATCAGTGCAAGCAACTCACTACATTCGGCTTTACCGAGGTTGCCAGTAGTCAGATTAACCACGCCTTGTAGAGTGCTCAGTTCAACCGGTTGTGACCGGAGGATGTCGCGAAGCAGTGTATTACCCGCCGTGCCCGGGTCGCTCCAACTGGAGGATTCGGGACGCTGATTTTCAAGAAATAGGGCGCTTTGCAGTAAAGCCGCTGGTGGCTTTCCGGCAAAACTCAGTTTTACTCTGACCGAATCGAATGGGTGCATGACGGCGGTTTCTCCATAATATCGTGAAGCTAAAAACTGTTTTAATCCTATTATCCCACCGGTCGACAATTGACGAAGTAATCGGGTATGAAATGGACACCCCTTCGATAATTCACATATAGCGAAGCCTTTACGCCTTTGTCTTATCCGCAGGCTGGGGAATGCAATAACTTAAGATGGTGATAGTTTCCCCACGCTTTGCTTTAGGCGCGGCACTCTGGCATTCATCATAGGTTTTGTAGTCAGGTATTTTCTGAGAGGTGACACCACTTGGATTAAGACCACTTGAATAAAGCCCAATCACGAGAACTAAAGTAAACATGTTATTACTCCAGAATGTATTGATGGAAAGTAAGTGAGAATGCCATTATCCATTTCTCCTAAAATCCCGAAAAAACTTTTCAAGAAAGGTACTTTTCGGTTACTTCAGCGTAAGCATACTTAGATCGCAAAATGAGTGAATAAATAACTTTGCTCTGCAATTGTTTTTGCTGAACTTCAAATTAATCAGTCATCGATTTCATCAGGCAAGTGAAAAGCTGAGACGTAAAGCTTGCCATCATGAAAATCCAAACCATCTTGGCAGTGATAATCGGAAATTCGAGAGTGCCAATATAATAAATAATAATTATCAATCCCCCCAAGGCCAGACATCCAAGGAGACCTGCTGCTGCCTTTAGGAAATCACTGCCTTCAGGATTCTGGAATGTGAATCCAGTTATAATCAGCGAGGAAAAACAAGCGAACAAACAAGTTCTATACAAAGGCCAGTCCCCGGATATAACATTTTCTCGAATAAGCACTGCCCATATCAAAAATTCAATGCTGAAAATAATCAGCGGAACTGCGAGCACACGAAATGAAAGTTTTTCATATAAAGTGGTAATAATTGATGTCATAGCAAACCCCGCTTGCAATATTCAAATTAATTTTCGTGGTTTTTACCTGCTTTTAACAAACGCGTTATTTCATCAGTAAGGCAGAAACTTTTCCCAGATGATGGTTTCCCGATAACCACAACGTGACCAGTACTTGGAGTTCCCTCTACTTTAAAAAATGCAAGTTTTGCATCGATAATTTTATTTTTCATTGCATCGGTAACCTTGTATGACGTGGGGGTAAATTTTGTGCGTTAATGTTCAATGATAATATTAATCGCGAAATACTGTATCTATAGGGTCTGTTGATTAAGACTATCCCTCTTGAAGTAAAATACAATCATCATTCCTATCTGTATGGAATAGGAAGCCAATTCAGCATATGTTACATAATTGCTTGTGATGAAGGAAAAACCTCGCGCGATTACAAGTAGGAGTATTGATGCAATAAACACTAAAACCCAAACGGTAAGCATTCCCAGCACTGAAAGAAAGTACTCATATTCATTTGGGTCGTAAAATACAAATGCTGTTGAGAATATTGCAATAATACATAACGGAAGTGATGTAGCGAGTTCCGACCATTGAAGGTCAATTTTTCCAACCACCAGCAATGTAGAAATGACAGCGTACTGTATAGCCGATAGAACTGTTACCGGAATCGCAGCTCGAATGAACTTAAAAACAGAATGTTGTGTTTTAGCCTGGTTTTTCATGTGTTACCACCTGTCATTTGTTTCGAAACCAATCATAACCAGAGTGATAGATTTCAGAGTGAATAAACCACTACAAAACGCCCCCATTTATTGCTGGACATCATCCGCAGGAGTGGCATAAAACTCACGACCTGACGCGCCGAGTTTTTTCTGAAGCTTCTTTGTTGCTTCAGCCTGACTTCGGGCCTTGAAATAGAACGTCCTGATAAAATCCCCATTGTTGTAGTTAACGTCCTCTGGATTTGCCCATTTCTGCATAGCAACAAACCGGATAGAAGGCTTCGGGATGGTTTTCACCTCGACATACCCCCGGCCCTTGCAGCGAAAACACACACCGCCTTGAACGTGCCGGAACGCTCGGATCTCACCCTTACCACCCAGACAGCGTGGGCATTCAATTTTATGCATAGCAACCTCTCGACTGTTGATTAACGAATTTCGCGCCTGAAAGGGGGCAGGGATGCGAGGATGTCTTTCCCGTAGGCTTTTGTCTTCAGGCGTTTATCCAGGATAGTCACCGCGCCGGTATCGCTCTCTGTGCGGATAAGCCGACCAACGGACTGGGTCAGTTTGAGGCAGGCCTCCGGTATCGAGATTTCCCGGAAAGCATCACGCCCGTTTTTCTCCAGCCACTCCGTCAGGGTCTGGCCCACCGGGTCGGTCGGAACGCTAAAAGGCAGCTTGGCAATGATGACGTTGTTGCAGTACACGCCAGGCAGATCCACCCCTTCACTGAAAGAAGCCATACCAAAGATAATGCTCGGCTCACCACGGTCGATTCTGAGCTTATGGCGCAGCAGTATTTCCCGTTTTGGAAGTGCCCCCTGTATCAGCAGAAGCGGTGAAATGTGTTGAGGCATCGCCTTGCTGACTTCTTCCATCTGCCTGCGGGAGGCGAACAGCACGAGGCAACCCTGAAGCCGAAGCACCAGTTTGGGAAGGAGTTCGATGATCTCCGCCGTATGTTCTTCATGATTGGTCGGAACCGAGCGCATACGGGGGATGAACAACACGCCGTTGTTCTGGTAATCAAACGGGCTGCGGGCCAGCAGGGTAGGTGTATCGACTGGAAGACCGGCCTGCTCCAGGAATGCGTCAAACTTGCTAAGGGAGCGGATTGTTGCCGAGGTCACAATGGTGGCATAAGCCTTCGACCAGAGCTCGGATTTCAGGTGTTCGCCCGCATAGACCGGACTGCAATTAATCACCACTTCGGTGCTGCGTTTAGTACGACGGACGTTAATCCACCGGGCCATAGGCATACCAGAGACGGTTTTATTCCCGCAGTATGAGGCCAGAGCCTGATGCATACCCGCCAGGCGATTTGCCAGCTCGCCGACAGCCATCTTTTGAAGGGCCAGTTCTTCCTCGCTGATATCCCGCCCGGCCTCATCTACAATCGCCGTCATTTTCACAACGATATTCTGCATCTCGTTTACTGTCTTTAACCCAGGCTTAAACAGGGCCGCAATATCTTCAGGAACGAAACCTTCCGGGAAGCGATAGATGTCCGATTCCGTGCCATTTGGCATTTCGTGATCGTTTCGCCAGTTCAGGGAGCGTAAAAGTGTCCCCCGCAGCTCACCGAGCTCATCACCGGCATGGCCCGCAAGCTCCACCAGCTGCTGCACGTGCTTTTCCATAGTCCCGCCGTAGGACTCTGGCATGGTCATTACCATGTCGAAGATTTCGCTCATGAAATGCCTGCTGGCATCGAGAGAGGCGGAGGTCGCAAAGTGGTTAATTGCTTTCTGCGGAACGTGGTGACCTTCGTCGAACACATAAATGGACTCTTCCTGCGGGGGAAGGATAATACCGCCTCCCAGTGACAGGTCAGACAATACGATGTCATGGTTGGCGATAACCACATCCACCGACTCCAGCAGGGCGCGGGCGAGGAAGAACGGACAACGGTGATAATGTGGGCAACGCTTTTTAGGGCACTGACTGCCAATAGCATTGACCCGACCCCATACCGCCTCATTGATCTCATCAGGATAGGAATCACGCTCTCCTGTCCAGTGACCACCAGCAAAGGCCTTGCTGATATCCTCCACATCATCGCGGATGTAGCCATAGGCATTCATCTCGCTTTCCATATGAACGTCACAGCGCATCTGGCAGAAGTAACGGCTACGGCCCTTCGCCATCGCATAGGAGAAGCTCAGGCCCGCTCTCGCCTGTATTTCTGGCAGATCCTTGGAGATGATTTGTTCCTGAAGCGCAACGGTTGCCGTGGAGATGATCAGCGTCTTATGCTTTTCCATCGCCAGGGGGATCAGCGGCAGACAATACCCGAGTGTTTTCCCTGTCCCCGTACCGGCCTCAATAACCCCGACGCGATACTGCTCCTCAGCGGGGGTAGCGTTAACGACTGCGCTGCAAAACGCCATCATGTCTACCTGCCCGGCACGAGGGGACAGACCCTTTGCGTCCAGGAAGAAGTGATAGGCTCGCTCAGTCATTTCAGCGGCAGTCATCCGGGGTTTATTGTCTGGCATATCCGTACCTTGTCCTCTGCTGCTCAGGAGGCACAGCCCGGCAGCGGCTATCGAAGTCAGGTACATCCTCATGCTGGTGGATGTACCGGGTTCATCAGTCTTCCAGTGAATGGCCTTTAAAGCGTCTCACATAGCGTTTAATTTCAGTTTCGGCCTGTTCCAGTACAGCTCGGTTGCAGTGCTCAAGAACACAGTAAGGCCCATGTGCTGGCCCGCCATCGCTGGTTTCGCAGGCATCAAGCTTGAGCCGAACGGAGGCATCGAAGATAAATTGGGTGATTTTCGCAATGGAGATCTGGTCTTTGTCTTCCTGCTCTTTGGTGTCGATGACATCGCCGTTATACACGTCGAAATCGAGCCGCAGGCGGTAAACTGTGTCGATTGCCATAATCGGATCCCTTCAGAGGATGTCGTAGATGACTGGGACGCGGCCACGTTCTACCTGTTGATTCAGGGTGCGGAAACCACCGTGATCAACGATGTAGAATTCACCCGCCACGGCGGAGCGATGGAAGTCGGCGAGCTCTTCAGTGCCAAAGACGAAAACCGGGGTTCCAGAGGGGACGGTCATGCAGGCAGTTTTTCCGCCATAGCCGCGAACCGTAAAGGTGATTACCCCATCCGCGCTGGTGGGCAGGAAATCGGCGAAAATCGAATGAAAGGCTTTATTCGCCTTATCGCTGAATACGTCGGTCAGTGTCTGCATGATGCGCCCCGTGATCTCGTTTTATGTTGTACTGATACCAGTACAACACGGGCCCGGCAGGTGACGAAGGCGATACGTCGGGTATTATCAGAATGAATATGTCGGTCTGAAATGGTTTATCAGTGAGCCATCAGCTCCGGCCCCGGGACGCGAATCAACGGTCGTTATGCTGTAGCACCTCCACGAACTGTCCGCAGCTGTCGCAGCAGTACTCATTGGCGAACCTGCCATCGTCTTTCCAGTTGTTTGCCCCGCAGCGGCAGAGCAGTACACGTACCTGAGAAGGGCGGATGCGAGCTTGACCGAATTTGGTTGTCCACTGAGGCTCGCCATCAAAGCGAAAAGAGTCAATGCGAAACCTGCTTTCGCGTTCGTAGGTGTTGAGGTATTTGAAGTACAGCTCTTCAGAGAGAATGGCATCGGTCATCGTGTATTCCCTGTCTGGCCCCGTGGAGGGTGATTTGCGGCAGAGTGTTGCGTTGCGAAAACTGCCAGGTTGTCGGAGCCATTACACCACGGGTCATACAGGTCACGAAGGGGGTTACTTACCAGCCAGCGCTTTCTCTTCCCTGGTAGCCAGGCGCATTTGCCCGAAACCTTCACGGATCAGCAACGGCTTTTCTTTCTTCCAGCCCTTAACGACGGACTCACCGAAACGACGCGGGGCGTTACCATTCCAGGTGGCTATGACGTGGTTATCATGGACTTCGACAATCACGACCGGGTGGACGACAACTGTTTTAAGTGTGGTGTTGCCCATATTTACCCGGCTAACCGACCAGACACTCATCCCGACTTCCAGCTGGCTTATTTTCATCTTCATTTCCTTCTAAACGAACGTAGTGCGCCACGGCGTAATGTCGTGACGCACATTACCATGCCCGGGGCTTATCAGAACATAAGCCAGGTGGCGTTACCGGCAGTATTTCTGGACTGGTAGGCTTTTGCCTGCGCGTGAAGCAGCTTCCACAGCTGACGAAGTGTAGCAGCATGATTTTCACCACCAGCATTAACCCGCAGTTCGCCGATCTCGCGGGTAACAGTGAAACAATTCCGGCTCTCATCCCAGCCTGAATGTTCACGCGCTTCCACCACCAGATCATTAGACGTATCAGGGCCGGTCTTTGCTGCATTCAGCACGAACTCCGTTTTAACAGTAATACGGCTGGCGTTATCCGGCGCATCCAGAAAGACGGTGAACCCCTCAGTTCGGCGGTCAGTTATACGACGGCTCCCCCAGGAGGTGATCCCCCTCTGGACACGCATCATTGAAAGAGCGTGGGACTCGGTTGCCTGCACTGTGCGATACAGGTCGGTCAGGGAAGAAAGGCTGAAGCTTTCAGGGGCAGTCTGGATAGCGTCGGTCATGGTAGATCCTCGGTTATATGGTGTGTTTTCTGGCTTCAGTAGCTGTCGTTTGCCACGTAATAGGACGTGCCTGGATAGAAGTAGCGGTAATCCGGCTGCATGTCATTGGTGATGACGGATGCTTCTTCCCAGACCCCGCTGGTGGACATAAACTCATCTGTCGTTTCATTCTCCAGCCGCATATAGCGTTCAGGAGCGCATTCCGCCCAGGCGCGTTTCACCGTATCCCAGTTAGCGTACTGGCTGATTTCAATATTCAGGGGCGCATTCTTCTCAGGCTGGTTACGGCGGGAACTCAGCACGAAATTCAGCTTCAGGACGATACGACTGTCGTTGTCAGGAGTATCCATCCAGATCTGGTATTCAGCCGTAGGCCGGGATGACTGGTTTTTGCGGCCCCACGAGGTGACACCGGTTTTAACCTGGACTATCGAGACTTTATGCGCATCAGTCTTGCCAACGCTGGTCATCAATTCAGACAGACTTTTAAACATGGTGCATCCCCAGTGATTATTGGTATGTTCGTTTTGTTTACTTATTAAATCACTGGTTACCCGGGTGACGAAGTCAGAGCCGGGTAAAAAAAGGACAAAATTTGCGGATTAGTGGCTGGTGGTGGTATTGGCCTGCGGGACAGGGCCATCGAACAATTTGTCAAAAAATTCCACGCCACGCTGGTACACATCGCGCAGCTCCATATCTTCACGCTCGGTCAGGCCCATCTTATTGAGCACGGCAAGGCCGGTACGAAGGCGAGGAATCAATACGGTTTCCAGATAGATCCTGCGGCCCGCAATAATTTCCGGGGATGCTTCATTGATGTAAAAATCAACGGTTTTCGTGATGCTGAAGTGCTTTACTTCGCTCATCGTCTGGTACTCCTCAGAATGATGTCATGATACTCGGTTTGATTCAGGGGAGGGGAGCAACCCGGGCAAACAAGCCCGGGCGCAGGCAGCAGTTATTCGAGACCCAGTGCAACGTGATCGCCATCATCAGAAAGGCGAATGAATAGCATCTGCGTACCGCCGCTCAAGCCGAACTGGAGATCCCAGCCTGGGACAGAAGATGTCTCGCATTCACGCACATCGATGACCTGGTCACGGTAGAGCAAGAAGCGTGTATCAGACTTGTCATCTTCAGCGACGTGGGCCATCTGATCAGCAAATTTGTCTTCGAGGTCGAACCAGCTTTCCAGCCAGACCTTATCAGAGACCAGGCTGATACCGCAGGCGGATTCCGCCGTGCCGGTCACAGCCTCAGCGACTGGTTCTACAGAAGTCATATTAAATACCGCATCAACTACCAGTGCCTGCTCTGAGGTCGCCGGGTAGATACCTTGCAGATAAACGCTATTGCCGTTCACTTCGAAGCCGTCTTCAAGACTGATGTCGTCATGATCAACGTCATAAACATCCGCGAGGTTGCGAAGACAGATCAGGTTGGCTTCATCTTCGTTCTCCGCTTCAATGCGCATCAGTGGCAGTTCGCCACCACTGGAGTCGGATTCATAGTAGTGAACGTAGAATACATTTTTCTCTTTGCTGGTGGTCATGGCGTTGCCCCGTGTTGTTCGTTTTGTTTACTTATAGTCTCACGGGGTATTCAGGTGACGAAGGAAATCGGGCATAAAAAAGCGGGGATTTAACCCCGCCAGTTTTGATATTTATAATTATGCCAACATGTAGTTCCAGCGCAGTTATTACTTAGGCCTTGGGCCTTTTCGTGTATTACTTTTTTCTGGCTCTTCCACCGACTCTTCTGCTGGTTTTTCCACCGACTCTTGTGTTGGCGTTGTAGTGGCTGCGGCTGCTGCTGCGGCAGTAGCGGTTGAATCGTCATAATCAGTGGTAGCAGTAACATCACCCGATTCAGTCATATGGAGAGTGACAGTGACAGGTTTGCCATCAACAGCAAAATTGAGACTAACTGAACCTTTCATCTTCAGTAAGAGTGCGGCCCGGGTATATCCATCGGAAAGTTTTAAACCAACAGAAGCTAAAGCATCAGCAATTTTGTTATGAATATCGTTGCTCATTTTCATTCCTTAATGTGTGTGTATTAGCGGAATATCAAATCATAAGACTTCAACTGAAAAAGGGTCAGAAGTGAAAAGTTATTTTCTATACGTATGATGGCACAGGAAGGTGGGGTGACGAAGAAGAATAAGCAAAAAAAAAGCGGGGTATTATCCCCGCAAAACTACACACAGCAATTCAATAAAACAACTTCCAGGGGGGCGATGCACACATCACAACTTCGGTCTGTCAGACGGGAACCGGCCTTGGGCGCTTGTATCCCATTTGACGAAAATTTGGTTTTAAAACCGGTAAATCGTTACTCTTTCTTCCTGCTACCCCGGTCTATCACCGGGGTAGCGGAGTCCGCCATTCTCGGCAGCGCCAGCTGATCAGATTACATAGACTCAGATTTAAAGTTACGCGTTCGCATATAACCTCCTTAGTGTGGGCCGGTTCACTGGATTGTGAATTGTCAGTAACGCTAAATTTGTAGACTTCAGGTCTACAGCCTGGCTTATATAGGCAGGCGCGGCAGTTTTTTAAGAGTTTGAACGTAACGAGAGCATTTACATAAATCCTCCTTTCTGTAGCTGACCAGATTTAACGTCTTTGTCTATTCAGTGAACCATACCCTATTCATGTGACGAAGGTTTCTGAGTGTAAAAATACGTAATAAGCAACGCTATTATCGCTAATTCTAAAAATAGGGCGAATTAAAATACCGGCAAAACGCGGACGTTTATACCGGTATTATTTCTGAGCTGCTGGTGCAATATCGCGAGGTAAGCTGTAGTCAGCGCGGCAGGTACTTAACGGCTAGGCTTGCTGGTGGTTAAGGCCTCATCCTGCGCCAGCAACGTGATCACATCCCCGGCAATCTCCGGGCGGATACCAGGCGATTTATGCGCGGCATGGGCCGCGACAGCCAGCGGTCTCCAGTTGAGTGATGCTGCAATACGTCTGATCTCTTCAATAACCCGGAATGTATCGCTCTCCAGCGCCAGACCCGCACGGGCGGTATCGAAAGATACGCGCTGCGCCGAAGTGAGCGGCGAGTGCTTCTTCAGTTCTGCGGTGATGATACGCTGCGCTTCAGCACCGATTGACGCGCCACCTTCGACGACCCCGGTTAAACCGACGAGCTTACCTCCATCACTGCGGCTATTATCGTCTTTAACCCTGGGTGGCGGGGCCAGGGCGGTCAGATCCACGTCCTGCTGTAAGAGCTCCAGCAGGTCAGCCAGCATATCGGGTTTAATCACACCTTTTAAACCCGCTGCGCGTTTCGCTAGGCTGACAGGAGAACGGCCCAGGCGGGCGGACATCGCAATAAGGCAATTAGCCAGAACAAAGAGGTCATCAACCCCAATCAGTGGCGCACACTCTTGCCTGAACGTCTGATCATCCCGGAATGCAGGAGCTGGTGGGGCCGGTTTAGGCGTTTTGGCCTTTGCCTGCGGCTTGTCATAACCACGTAGGGCTTTTTCTGCACTGTCTGAAACCTTACGGATGCTTTGCGTCAGATCATCACCACCTGCCAGGCCTGCGGTCAACTGAAGCATATAATCGAGCCTGCCGAGCATGTCAGGGGAAGCAAGCCCGGTCGCTATCTTCTGGCTGATGTCGTTAAGGTTGCTGAGTATACCACCGGCGATTTTAGACGGAGGAGTAACAACCGCCTGGACATTATGGCTGGTATGAATTTCCCGCGACACCAGGGTGAGGACTTTGCGCCAGTCAGGTTGTACACCAGCATCAAGCGTCTCAAGGTGGCTTATTGCATTTCTCAGGCTATCCCATCTGGATAGCTGTAGAGGGTCACCGTTCTGCTTTCCTGATTTCAGCCACTGAACGAGGTAGACGAAGTCAGATGTAGCTGAGGCCACCAGCCCGGCAATAACGCGCTCTCTTGCTTGAGGCGTTGTAGGGTTAGATCTTCGCACCGGCAGACGGTCATTTTTATGTGCCGTTGGTCTTTTCATTTCGAATATCTCAACTTGGTTCCATCAACGATAACTCCGCGCCCGGGAGCCAGACAGCATGAAACAATGTATTTACCATGTTTGATAAAAGCGCAACCGGCAGCGCCGTCAAAAAAATGCTATATGACAGCGCTGGTTAGAGCAGAAAGATTCAGGGAGGTTTTACATCTACTCTCGATCATCTGTGAGGAAGAGATGCAGTTGAGTCACAAAGGCATCGAGATAAGGGGTATTTCTGGCATTGTCTGCAAAGTTCATTTTGGCATTGGTGTCGTCGTATACATGCATCCAGCCGCTGTTTCTGGCAATACGACGTACATCAGTATTTGCCGGGTAGAGTTTCCCAATAGCTTCACGCAGACCTTCAATTTCTGAGATCAACTGCCGGGCATTCGCAGCAGGCTCAGGAGCCGATGGGACGAGAACCCGGAATTCAGCGGTTTCCGGCTGCATCTTAATCACTTCAATGACTTTGTCCCGGGCAACGGAATTCCATTCAGTAGTCATGCCGTTGTACTGGTTTCGGATGCGGAACTGGTAAACCGGCTGCTGTTCGTTAACAAGCAACCAGGCATCGGCAAGTGCAAGATAGAACGAGACAGGCCGGTTTATCATCTGGTGTTCCTGAAGGGCTTTTTTATAGCTATGGACATCTTCAGGAAGGACATCAGTGATACTGGAGGTGAATTTTAGCGGATCCAGTGGACAGACCGGGCCGATAACCCTAAGCACAGCAACAGGATTATTACCATCATCAGTAAACCAGAAGTCATTTTCTGGGCCGATATTGAGCCTTACATCTGCGGTCTGATTCTCTGCGAGAACGGCCTGCACCCGACGACCGTTCTGCCACCAGCGTGGTGTACCTTGCATACATACCTCGTACAGGAAATTAGCCCGAAGCCCACCTGCTGGTGGGCGGTCGGAACACAAGTCTACTGAAGGTACTGCTCTGCCTGAGCAATACGAGAAAGAGTACCGGCATTCGGTTCAATCATCTGGATACGTCGGCTGTCCTCCAGTAAACCGGCAATAAGGTGCTTGTCGGTATATGGGGCATCGTCATCCCCGAGCATACGGCGGATAGCAGATAAATCGCCGGATGGAACCGGGTATACCGACTCAATAAAGAGCTGGTCACCGTGAGGATTCTCCCACTCATATGGGGTTTGGGCGGAAGCAGCAAAACCCGAATCATTCAGACGTGCGAAATCTTCAAGCGCCTGGAGGCGGGCCGCAGATTCATCGGTAGCGTAGATTAGGATCATTCGCGCCGTCTCAGGCGATGAGCAGAACAGCAAAATGAGAAATGGCAGCATGTTATAGACTCCTTCAGTTTGCGACTTGTTGAGCTGGCGGTGTGGCTACGCTAGTGAGTTGCTTAAGGCGAATGTTCAGCTCATGAATTACATCATCGCGTTTGCGCCAGCTGGTGGATGGTAGAGCCAGGAGCGCTTCAGCTTCGGACACGGAGAGACCGGCCAGGTGAGCTTTCGATGAAATCTCTGCGTTATATAATTGCTTCAGCACAATCAATGAGTGCTGGGAGGATGCAGCCATCATCATGAAATGGCGAAGCACCGCACAATAGATTTGAGTAGACATATTAAGCCGCCTCGTTCAATGCGTGAGGTAATGATTAATGGCATGTTCAACATAGCCAACAGATTTACCCACCAGGTGTGCAAGCTGCTGCACATGATGATGGTGAACTTCACGGCACGGGCCAAATGAAGTGGTGTAGCGATACCAGAGGCTGCGGCCTACAGAAAAAAGTTCTTTCTCTGTCTGCGGGCGAACTGGATAACAAACAGGACGTGCAGATGTAGTGCGACGAACGTTATTTCGTACTTGATGAATTGCAGTATTCATAAATCACCCCGCGTATGTTTTTCGTTTTGTTTACTAACTTCAGTTAAACACACGCTGGGTGGCTGACGAATAGAAAATCCATAAATAAATGAGCTAAAGATTTAAGCTCTTTATGAAAGAATTATTCTGGGGTTGGAAACCAGATAATGTCCGAAATAGGCTTATTGCCCGTCAGTAAAGCGAGGCTGGAATGCAGTTCTTTAACGACCTGCTTATTATCCTGCGTTTGCTCAAGTGCGGTTATAGCCTTTAGCAGGGTATTTGCCACAGATGCTTTAGCATATGCCTGCGGTGAGCCGATTAGCACCTGACGCATTAGCTCCGCATTGTTAGAAGCCAAATAGCCTTGCTCCTCGGAAATTCTTTCTGCATCGGGTGCTGAAATAACCAATGCGGCAAGTTCGTGATCGTTTGCATAGTTGATAACATCAGATAGCATTTCGAGAGCTGTGGTATCTGTCATGATAAAGCCGTCAGCTACCCACTGAGGAGCAACATCGAAGCGAACTACCCAGGAATAAGGTTTAACGTTTGACATACAGAGACCTCATTAAAGAGAGATATAAGCGTCGGGATTTTCTTCAACAGAAAGAAACTCAATATCTTCGAGATGCATTCCTGCATTACGAATGCCTACCTCGGATAACCACGACAGTATTGTTTCATGATCCGGTTCACCAGAAAAATCAACAAAGGCTGGAAGAGCCCAGTCGGGTGTATAGCCAGCGCTATACATTACAGTGGCAGTAAAGCGCCCAATGTGGGGAATTTTGAAAAGGATGGATGCCTGCTCAGGGGTATTAATTACCATGCCGTGATGATAGACGACATCCCAGTTTACCCCATGCTCCCCTGTATTTCCTCGATAGAGATGGTGGCGGTCAACGGCCCAAAGGACACCTTCGCTATCCAACCAGCAGAAATAATTATTATCTGGGGATAACGTGATCCCAAGGTTCATTAACTCCGCCACCAGCAAGCAAGGGTTAATATCAGTTACAGTTTTAATAATCGTCAGCCCCATCTCGGTTCCGGTAGTAACTGTCAGTACCTTGGAGGCACTGATCCAGAATTGATAACCTGCTTCTTTAGCCTTCGCGATTAAATTAAACATTGTTGCTTCCCATTGAATGGCAGTTAGGTCAATAACAACATGAGGCTGGTGGGTGACAAACAGGGAATCTGACGATATTTCAAGAAAGAATTTAGCGATGAGAAATGCAGGGGGAACAATATGGTCTGTACTTGCCAGCGCTTCGCTCGGCCAACCCCTCGACAGCCCGAAAACAAGTTTCGGTCTGCCTCACGGTTATCTACTGACAAAGGCGGGGATTATTCGGGGTACTGTATGAACTACACAATTTCAATCGGAACAAAAGAAAGCAGCAACCCCTAAACAAATGATTGAGAGTAACCAGAAAAAGGCGAGTACTACTACAGCGCTTAAAGATAGTGGAACGGTTTTTGATAGCATAACGCCCATACCTACACCAAATGAACATAGTGCGATAGATCCTAATTTCAATTTGCTCTTATACGAAATTAACATTGGCTTCTCCTCAAAATAGGTGTGGTGCTTGCCAGCGCTTCGCTCGGCCAACCCCGAGACAACCCGAAAGCAAGTTTCGGTCTGTCCCGGGGTTCCGGGTAACGGCCAGACTTACCGCAGATCTTCTTTAGCGTTAATCATATGACATATGAATAAGAATTAATCACGATACAACTGGATAAAACTCTCCACACGGGTTCCATCACAATAGCTCGGCCAGGCGTTCATCACAGGTAGTTCTTCTGTTGTGAATCTTCCCAGTGCGAGAGCTACAGAATACCAGACCGGGAAAATCGTATTGGCTGATGTCATATTCCCATTGTTGATTAACTCATAGAGTCCGCGTCCATTAGCCCATGCACTTTCTGGTGTATCACCGGCAAGGTAGTTATCCACCCAGATGGATGGTGACAGAGCCTGACCTTTCGCCAGTCTCGCTAACAACTCGTACCACTTCAGATATTCCGTGGTTCGCAGTGAGAGAATCGGGATTCCGCCACGTCTTAACAGTGCTGCCGCAGAACGTGAGTCTACCGGTGCGGCAATTCTATCCAGGTGGTTACGGGCTTGCTTTATCCGTGCTGATATTCCCGCAGGGCTCACTCGGGAGATGTATTTCTCCACCGTCTCAGTAGCTTCAGCGATATCCGGGGCCAACGAACCATCAACATGGAGGGGACATAAAACAAGGCCGGTATCATCGTGAGTCACCCAGGCAGAATTGTCAGTCGGGTTCCTGACGATAGACAACGACTCACTTTGACCCAAGATCGTTAACCTGAATGACTTAAGCCTTTCGGCTATCCAGCTGCCTCCATCACCAAAAACCTCAATGCGCTCGTGACTCATACCGCATCACCTCTACAAGTGCTTTACATTCAGACCTAATCATAACGGCTTCCCCGTTCGGAACAAAATCAGGGCATAGCCAAACCATACTCAGGAAATTTACAGATATGTCGATCTACAAAACGCGCTCAAAACGCTCAGGCGCGTTTTAATCAATCCGATCGTGAAAATACCAGGGGGATAAGCTCAGAATCGTTCTGAGGCGATTCTGGCGTGGTTTTATCCCAATAACGGATCCTTTTGCGAATACAGATCGGTTTACAAGGGAATTTGGCTGGTATGAGACGGAGATGATCCACTTTGATAATCTGAGCGATAATTTGTTAATGGTTTCGTTTTGTTTACGCGTGTATCGGGAGGGAAGTTATTCCGAACGAGGGTATCGACTTCATATTGTCCGTTTCGATAGCCGATCACAATTTCTAAGCGGTACTCGCCGCGACAAAAACCCCCGGAGGAAAACCATGTTGGTTATTCACTTTTGGTTTTCCCCGGCGATTAAAACCAGGGCAACCTCCGGTTGCCCATAAAAACCCCCGGAGGAAATTCATCTTTCCTCCGACATCGTGCGGTTTGATTATTACCATGCTCAACCTCCCGATGTAAAAATAGAGAAAACCGACGCTATCGCTTCCGCTTTGTTTACCTTCCATATTCGCGCCCGCGAAATAGTCCGCTGCATTCCCACCCGATCATACCCGGGCGAAAACACTCGCGATCATATTGCGATCATCCTGATTCATTTCCGCCGCGATAAGTCCGCTATCGCCTGAAGGCTCACTAACAGATCGCCTGAAGGCTCACTAACAAAAATACCAGGTCATCGCCTGGTATTCATGTATATCCGTTATGTTTACTCCAGAGCGGTTTGTATTTCTAAAGCTGTTTTCTTAGGTGAGTTATTCGAAGTGAAAGTGCCTGCCGAATTGCACGGTTTTTTCGTAACTCATCACGCAACCAAATAAGCTGACCTTCATACAGTTCGATAAGCGCAAGTTCTCGCTGGCTTGCATCCTTAAATTTCGCTGGTGGATATGATTCGCCTTTGTTGAGAGGTAGGTATTTGGGAACGACACGATCAATGCCTCCACCAGCTTTGCGCAAAGGTGTCAATCTGGCCCAGCGGATCCTGATAGTTGTTCCTTGCCTGGTTACGTTAAAGCTGTACCGTGCCTTCTCGTCATCAGCAATAGCTTTGTCCCAGTATTCCTCCCGAAGACTATTGGCCTCGTTAAACAGAAGTTCTGCGGCTGAATCAACCGCATCACGAGCCTTTTCCAGATCATTGATGTACCCGACGAGTTGCATAAAACCACCTCGATGTTTTTTGATTAGGACTTAACCCCAAAAAAGAGAATCTCTATTATTACGCCAGAACTCTATGTTTCTGGAGAAAGAGAAAACTCCTTTTCAGGTTCGATTTTTAGTTTTCAGTTCCAAAACAGGAAAGATTGATTCTCCAGTTAAGTATCTTTCTGGGTGTTCTCATTTTTTGCATGTTTCTGGAGAATACAATGGCAATCTGGTGATTGAGCTATTAATATCTATCTGTACGGGTACTTTTATCAAGCCATTTTATTTTAATCAAGCAGTTTGCCAATCTCTATATGATATGGCAGAAAACTACGTTTCTGGGCATTTCTGATTTTTAATAGGTTTCTGGGGAATATAATGGAAACTTACTTCCCCTAATGTAGAGGCGATTAACGGGATGACGCCCACCGCTGCACAAACCTCTTAGTAAACGATTATGTAGAGTCGCTATATGATATGGCAGAAACTTATGTTTCTGGCTTTTCCACTTTTTGTTACCTTTCTGGAGAATACAATGGCAAACGCAGCTGAAACTTCCATCACCTCCCTCCGTCTTCAGGATCAATCCTAAATCACAGTAACTTCATAGTGATTTATGTCACATTTTGTAGGTATATATACTAGTTTGAGAGAGTTTTTTTGGGGGGGAAGTGAAGGGGAGATATGCATATTTAAGTGAAATTATAACTTGTGCTTAAGTAAAATTTTCACGAAGTGTACCCTTGAGTAATCGCCACAACATACCTTAATTCACCTCACCGAAGCATGTGTTTTTAGTATATATACTCCGCGAAATCCCCAGGCGGAAAGCCAATCTAAATGTGTTGCCCTCATACATTACCACCTAATTTCCTCAGTCTGATTTAGGTTAGGGGTTAAGGTTTTTAGGGCCGGATTTAGCCATATATGACGTCCAGTTTCATGCAGCATTTATGTACATATCTGACATTTTAAACGTCCGTATCTAGCCATTATTAATGTCAAAAATGGGGACGTTTTGCCGATAAAAAAAATGGTAATCGATGATCGTTTGAATACCATGTTACAACTTGTTAACGGTTAATTCCCGACGTTGACAGAGGGAGGCCACCTTTCTTTACGTTAGTGCGAACCCCTTTTTGGCGCTCAAATGTTATCGGAGTGGCAGTAATTCATTTTTAACTTGCAGGGTTAACGAATGAGCAATGACAAATTGGTTGTCTGCGGAATTGATATTGGATACAGCAATGTAAAAATTGCTGTAGGGGATTCAGCGGATGACAAACCCACAGTCAGTATTTATCCGGCCTACGCTACGAATGAGCCAGTAGATGATGTGCGGCTGGTAAAGCGTAGCTGCGAACATGAAGTGTTGGTGTACCCAGGAGGTAAAGAATGGCGGGCTTTTACCGAACGCCCCGATGCGCGTGAGCTGCATGACCGTTACCACATGACAGAAATGTACCTGGCACTATATCTGGCCTCACTGGATAAAATCACTGCTAAAGCAGGCAATGAAATCGACCTGGTAGTAACTGGTTTACCTGTCCGTCTTGCTAATGAAAGTGAACGCGCGAAACTGACTGCGAGGCTCACCGGTACGTTTACTATTGCGCCAGGAAAAACAGTGACTGTTAAAAAATGCCTCGTTCTTCAGCAGGGCGTTGGTGTCATCAATGACATCGTTAACAGACCGGGCCTTATCAGTCAGGAAGAATTAGAGAAGTCGACCATTCTCGTGGTTGACCCTGGCTTCTTCTCGATGGACTACATCGCCTTTAAGAGCGGAAGCAGGGTATCAGGCTCTTCAGGTTCATCATTAAAAGCAACCAGTGCAATTATCGAAAGCATTGTGAACCGCCTTAATGCCGATAACCCGGAAGAGCGAATTGATGATCTACCAGAAATTATTGAAATCGCTCTCCGTAACAATGAGCAGTCTTTCTTTAATGGGTTCCGCCACATTTCCCTACGTCCTCTGCTTGAAGAAGCTATTCCCTCCATCGCCAGTGATGTAGTCAAAGAGTTGCGAAAATCGACAAGGGTTCTCGGGCCAGTCCATATCATTGCAGCTGCCGGTGGTGGGACAAGGTTCTACGAACAGACCATACGAGAAGAATTCCCCCGAGCCAGGATCGTATCGAGCCCGTTGCCTGTTGCCAGTAATGCCATTGGTTTCTGGAACTATGGCGTTGACTTGATGCTTTACGGCGATGATTGAGCAAAGGGGGTTTCATGCAAGTTCGAGTGACGATTAATCCAATACTGTTTCCAGAGCTGATTAATTATCTGGAATCAAAACAGTCTGGCCAGCGCAGCAGTTCACTATTGGCGCTGGCAAACCGAGCATTGCTAGCAGGTGACAGTTTTATACCCGGTATCGTCCGTGAGACTTCAAAAAAACGTAAATCAGAACAGAAGAAATCAGTCCGTGGGCCGAATACAGAAAATGAGACTGGTCTGATGACTAGTCAGAGAGACGGCCACTTACCCAAAGTAAATGAGGACACTGAACCAAAATTTCGTCACGTGGTTAGCAACGATATAGTCAATACAGGCCCGCCATTTTGTGTGGGCAGTGATATTCAAGAGTTCGAAGTTAAAGATGACCAGTTATCGACGGCGAACCTTACCAGTAAGCCTGAGATTGCTGGAAAAATACCGGATCCCAATCCTGGAGATAAATCGGGCGTTGGGGAGACAGGCGACAATCAAGATAGCGGCGTTAATGAAAAGGTTACACCAAGGCGTGTTCGCATAAGTTGATGCCGTTGTAGGGTTTGTGGGGAGGGGAAATGCAGATAGCAACGAAGAGTTTGGTGCTCGCTTTACTATGTGCTGCTTACTGCACGAGTACGAACGCCAGGCTTGTAGATCTTCGTGGCACTTCTTGGGAAAAGCATTCCCAGAAAGAGTGTGGCCTCGATCCGTACCTTCTCTACGCGGTGGCACTCACCGAGAGTAAAAATAATGCAGGAACCAAGGGGTATGTTGTTCCCAGCCCCTGGGCATTGAACAACTATGTTTATGGGTCGTATTACCCGACAAGTTATGAAGATGCAAAGAGAGCGCTAGCCCGCTATCTCTCAGCCACTCCGGTAACAGATATTGGAATCGTTCAAATTAATTTTCGTTGGAACGGACAGTATGTTAACCATCCTGAAGAACTCCTGGATGTCGATACAAACATCCGAATCGGGGCAAAGACTTTGTGTGCAGCCATCAAAGCTAACCCTGGCGATATAGAACTGGCGATAGGTGGATACAACACTCAAAACCCTAAGTTGGAAGGCAAGGCTCGTGAATATGGTCAGCGCGTATTACGCGTATGGAAGAGGCTTATCGAAAATGATTAATCAAAATTTGTATTTTCTACAGACTGCCATCTCAATTATTACCCGTGCGCAATCGTTGTATAAAAGCCCTTTTGAGTTAGCAGAAGGAGACCGGGAATTTTTGATAGAGAAATCTAATCAGGCCAAGCTCGCTTTATCGATGGAGAAGTATGACTTGCCCATCTTTAATATCTGTCATGATCCCGAGCGCAAGATATCTACTGAGGTAGAAAAATTCGTTCGTCATGACTCATACATCCTACGGCTTGCCCTGCTGGTATTCAGTGTTCGTGTTTTCATTAATACGGGGACTGTTGCCCAAACGTTCTACTGGTTTGATAATGAAAAAACCGTACAGCTTGTCGAACGTATGGATGATGCACAAACAATCGATGCAATCATAACCGGCAAAATATATTTTAAACCTATTCGTCCATTTGCCGATTTAGTAGATTGTGACTTCAGTACAGTTATTGGAGCCCCCAACCCAACCTTAGAATTAACAGGTTACTTACAGTCGCGCTATTCTCATTGGAGTAATTGATTATGAAGGCTGCTCTTGTCCGGGATGAAGATAAATTTGCTTTAACACAGAAAATGGTAAAATTAGGATTTCGTAGAAAGATCATTGTGCATTCGCTTAATGCAAGTGACCGTGTTATTGATTTTTTGCGAAAAGAGTTCCATCTGAGTGATGTATCAATCGGACGACTTAAACATTCAGAGACGCTGCTCAATACGACACATAAAAAGGTTGAGGCAACCAATTTTATGAGCATCTATCTGCGTCGTTCGAAAGACCCAAACAACAGTGACAACATCGTTGATGTGGTGAGTGCGTTCGAAATCTACCGGGAACTAAACCTTAAATTCCGCCCGGAAGAAGCCTCGAAAATGATGATTGATGCCAACGAGGCCTGGACTCTTGCTCGTGATTTTCGAGCTGAAGAAATACGTATGGTAAGGTGTTACCGTTGCGATCTTTCATTTATTTCACCGCAGAGTTGTGACCGTCCACGGAAAAAACATATTTGTCCGTTCTGCTCTGATACAGAAGCTGAAAATGAAAGCTCGTAAGTGACTAAGTTAAATTTCATAAAAAAGCCCGTTTTAACGGGCTTTTTTATTGCCTGGATACTTCGTCACGTGAATGAGTCGGGTTAGTATTGAATAACAAACCTACTGGTGTCCCAAGGAAAATAAAATGAAGAAAATCTCTGGTCTTGCTTTGGTATCGCTGATGTTAGTTGGTTGCGCGGCTTCTCAACCACCAGCTATGCCGGTTGACAGCAATCCATCTGATGCTTTGAAATTTGCCCGAGCGATGGATTTACGTCAGATCACCGATGCTGGCGATCAATACCTTATCTATAACGGTTTCGCGTCCAATGGGCAGCTTGTCCCTCTCAAAACCCCGGTTAAGGCTGGTGAAAAAGGTGTAACCAACCTGGGAGGTAATGGAGTGGCCGATGTGGCTGCGGGCTTCGCGACACACACATCTTTCATCCCTGTGCTGTCTGTTTTAACGGCCCAACAGCCTACTGCTATTGTTGATGGCGTGGTGCGTGTCGCGTCATGGAACGGTAAATCTCAGGAAGATAATGAGCGTGAGGTCAATGCGATTTTCTGGAAAACACTAACCCGGATGGATGGATACAAAGTTGGTGGGATGTGTGAGGGGAAAGGCGGTGCTGTTGAAAATGCAGTTCGTCGGAAAGCGACGAACGGTGATTGGGTATCGTATGCTGATATAGCTCCAACGTTGCCGAAACCACCTATCAGCACCAGCGGTCAGGTGACATTCATTATCGGTAATGACTGCTTCAACCTCTATGCAACACGAGCCTCTAACGTAGGTCTGGTTAAAGAAATGAGTAAAGAACTGGGTGCTCAGCGGGCTCTGTTCTTACCAGGCTCTCCTGAACATGAACCAATGGTATTCAGTGACGGTAAGCAATACCTGTTCAGAAAGTAAAAAAAAAGCCCCGACATAAAGTCGGGGCTTCTTATCCTGCAAAGCTATTGAGTTTTCAAAACAGCCTCTGTGCTAGATTTCGCCGCATCAACATCGATACTGTCAACACCGCTCTGGAATCGCTCCAGGGAGTTCTGGCGAGATCCATCTATATTCAATACGTTTCCTTTACCGGTTATCTTATCCAGATTTATTTCCGACGCTTTAGGTAAAAGTTTCGCCTCGTAAAGTGAACCAATCCACTCTGACAAATCGAGTTTGTTAAAATCAATCCGTCCAAATTCTTCTAACGTCAGTGGTCGACAATCCGGGTTCTTTTTATCCCCCCAGCCGATACCTAACATTGGTCTCCCTTGTTCCTGAATGATGCGACCAATCTGAGAATCAAACGTGCAATAACTTGACCGTTTCTCGATACAGACACCCAGAAACTTTGTTTCACACCAGCTGGATATATGCACGGCCAATTTTGTTTCTTTCTTAACGGCAAGCTTAAATTCATCAGGAGTACAAGCCCAGATGATGTTGACCAGTATATTAGCAATCTGGTACGCCATGTAAGCATATCCAACCACGGATATTGCCGAAACAATAGTTGACGACAATTGAACAGATGTAGCCAGGCCAGACGATGTTACGGCTGCGCCACCGCCAGAGGCCGCACTTTCAAATATCAGATTCGTCGCAGCAGGGCCGAAGGTATCAAGAGTCCATTGAGCAACTTGTTTCGTCAGCGCTCCTATAGCCTGATTCATCAAACCGGACAAACCTGCTTCTGTAGCTTGCTGAGCCGCTTCAGTACCTGCCGACCCAACCAGACTGTTGAAAGCGGAAATAGCTGGTCGAGTTATTGTATCGATGGCATTAGTCATAAGTTCGGAACCCATGTCAAAAATACCTTTTCCCTGTTCGAACATACCGGCTTTTACAGAGACAGCATCAGCAATTTTTAGAGTGTAGTAGGACAACTGCAAATACTGAATCCAGCTGACATCTACGGGCTGATCACAACAATCCACCCATCCCCCCATCGCCGATTTACATTGTGCAGACTCACCTTTAAAAAGAGTGCAGGAACGGTTGGTTTCGTCAGTATCATCGCCACACTTCATTTCATTCAATGCGTAAGTTGCGGCCTGAAGAGTTGCAACTGCTTTGTTGAAATCGCCGCTTGGTTCAGCAGAAGGCTGTAGGCAAGACCCATTAAGGCATTGCACAGCGCCAGGACAAGTATAGGTATCGGTGGAGGAGGTATTGGGTACAACGACATCCGTTCCGCAATCCCATACCTCGGTTGCCTGCCAGCACCCATTTTTGTCACCCTCCGCACCTGTTATGCAAGTGGACTTAATGAATTTACATGCAGTGTTTGCATCGTACTGCTTGCAAGTATTGTTAACGCCACCGTCGGTTCCGCAGTTGGAAACTACCGTTGCAGACTTACAGAAAGGTGAGAGACCTCCGATCGGCGGCTTAGCAAGCTGGTTTTCGCAGATACGTGCGCCATTTATGGTTGCGCACCCATTTGCATCAGGAATGACTGTCTCGCGGCAGGTTACCGTGTAATTCTGGCAATACCCGGCGTTGATGGCCTTCAGCAACGTATCGAATTGTTCAGGTTTATCAACAGTCCAGGCGTTATCCGAGATAATTTTGTTTGGGTCAAAGTAAATATAAATGAGAGCATAACCTTCGCCGCTGCCAGTCACTGACACACGGTTTTTGAAATTAAGAACGCCATTTTGGGGGGTATTTCGGATTTGTGCTGTTACATCTACATTAATCGACTGATCCCAGCTTGTTTTTAATTCACAGGCTCCTGATGTCTCTGGCGGGAAGACGTTTAAACCTTTTGGCCCTGCCCAAACCAAACTACCCCTATCTGTACCACCGACATAAATCTGCATGTAATCATCCCATTTAGCCCTGATGATCTTGGCGCTGGTAACTGCCTGGGGATTGTAGACAGTGACGGCCATTGCCTGTTCAAATATTGTGCAGTTGCCGTCCCAGTAGTTATCACCGACAGTCCCGAGCCAGAGTTCGATGCAGTTAGTGCCGCAAGAACCGATGTTCGCCGCGCCACTATAATGCGAGAGCATACCGGCAACGTAAGGATGGTAGAGGGTGAATGTGCCGCTGACACTTGTGGTACGGGTACATTCGCGATAATCAGGGATATGGTTGACGGTGTCCTTATTCGTCATGGTCTTGGTCATAGAACAATCACCAAGATCTTGCATGTACTTATCCTGATTCTCCAGGAAGTCTTTATGGCCATCAAAGATGGAATCATCAGGTTTAATGTTTGCTGTAGTTTTCGTTGAGCCCACCAGCGTTCGGTAAGCTTCGCCGCGCAGTGAATTTTCGGTTTTCAGATTGGCGTTGGTTGTATTGCCCAGTTTTAGCGTGTTGCTGTCATCTCCGTAGGTTCCTTTCAGGCTATCCAGTGAAGTTGATGAACCTTGATTTGGATAAGCAGAGTTCAAATCAACGGCCTGGCCTTTTCCATACTGAACCGTACCATTTGACGTAGCTGAAACTTGCGGCAGTGTTTTATAGAAATTAGTGGCAGATGTAACGTTTTCCTGGGTCGTTGCTGAAAAGGCATACGGCACGTAGGATACAACACCAAGGTGACATAACATCGTTATTGTGCAGAGTGGTCTGTAAAACCATTTTTTGCGGAAAAGGTTTTTCATTCTATGATCACCTTTGTCGTGGTTACTGATTATGAAATCAGAGATCTCGGTAACTAAATTTCGTCAGCCAGCATTTCTATGCGAAGCTACTAAAATGAAGGATTAAGCAGGCAGCGTATTAAACAGACTGGTTTCAGACAATAAAGAAGGACGGCAAAACGAGGGTGTTTTCAGCGTCTTGAATATTACCGACTGGAGGTACTTATGGACATGTTTGGTATTACTGGCCTTATCCCATTATCGGGGCCAAGCGATTCAGATTATGGTGGTGGAAATGGTAAGAGGGGACGTGGAAAAAATGGCAGAACGTTCAAGAGCAAATGTGAGCGTATGTGGGAGTTTTATATTCTGCTCTATTCTTTACTGAGCCTTCCTGTCGTATACATGTTCGTGACCACATAAGAGCCCTGCAAGATTGCAGGGCTTTATTGCGAATCACTTACTCGATGAAATTATCATGTCGTCATTTCCACCACTATGACCTCCATTGTTCTCTTTATTACGTGGATGCACAGGTACATACTCCTGATGCGACTGGGTTGCACGTGCAGGTGGCGGATCACTGAACATTGTACCTCCGTTATTTGAATCACTATGACCACCAGCGCCTTGGGTATTAATGTTTGTTGTCTCAGACCCACCATAGTTTGAGTTCTGGTTTAAACCATTATGACCTTCAGCACCTTGGGCATTAACGGTCATTGTCTCAGCCTCGCCGTATCCCTGGTTGTGGGTTCCCATCGCGTAAGGGACGCCATCACCCACAGCAGAACCTCCATTTGATGCCTGATGCATCCCTCCAAGGTTGTTGGCCATGCCACCGGTGTTGTATTCGTGGGTTTGGCGATCGGTATTCAGTGCAGTAGTAGCCTGTTGAATAATGGAGCCATCATTGGCTGAACGGTCTAAACCGGCATTATCAATACGGGCTGCAATACCACGGGCAAGAGCAGTATTTCCGCCCATAACCGTTCCATTGTCATTTTCACCACCCGTCGCGAGTTGAATACGTGCCATCATGTCACTGCGGGCCTGGGAAAGTTGTTGCTCAGACGCTCCAGCTTTAGTCATGGCGTAGTAGTTCACAATAGAATCTCGCGCCGCTTCGCGGTTTGCATCTCCACCAAGCGGAATTTCCCCAGCGATGGTTCTGGCCTGATCATGTACCTGTTCATATACCGGGCTTTCTTTGAACGCATTACTGACATGAGAAACGAGTTTATTAAAATCGCCAGTAATACCGCCAAGATTATAGTGGTTGTTTTCGAAATCATTTGCGGCGGTGTTACCCGCTTTCGTCATGACTTCACCCTCATTTCCCTTGTGAATTTGCTCAACTGCACCGCTATTCTGTCCCCCGACAGTATTAACCTGGCCTTGCCCATAACCATCAGACGATGACGCATGTGCTTCACCAAGCGCTCCGTAAGATCGGCCTGTTACTGCATTAACGGAGTTGCCAACGTCCGCTGCACCAGCAACTGCGCGGCCACCAGCGCTTTCAGCTCCACCACTCACGCCACGGTATTGCTCAGATGCAGTTGTCGTCAGTACTGGGCTGGAATCAGCGTTAATGAACCCGGCTTTGGCAGCTACTGCACCGGCAACACCAAGTTCACTGGCTGCTTTGAATTGAGCAAAGGTATGCGCGTCTTCGTGAGTCATACCTAAAGAGGTCAGGCTCGCTGCATCACCGGCGATTTTGCTGGACAGTTCCGGGTGCGCCGCGAGGGTTTGAGTCAATGTTGCTTGTGCATCATGATTACGACCAATGGCTGTAGCAAGTTGCGCAGCATTCATTGTCTGGCCCATTGAGGTACTTGAAACGAAGGAGTTTGCTTCCTGGAAGTTCTTTTGTGCGGACTGCATTCTTTGATTTGCCTCAGCAAAAGAACGAGTCGATTGAGAACTCTCACCTTCTTGCGATAAGGACTGGTACATCGCACTTGCTGCGGTATTGACGATGCGTGACTGGGTCGCACTGTCTATTTTGTGCGACGAGGCGCTGTCTGTAGAACCGTACTTAGCACTGTTGTCATTACTCAGGCCACTGCTTTCTGCCTCTGAACGTGACATTCCACCTTTAACACCAACACCAGCACTTGAACTTCCCGCACCGCCACCGACACTCACATCACCTTTGGCGATAGAGACAAGCGCCTGCATATCAGAAATACCTTGTTCTTTAGCCACAGAACTGACAAGGGCACGATCTGAGCTGCTCAGGCTGGCAAATGCTGCATTGGAAGCGTCACTATAAACTTGCGAATGTCCACCAGAATTCATGTTACTGGCCACCTGGCTAATCATTGCTCCAGATTGGGCAGTCAAGGAACTGGATGCTGAATCTAGTTCTTGCTTAGCGCTGGACAGGTTGTGAGTAGCGACCTTTTTCATGTCAATGGCAGGGAGAGTGCCAGAAGACCCACCCATGATAGTTCCTTGTGTTGGGTTAAATTCAACATCGGAACCACGACTGTTTATCGCAGGAGCGTTGGTGACATCAGGTGCGAGAGTTTTAGTATCGGCAGCTGAAGGTGCTGCTGCTGAGCTTGCAAGAGAGTTAAAGGCAACAGAACTGCCCCAGACAATGAATCCACCCAGGGCCGGGATCATCGCGTATAAATTACCAGCAAGACCTATACTTTTTTGAGTCTCAAACAGGAGCTGATAAAGCTGAGCAAAGCTAAGTCCGCCAGAACCCGAACTGACAAGAATTTGGCTTGACGTATCACGGATACTGTTTAACACATACATGTTGACGACCGCTGCGAGGGGAAGCCAAGTCCATGTCCAGATGATAACGAGGAAGTACTTCATCACCAGTCGCAAACCCATAATACCCAGACCGAAAAGGAAGGCCATAAATGGTGCGAGTGCGTATATTATTCCCTGGAAAATCGGCATAAATGAACCCATCCAGCTCAAGAATGATGAACCAGAAGAAGACCATTGGAATGCCTGTTGAGTCATGGTTTGGGCGCGAGTTACAGCAGCAGTACCACGAAATGAGCTTTCGAGTCCGTACATTGGCAGTTCCCTGAAATGAGGGTACATGACCAACATCAATTGGAAATCACGAATATCAGTGCCACTTATGTTGAAGAAATTCAGTACTTCCTGGGCTTTTCCTGAACCTGAGCATGGCGCACCACCGCAAGTGCGCCCGGATGCGGTATAAGAGCTGGCAAAAGCTGAGTCCAGGCTAGAAGCGTTCTGGGTAGCGAGTCCTTTAAGTTTCGTGTACGCGTCAGAACAGGTATAAAGTGAGCCCCCATTTGAAGATTCTTCAGTACTGGTAGACCAGCCGCTACGTACATTGTCGTAAATAACAACCCGCTGGAAGGAATCGTTCGAGGCTAGCCCTGATACACCTTGATTAGAGCGATACATTGAAGCAAAGGTTTTAGACCCACGAATAATATCGTTGCCTACGCAGTTCTTCACATAGTTTGAAACGCTTGCGTCCAGATCACCGTAAGCACCAGTTTGACCCGTCCAGCGCATTGGCGTTTTCAATGTGTCGTATAAAGTGGCCAGAGTGAAAAGGGGATCCAGAGACCCATACTCAGTCATGCTTGGGACAGAAAATGCCTGCTCCATCTTCTCGGTAGTTGCATACCCAACAGTAGACAGTACAGATGCGGCAACGGCTAATCCCGCTGGTACATTATCAACAGCACGAAACTTACCCGTTGTAACATCTTCAATGTTGGTGCGCATCGATACACTGAAAAACAGGTAATACATCACGACGGCCACACACATATGAGAAAGGGATAATGATTTCCCGGCTGATATAGCAGCAGCAAGCACGACACAAATTACACCAATGAGTGCTGAAATCCTAAACAAGGATCCGTAAGTGCCATCATTCAATAACATGGCAACGGAATTGAATATATTATAAATAAATTCAATGTTGCCAACAGTATATACGTTCCATTCACTCATATTAAGTTACCTTGTTAGAGCGAGCCATCAAGAGAACCTTCAGATTCATAATGAACCTGCGGAAGCGTTGTCATATAGTTGCTGAATGATTCAGGTATACGGGCCTCGCCACCATAACGGGATATCATGGCGTTATAGGAGACATACAGATTTTGCCTTGCCTTTTCGATTAGCTCTCCAGCATCCTTATAATAAACTGACGCCGATTTATCATTTTCCTGCTGGAGCCGTGCGCCGGTCGCAGCAGCCGTAAGCATTTCGCTGAGGTAGTTATAAGCAGCTGAATAGGCTATGACAGGAGATAGTTCACGTATATAGGAATAAGATGCGGCTAAATCATGACGTGCAATTTGAGTCGCTTTACTGGTAGCACCAGCTACGTTGTAGTAGTTTGCTTGCCGTAATTTAGCATCCCCAGGGTTTGAACCAGTTCTGGCCGAGCTCAAATATCCGTTATCGATAAAGAAGAGTGTGATATTGGCAGCGAGACCTTTAATTATTTTGGTCTGTTTTTTGGGATTCTCACAAGTACTAGTCTGACCTGAACAAGACCAGAAATCGAAACTATCATCACCATTTATAAAAGAATCCAGGACATTTGAAGTTGCGAGTGGAGCAATCCTAACCACACTCTTTTTAGCTGACCCATCTTTATCTGTACCCAACTGGCTACCGACGATGATGGTGCCGGTCATAGACATAATAAGTTCTTTTTGCTCATCTTCGGAGCCGATGAATTGATTACTAAAGCTACCATTCTGGAGCAAACACCACACAATGTTACCGTAATCGTCACATGCCTTTCTTTTCCCTGCCTCTTGTTTTTGTACGTCGGGTGCTTTACCACCACCCATATTGCCCCACATGGCTTTAAATTGGTCTGAGAGGCCATCAGAGGACAGCTGAGAAGATACAGCAGCCTTTGCACTGTCACCAAATGCAGAGGCAGTGTCGACTAACAACCCCTTCGCTAACTGACACGAATTTGCGGTCAGATCGTTCATCTGCTGGATGATTGCCTGCATTTTCGAAATAGCATTATCCAGAACGGCATCCATAGCGTTCAGGGCCAACTGGAAAGCTAGACCGGCAGCATTAGAAGCAATATTACGTAGCATCTGGACGAACTGATCAGCGTTGATGAACGAGAATGACCCGCCGAAAAGGTCTATCCCTCCACATCCTCCCGACGCAGAAGGGAGACTAATACTAATAGGTGTCAATGTACGGAGCTTATTACGTAGAACAAATCCGCCACCGGTATATCCATCACGTGTAACGCTCTGATAATCACCGGGAGCTGTAACATTCGACATAGAGCCGAACATACTGTCTAGCTGAGTACTAATGCTGGTGGCCTCGCATTGAAAAGCTGTCAACCCGGAGAGGCAGATAGAAATTGCAAGAATGTTTCTACGGAATACATTCTTTATATTATAGTTGCGCGAAATCTTCATTTTTCCCCCGGGTTATTAGCATTTGGGTTAGGTGTCGAACCGTAGCCAGCTTTAGCTTGTATATATTTGATAAACTCATCAGGTTGTTGAGTTAGGTCTTTAGGCATGTCATTCAGAATGTTTGAGTCGATATAGCCGGTATCGTTATATGGCAAGGTGCTCTTATATTGCTGGTCAGAAATGATCCCTGCATCGTGGGCAATAAGGACTGTTCTTGAAATTAACTGGTCTGCACTGATAGGCCCAAATGAGACAATGCGTGTTGTAGATGGCGGGATTGCCAGAGCTATCGCAGGTGCGTTTGATATTTGGAGCTTTGATGCCTGGCCAGAATCAGGCCTCCAGTCCGGGTAAATATTCCCTGGAAGAGGTTTACCATCAAGTGAAATTGGGATGACCTTCATGTCTGTCATGAAACTAAACGTATTCATAACAGAAGCTTGCTTTACGCATATGGAGCAGTTTTCCCCACGGAAGAAGAAAAACAATCCTGCTTTTGTCGCTACGTCTTTTATGACCGTTCTCGAATTGTTTTCAGCTTCATTCGATTGATCCATTGCCCCAAATGTTGAGGTTGAGCGGCGGCTATTCTCATCTATGAGGGGGTCGGTAGAAGTAACCAACCTAGCCATATCAGTAAAGCGGCTGGCTTTATCCAGCATAATGCGTTGGGCCAGAAAATATGCCCTAACGTTTTCTTGGGTAGGATTGTCGATGGCCTGGTTGCGTAGTTTCTGAATGTTTTCATTAAACCAGGCTACGGTGAACGGAGCCGGGCCGGGCTTTTCAGTTGCGGCAGGTTCTGGAGTCGACTCCATAGGTGTTTGAGCAACCTGTTTAGGCGTTTCTTGAGGCGGTAAAGTCGGCGGAGGAGGTAACTTCACTGGCTTTTTCTTCACTGGCTCAGGTGGCGATTTACGCCAGAACCAACCTTCCTCTTTTCCATTCAGAAATGCCTGACCACCAGCGAGGTCGTCACTGGTGGTCTGAGGGGATTGAGACGTTGGGGTGTTACCCTCATCCGCAAGAACTGAGGTAGAAAAAGCAAATCCCACTAGCAGGGGAATAATGATTTTAGTTAAAAATTGATATTTCATCGGAATTACCCTCGGAAATTATTCTTGCGATAGACTCCGTCCAGAAAAAGCTATTTTTTCCACTAAAGACCCTTGCACTTTCAAGTTGGCGAGTTAATGCATAATGCCTATATCTGACCTGTCCTATACGTTTGGCTACACTATCCGACTTAACACCAATTTCGGAGCAAGCCTCATCGAGAGTCATGCGTGTTCCATATTTACGCAACAGCTCATCAGTAACTATGTTCTTAGGGTCGTCGTTAACTAATACCGCAGGGATTTTGTGTGCTGGCATAAGCATTGCCCTGTTATGAGAACATTTAAGTGTCTTCATAAAACTCCCTTATCAGAAATACGGACGGCATTACGATTAGTTTGCCATATGGGTTAAAATAACAAGTTCAAAAATGGCAACGTTTTGACTGTAAAAATCAAAAGTAATTTTCATGTGCATCCGTTTTGTTTACATGATTTGAAATCAGCAAATACAAAAAAACCCAGTCCGAAGACTGGGTTTTTCTGTGTTAGCTAATTAAAAGAATTAGATGCTTTAAAGACCAAAGTTATCTTTAAAATGGCCTTGGTTCTTCCAGGATGAATTCTCCATCACACAGCATTCAAATACTGTATTCAGGCCGTCATCTGGAAATTTAAGGGCATCGTTGCCTATACGAATGATGTTACCGATGAGTTCACGGGCTAACTGAGAATTACGCAAGAAACGCGTAAAGAACTCATTGCTGATATGTTTGCCCAGGTTATAAGCAAATTCAAGCAACGTTGCATCGTTAGCAGTCAGCACCGCACCAGATTCAGATGCGTAATAAAAAACATTCTCTTGGCAACCGAGGTTTTTCATTGCGCGGAGAAACAACATTTCTCCTTCCATATCCATAAGGCGAAAAATTATATCAATATCAGATTCATCGTTTACGACAGCACCGACAGCATCATAAAGTACGGCAGCGGGAGCTTGTTCAAACTCATCACGTTCGTAATTCATCAACATACGGTTTTGTGCGTTATTAAAGCTATCAATATGATCTGATTTAGCAGTAGTTGAAGTATACATGAGTGACTCCTTAGAAATTTTCTACCAGACAGTTTGTTCTTTCATGAAGTCAGCCTCATTCGCTATAAAGCGTTTTGCTTCATTCATCGCCGCATCGAAATGTTTATTACCCAACTTACGTCCTAGATCAGTTATCTGTTCAACAAGAAGAGCACATTCAGGGTGAGTAAATCGTCCACCACCTTGGCAGTAAGTTAAACGAGTAACCAGCATTAATGCCTTCGACTCATTTTGTGTTACATGAAAGATGGTTTTCTGAGTTCCTATCCCTCGTTCGTTCAGAATATTAATGGTATCCATATCGGCGAGTAGTAACCTTAAGTCCTGCAAATCTCTATCGATTGAATGAGGTCGCAATGACATATCGCCAGACACAAAACCATAGATATCCTCGGTTTCAGAATGAAACATATATACCTCGATAAATTAAATGAATTAGAAGATACCCGGCTTACACCGCAATAGAGCATTAAATATCTGCTCACGAGCCTCAGAAGGATTTACTTGTTTTGCAATTCCTTCAATCCACTCATCAACCGGCAATCGGGTAAAATGATGGTCTGTATTGCGAATCCTGATTGCAATGACAGCCCAGTGAGCGAGAGCATACTGAATATAATGCTTATCGCCTTGTGCAACTTCACCGCGTATTCTGGCGGTGCGGTTGTTATACTCTATCAACGCGCAGCCACTCATACAGACTCCAGTTATTAATCTATATAGTTAAAAGACAATTCCATCATCAATCGCCGTCAGGCTTTCGATCTTTGAAATGTCGATGAAGTTAAATCGTCGTACATTGTTTGCAGTAATAATCCGACCGTCATTAAGCTGAATGATCTCACTTTCTTTATCAGAACGTGATGGCCATGAAGCGATAACAGAGTCTTCAGTAATTACATAATGCCGACTATTTGATATAAACAAAATGCATGGGATATCCATTAAATGAGACTCCAGACATTCAGTCTTTAAAGATTAAAATTCTGTAGTACCAATCCATACATCATTAATATATGCATCGGCCCCAAACTCAACACCACAAGGCTGTACTTTATCCAGGGTTTCGAACGTCCATCCTTCTTCAGGAGGCCATTGGAAAAGCAATGGCGCTCCATCCAAATATTTTATGGCGAGAACCCCATGACGAAGAGGTGCGAGGATATCTGTTTCACCGGGTCTCACTTTAACCCAATAATGAATCATGATGTCACCTTTATTGATTTACCCGAGGAATGAATTGGGTTTGGGTGGTTATATCAGACATGAGTTCATAAATCTTGTATGGCCACCAATTTGAATCCATATCACGGAAGAAATGAACCTCAGTGATATCGGGACACATCGGATGCCATAGGTTAAAAACCATAAGTTCAGATGCCTCAACCTCAATGAACTGATTGATTGAGGTTTTCCTGAACTCATTCGTGGAAATAAACCCTATTAGATCCTCCAATTGATTAAGCAATAAACCCGCTTGTAGCAGTTCAGAGGAACTATCGAAGTCATGTTTTAAAATATTCATGTTAGTCTCCAGCGTGGCACGAAAAAAACGCTGACCGAAGTCAGCGTTTGTATTATTACAGAGGTTTATTCTTAAGCGGCTTCGCAGCCTCTTTAGGATAAGTGTGATAAAACGCTTTTCTGTATTTTTCGTATCCAATACGTTGGGATGCAACATGTTCCATATTAGTGGGAGCAGTAAAGTGATGACACGCAATCAGTCTTGCTTGTTTTGCCAATTCACTTGACCACTCGTGCAGGATTTCCATCCGGGTTTCGAATGGATCAAGACCCGCTATTTTGCAGCAACTCGTAAATGAACATAAGTCTTCCTGATTTTCTTCCGAACAAATCCAGAGGATTTCATCCACACGCTGCTCACCAGTACTACGGTATGCAGTCATGATATATATACTATCCCGAATTATTTCGTAAGCCATCTTTGATGAAAAACGAAGTTCATAATTATGTTCTGAATCGGCTGATATCAGATCATATTCACTTTCAGTGGCATCGAAAATACTCATGAATGAGAGTTGATTTTCGTGAACCACTTTAGATTTTGCGGTTGCAGACATAATGATCACCTTTAAAATAAATTAAATTAATTTAGAAAGCTAAAACGGAAATTAAAATACAGATTAAGACATGAGAGCTTTACGGGTTACTTCAAAGAGTTTGCTACGTAAGGCAGAAACAGAACCGACAGAAACACCGGTATCACCAAAAAGACTTTTCATCATGCGGTCACTGGCATCACCGAAACCGATGCCAATAACGATGATGTCATCATCTTTAGCGCTTTGTATCATCGCTCGCGCAGAAGCCATATCATCAGGCTGGCCATCAGTTGCTATAACCAATACATGGCGATCCGCTTTAGCTGACGTCAGGTCTGCAAGTGCAGGCCATAACGATTCGCAAAGAGGAGTACAGCCTTGCGTACCAATACCAAACTGATGAGTTCCTATAGCTGTCCGTAAAGTTTGCTCCCGTCCTTTTAACAGACCTACGCTATTATGTGCGGCGTGTGGGAAATGGTATGCCGAGGTAGTTACCCCCTGAATACCATCGAGCGCATACAACATTGATACAACAGCGGCTTCAGCCTCTTTAACCGACCGGCTCATTGACCCGCTAGAGTCCAGCAGGATAGTAAAAGCAGAACTGACATCTACTGCCTTGGACTTATGTTTAAAAAGACGCGTATTGCCCAGCATGGCACTGGTAACCAGTCGAGAATCAAGCTTACGACCAGTTTCACGATGTGTTCTTCTCACCGCTCTTACACCCTGTAACAACCCATGAAGTGATTGGCGTAACCCGGTAGCCATCTGCACCCCTAAACTTACGGATGCATTACCGGTATCGTGCCGCTTCGCAGGTGCTACTGAATATGGAGTAGGTGAAACGATACGTTGATGCGGGGGTACTTTGTCTTTGATTAACTGATTGAGCTTATCTGAAGTGTTCTGTCCAGTACGGCCAAGGTCATTCGATGTGGTTCCTTCGAAAGGGTCTTTACCGCCCTGGGACATGTTAACGACAGAAGCTTCACCCGAAGCATTTGAGCCCGGTTGGGAAGCTCCGGCTTTGTTGTCACCAGAGTCGGAAGCAGGAGTATTACGATTAGCTGACGTTGACGATGAGTTATCGTTTTCATCATCGCTATCGTTTTGCCCATGTTCTTTATCTGGTGCGCCACCGGTATTACCATCAGGATCTGAAGAAGGCCCATTCTGACCGGCTGACGATGACGGCGAGCCGCCATTACCGCCTGAACTTACAGTCTGGACATCCCCATTTTTGTCAGAACTGTCGGATGACTGGCCCGGCTCTGACGAACTGTCATCGCCTTTGCTGTCACCATAATCAGCGCCCTGATTATCATCCTGCGGAGGTTCTTCTTGCTCATTAGTTTCGTTAAATGCATCTACTGCGAGGTCATATAACCGACATGCAACTTCAAACACCTTTTTAATCGAGGTTGCTTGTACTGCTTCAGCCATAACCGTCATAGCTTTGTCGTACAGCTCCAGCCCGAAGATGCGTTCAAAGTCTTCACGCACTTGCTTTGTTGGGATAGTTAAACCGTTGAAGCGGTTCAAACCACAAGTAAGCAGGGTATCCAGAAATACCGATGAAGCTTTATCACAGGATTCCGCTTCTTCACTGAACAAAAAATGATTCAGTGAATTGAGATACTTCAATGTACCTGGATAGCGACAACTCATCGCACGTTCAATGCGCAAATCTTCGCAAAGATTGACCAGGTGTCTAAGTACCTCAACGTTGTATTTATCCGACTCCATATGCTCTTGAATGAATATCTTAAGATCACCAAAATCAGTGAAACGGATATGTGCTGCTTCATGTACGGCATACCCTAATAACGGATTTGCCAACATTTCAGCGTCCTTGAAGAATGGAAGGTTAATAAGAAAACCAGCACCAGTCTCCGTAGCATATGCTTCATTGCCGCCAACAGAAACATTAAGACCAATCTGAGAGCTTAATGCACGTGCGACAATAGGAAGGGAATTATAAATACCCATATATACCTCACAATAAATTTAAATAGATTAATTAGAAAAAAGGCCCGGAGTGGGCCTTTTATTTTTAAAACACCATTATTGTTTCGTCATCATCGAGTGAAGACGAAATTACAATTTCAGGCTCTTTTCCATCAATGACTTTTTCAGAATCCAAACCCGAAATAAGAGCTGAGTCTGGCAGAGAGCGGGGTACAATCGAATCACCGCCCAAAAATGAATCATCATCGACTATAACCGCACTAAACGCCGGTATTACAGCGTCATTAACAATTCCATGCTCCTGGGTATCGGACAAGTCGTTAACGTCAGTATCAGCCGACGTATTAACCGGTTCGATTGCCAAAGACGTATCAGCTGAACCATTGATTTCTACCAGAACAGATGGGGCTTCAGCGAGTGAATCAACGCTTTGCAATCCGATCGGATCTTCTACTACCACAGCAGATGCAAACGCATCTGTATGCGGAGGAGGAAGCGTTTCTACCTGAACCTGAGTTGCCGAAATGGCCGCTAAAGTCATGGCATCATCATCTCCAATAAGGTTCATTGAAAGTGATGGGTCAATCGCATCGTTACCATCTGTAGTACTGGCTGATGACAGCAGTTCTACAAACTGTTTTGCATGAATTGGGTCGCGTAGGTTATTGAGGAGAGAGAGAATGTCGTTATAAGGTTTGCCCGTCACTTTGCCGGTTAGCGGAATGTCTTTCATTACCTGATTAACATAGTCGCTAAGAGACTGGACGCTTGGTGCGATGAAAGCTAGGGAAGCGAGTTTATCGCCGCAGCGGCGTAAAGGATTTAGTGTGTGCTGAGAAAACGCATCGGGGTTCCTGTTTTTAAGGAAACCTTCAACAACATCAGCCACATCCTCATAAACTTCATCCGCTAAACTTTTAACTTGCCCAGTTAAACCATCCTGAATGACACTGTTACCATAAGGTGTGATATGAATCGCAGTAAAGCCAAATTGTATCTGGCTATCCATATAAGACAAATCGATCGCAGCATCACGCAAAAGTATAGAGCGATACTTTTCTTCAAAAGAATTAATCCAGCTATTAAAATCAGCTTTCATAAATTCCTTTTTGTAATCGTAAAACTCGCCCTTAAGTACATTCAGTTTACCAATTAAATCATTAACCTTGTCGGCTGGAATTGCATAGCCTCCCATAAATTTAATACCCGCTTCAAGACATAAAGCGTGAGCTGAATTCTTCTTGCGGGTAAATGGATTGATGAGTTGTGGGTCAATGATTTTCTTGCTACCTAATGAAACAAGTACATCAGGTGGCAAATCAGCACTGTTACCAAGATCTTCTCTTTTCAGCTTACGACGACCACTAATACTGGTGATATCAGAAAGAGAAACGAGAATAAGTTGTTCCAGAACCTGAGTGGCATTGGATTTGATAGTCATGACATACCTCATTAATTTAAAATTGATTTAAAAAGAATTAAAAAACCCCAAGCGGGGTTTTATTTAAGTGCTTCAGAACCGAATACAGCTTCAACGATGAGATGCAAAGATTTTTTATCATCTGCTGATGCACGATTACCAATCTGATAATCGAAAGCTGTTAATAATGCACGTGGCATCTTTGCAGCTTTCATCATTGAGTAGCGGTCAAGCCAGGCCACCAGCGAACGAGTTGAACACGTTACTGATAAACGAGTGTCGGGAAGAACACCGTCCGGGAGTTTTGCACTGTTAGTATTGACACTAGTGTCAATTTCACCGGTGATATTCTTGCCTACAAAAAGACCGCGAATCATATTCGCAACGTCAACAAATTTCTCCGCGACTTTGGTGTCGGGGATATATTTGGTAATCAATTTAGTCTCGGTTTCTTTTGGCATATAGTCAGCAGTGATAAACATATAGCGGTCAAGGTTGGCCACATTTAATGTTTTCACACCGCCATAAACGCCAGTAAAATCGCCCTGACCAATTGAGTTAGCCGTTGCAACAAATCTGAAGTTCGGGTGCTGTTTAATTACCTCGTTGGTTTCAGGAATAACTAAATTCCCTCCTTCGAGGATGGCGTTAAAGGCATTGGCACAGGATGGGTCTAATTGATCGTACTCATCGAGTAGGAAAATCAGTCCATACTTGTACGCCAGCGTCAGTGGGCCATGAACAAAAACAGTCTTGGTATCACCGGTCAGTTCATTACACTGAAGCCGGAGACCGCCAATGAGATTGTTAATATCCAGGTCTTGTGAAGCTGTAGTTTTCATGACAGGCCAGTTAAGTCTTGCTGCTACTTGTTCGACAACACTGGTTTTGCCACAACCTGTTGGGCCAGAGATCCACAGAGACTGATTTTGTGGATAGTTAATCCACATCAGTACAGATGAACGCAAATACGCTTCAAAAACATAGTCGTCATTCTGTTTAGGCACGAATGCACTAAATGGATTGGCTGAGTCAAATCCCTGGAACGGTTTAACTTTATCCATCTGATGATCTGGAACAACAATACCAAATACAGAAGGGTGGACAGGTGTAGAGCGCGCCATGATTTCAACAGACAGGTTTGCGAAATTAGTAGTCATGATATACCTCATTAAATTAGATAGATTTAAAAATTAAAAATTAATTAAGAAGAATGATGTTATGCAGCAATATCAGCACGTACTAAATCGACATGCTTATAATTGCGGCTAACACTGCCACTGTTATCAACACTGGTAACCTTTGGTGCATACGTTACATAAGAAACGATGCCTCTGGCTCTCAATGCAGAGACCAGAACAGGCATAAAATAGGTTTTGGCATAAACAAGTACACCATCAGCCTTATATTTATTACAGAGTGATGTAGCGATTTCAGCAAATTCTTTAGCTTTATCGGTCATAACATCTTCTGAAGGACAGGTATTAAAGGTCAACAGTTCACGTAATGCGTGTGATACTTGCTGATCGACATCAATAACGCCCATTTCCCGTTGTTCTGGGGATGCAAGATATGCAGTCATATTTACAAGAAACATGATCAGACTCCTCATTTAAAAAGATTAGTGAATTAGATGAATTAGGCCTTGCATGAAGGCTGAAGTTAGGTACTAGTTTCAGTTTGGGAGTGACTGAGGCACTTGTTGTTGTCTACGTGACAACAAAACACCTTTTTCGACGGACAAAAAAGCCTGCCGCTTATGAGAGCCGCAGGCTATCGAATTTGTTTAGGCGAAAGAAATCCTTGTGAATACCAGGAGGTATTCAGGAGTGGCTTGAGCGCCGAATTTAGAAGGTGTTTAAAGGCAGTTGCCTGAAGTTAAGCGGACTAAGCCGCTATTTAAAGATAATAAAGGATGTGTAATTGGTCAAGCAAAAAAAAAGCCCAGTTTTAAACTGGGCTCAATAATTAAAAAACAACGTATTGTTGGGCTGAGTCTGTCTCTTCTGCACCAGGAGATACCAGTACGGAAGTGTCATCCAAAGGAATGTAGACAGTATCAGTCAGAGTTGATTTATATTCATAGGTACTTAACGAATTTCGTACCGATGACTGACCGTAACATTCTGGATGATGTTTGGGGTCAATAGATAATTTATCGCAGATTCGTTTGTAGCTCGGTTTTTCCGGTACGCGAGACTGAAGAAAACGAAAGCCAAAGCCATCGATTCTAACCAGCTCGTTATAGGAAAAGCCAATAGAAGCACCTAGACCCTGGATCAATAAATTGACCGCGTTCTGGTATTCTTCGAACTGCTTTTTCTTTAAAGCCAACTCTTTCTCCATCTGCTGCAATGTTCCAACTTGTCTGGCTATGTCTACCACACGAGCTTCGAGGTCGTCTGGAAGCTTAAAGCCTTGTGTCTGAGACATGATTTCAGGGTCAGAGATAAGCAAAATATCTTTTTCCTTATCAAACGGTAGAGCTGTTTTTGTCTGAACCTTATTCCAGAAGTATTCGCAGGCAACCTGGACTCGATAAAACGCTTTCTTCGAAGGCATAATTTTAAAGACCTTGGTCTGGTCAGTGGCCGACCAAAACACAAGATACGCCTGGGGTGCGCCTGTTGTCAGCAGCTGGTGCTGAACTTGCCAGTAGTAATAACGGAATTCTGGCGATTTGGTTTCAAGCTGAAGAATAGAAAGATGTTTGCTCTCGCAAAGATTCTTTATCTCAAGGATTGAACCATCGTCGAACTGCCCATCCAGCGAAGCAATCATGTAAGGATACTTTTTGTTCCTTACACAGAAAGGCAGGGCGATTTGTCCAATCTCTTTTTCGCAGTAACTTCTGGCAAGTGCTTCAAGCTTTTTACCAGCATCAACCTGTTTAATGACAGAAAGGTCTTCTGCCTTAATCAGGCCAGCGTATTGCAAATAGAGTTCGTAGGGCGTTTTAGTTGCACCAGCCTCCTCTAACAGAATAGGGGAGCATGTTGCTGTCACACCAGTTTTACGCCATTCGAGCCATTCCTTTGAGCCCTGCACAACATCAACGACTTCATAAATGTCAGACATAATGATCACCTTAAGATAAATTTAGAAAGTTAAACCGGCAGTTTCCTGCCGGATAAGTTAAGCGGCCAGAAGATCTTCAATAAGACCTTCTACCATTTCTTTTAGAGGGGGAAATGTCACATTGTTGAGAGCGGCATTGAGCCTCACAAAATCAGATGTATTAACAGCCTCAAGATATAACTTGTGTATTTCCATTGATTCGGCTTGGACTTCACCGACCCATTTGGCCGCGTCGGTTTTAAACTCACCCTTACCCATTTTTTCGATGAAGTTAAGTACTTGAGTAAAATCGAAGCTACCTACTGCGTTAGTTAAATGATTTTTGAGAAGTGACCGACGGGATTTTTCTAAAGATAAGCGAGCGAATGCCAGCTCACTTTCATTCAGATCGAAACTGCTTTTTGCATCGTTTAAAATAGTTTCGTATCCAAGCGTCTTTTCTGCCCGGCTTACTAACTTTTTAATTCTGCGTTCAGCCCATTTTCTGACCCCGGGATGCTCAGACATTTCTTCATTGGACTGCCCATTGGTTTCTCCGGGTGGAGGGAGAATATCATCAGCCGAACCATTTACGTCAGCTGGAGGTGTATTTCCCTCAGCCGTATCGTAAACATCGGTTGGTGTATTGCTCTTGATGTCCTGCTGCTCGGTTGAATCAGGTTCTTCAGGGAGCTTATTAAACTCACCTTCAATAACTTTATCATCAGACTTTGCAGTTCGGATTGTAGTATCCGTATTACCAGCCGTCCTGGCTTCTTGTCTAACCTCCATTTCAGCTTCAGCAGCTGCGACGGGTATTGTTGCTGTACGGAAACCTTCACCACCAGCAGTGTTCAGATATTCAATCATTGAACTCAGGCGAGTACGGTTACCAGGAATTAAGTGTATGGTCTGCTTAATAGCTGACTTGAGCACCATCTTCCAAGGGAACTGAGTCCACGGTGAATACTGCCGTTTCTCCACTTTTGCCCAAGATTCGGATTTCGCCCGAGATTGAGCTAAATCCTGAAGGTCAATGAAAAATACCAGATGACGTCCATCCTTCATTAAATAGTCGACATAAGCCCCCCTGAACATGCCTCGATCTCCTAAAGCACCCTGATCGGTGTTTGTGAGAACGAGTCCCCCTTTATAAGCAAAGGGGTCAAATTCGTGGTCTGGGCTGGAACGACGACCATTGGTTTTAAATGAGTCCTTTTCAAAAACTAATTCAGCCACAATGTCTTCGCATAAACCTTCATCGGTGGCCATCCTGCTGAGCCCAATATAGGACACGTCAAGAATGACACGACCATCGCGTGGAACCAGGTAAGCCTGCTTCTGCGCCGGGTCAAGAGTAAGGCCGCTACTTGCAAGCTGAAGGAATGCTGTTTCGAAGGACTTTGGATTATTAACTGCTATGTCAGCCAAGTAGTTATTATTGTTGACAATATGTTTTGCAAAAACGCATTCACGTTCGAATGAGATGTGAGGTGAACTGGAACCTGCGGATGCAAACATCTTTTCGAGCGACAACATATGTCGAGCAATGCTGTCTATCTTAACGACAATATCGGTGTTCCCTTTATTGTTGTTTGAGAATGAACCAGAACTACGTGATTTATTTGAGTACATATATACCTCATTAAATTAAATAAATTATAAGATTAAAAAAGAAGAAGGTTGCTGAGGAATCAGCAACCAGTCATATCAACCGCGAACTGATGAATATGCGTTAGTTAAAGTTACTTGCCCGGAGGAGCTTAATTTTTCATTAAGTTTCATACGAGCTACAATAACGGCTGCTGTCGAATTATCGGCTGGCAGATTTGTCCAGGCTTGCATGTTGACAGGGTGCTTAGAGGTTGCGGCTTGCGGACGTGATGTCTGCACGGCTCTATTCTTAGCATCCAGCTTCGGCGAAGCTTCTGGTATCTTCTCTACTGAATTTTTATTGTTGTCTGGTGATACAGACTCTTTTCCAGGGTGCAGCTGCTTTTGCTCGGCATATACTGTTCTCCATTTTTCAGAAGCAGTTCTTACCTCTTCATCAGACATTTTCTGCCACTTCATATCGTCCTTAAGTTTTTGCGCTACTTGAGGGGATAGCGAAGTGACGGTTGATGTAGATGGTGGCTTTACAGTTTCATTTGCACGGGTATCTATTGATTGACCAGTCTGAATGATTCGAGCCATGAAAACATGAAACTCAGTCCTCATTTGGTCAATACCATGTTTTGTATAACGGAATGATCGAGCTAATGCTTCGATATACAGTTCGGTATTCATTTGAATATTATCGCGTAGAAAATCCGCGACTTTACCAAATGCTTTTATCGAATAGAACTCGGTCTGAGACTTGCCGCTAATGGACATGTCACAGCGCAAACGGAAATAAATATATGAATCTGCATTGTTAGATGCAGGCACATATTTAGGTTCTATCGCAACAATACCCTTTGCTCTGGATTGCATAGTTTATACCTCATAAATTTTTAAATTAAAAAAGTTAAAATGATTTAGTGCTATAGGCACAAAAATTAGAAAGATTTGTGAAGCATCCAGTTAGAGTGCTGGACTCACTGTATCCTCAACAAGAGGAAAAACACCTTTTTCGACGGCGCAGAAAACACGATGCATGATGCACCGTGTGTCGAATTCTATGGGCGTAGGGAAGCCGTGCGAATGAACTTATTCATTCAGGGATGGCGCGTTGCCGAAATAAAGAGTGTTAAAAGAAGTTAAGCGGGATGCCCGCGATATAAGATTATGATACGACGTTTGGTTGGTCAATCCAGAAAAGAAAAAAACCCAGCTTTCGCTGGGTTTTTATAGGGAGGTTTAGCATAACAAGCGTTCCAGACGCTTCCATGTTTGGATTGCCATGTCGGTTGAAGCATCTGATATCTCTTTATAGAGATCAGTATTTCGCCGTTCATAGTAACCTGGAAAGGTGAGCCTATGCAGGCAATCATCTAACTTTGAAAGATCTCCAAAGTCGTGAGCGCCTACATTGATTTTTGCTCTGATTGCCAGTATATCTCCCTCTATTTTCATGAGCTCAATGAGCTCATGCATTTCGAAGAAAATATTAGACTGATAACGACCAGCATGTTCTTCGCATTCGATGCTATCGCATACGTCACATACTTCAGCGTTACAGGAATGATAACCGCAGTGATTACACGTATAAGAGAATCTCTGGTTTATTGCCCCTGCAACACAGTCTTCATAAATCCGATGTCGGCAGTCTTTCCCACAATTTTCACACTCTGCAATCATTGTGTAATCATCCAGTTCCATACCACCCGGCTCAATGCTACTACCATAGACAATTGTCATAATATACCTCATATATTTAAAAGATTAAAAAGTTAAGGCTTATAGCCTGAATTAAGAATATTTTAGCTTTCGGCGAGTACTTGCATAACCCAAATGCCGCGACGTTTTTCGTTAAGGAGAGTACGATACCCTGTAACCTTACCGCTTTCGTCAAACACTTGTGCTTTGTCGGTTCTTACTTCAGACTCTTTCCAGACTGAAACAATATCACCAACTTGTGCTCCACAAGTCTCAACAGCATTTTTGAGCCCAACAGCCCAAATTTCATGGTCTTTCCCACCACTACGTATTGTGACTAAATACGATTTATCGTTATTAGGATCGTGTTTCCAGTTTTCGAGACCGTGGTAAACAAGCTTTCCTTCAAAACGATGGTTTGCATATTTGGCTTTGTCATTATTTGACCCAGCCCGAGAAACACCTTCAACCATGTTTCCATTAGTTGCTTCATTAGATTTTTTCCCAGACTTGGTAAAGAATGAATTATAAATAACGAGTAAAGCAACAACTACACATACAGTCGCGGTAACAAAACCGAGACCAGTGAACAGTAAACCGCGTTCCGTTATAAAAATTGCCAGCCAGATTGGGCCAAGGAATCTGATATATTCGGCACGGTAATACACAGCACCAAAAAATACGATACCTGCCATTAATGAGATTGGGTCAGACATAGATCACCTATAAATTTAGAATGCGAAAATTTAGCTACCTAAAAGGTAAACTAAACGGATGTACACAAAACTGCACATCTGTTGATTCGCTGGAGTTAAAAGGATTAACAATTTTTTTTGTTTGGGATTGAGAACCAAAATACCCGTTTGGGTAAGCAAAGAGACATGTCAGGTTTAACCTAAACACATCAGAGATGCTCGGGCCTGTAGAAGGCGTAGTTAACCCGGGAGGAGGTCATCCGGTGGGCGCTGGTTGAGCGCGAAATTAACTAGGAAGTTGTGCTGATGTCCGTCAGCTCGGTTCTTATTCATTTAAGCATATTGGTTTAATTTTTCAAGTCGGTTTTTCATGGTCATATTGCAGCCATTTTTCAATGACAACTATCCTGAGTTTTGGCCTAATCAATTGGCATACAAATTAACTCCGAGGTTCTGTTATGGCTAAAGCACCGGTACAAACCGTAAAACAAGCTAAAAAGAGTGGGGCTCAGGATAACCGAACCCCTAACTCTCGTGTCGAATATTCCAATCCTGAAGCTGTCGTGAAATTTACTCTTCACACCCAGGAAGGTATTCGGGTACAGTCCCGTAATTTTAACATTATCTCCCAGGCTCTCTTCAATCTGACCAATAACAGCCGAGCCCTTGAACGGCTTGGCACTAAATACAGTGGTGCGATTGAACGTACACTGAAGGCGGTTAACGAAGTAATCGACATGCCTGAGAAAGAACTGGAAAATAACATTGCTATTCTGAACCGTGCGGTAAAAGAAGAAGAACGCAGCAGCCTCAATGAAGTCGGGTATACCCATCCAAAAGAACATGAGGTTCGCATCAGAACGCCGCAAGCGCTGCGGGTTATCCGCATTATTCAGAACTTTGATAAATTGCACCAGATCATCGATACCCTCTGGTTAAATAACTGTTTTAATCAGGATGAGGTCGAGGAGTTTAAGTCTCGTCTTCATAATCTCATTCGTGATCTGGCAGCATCACTCAAACGTCACGCGCAGGCATCTGCTGATGAGCTTAATCAGGCCAATGGCCGGGCCGCTGAAAAAGAATTGGCTGGAAGCACTGAGACAGAACCTACCCAGGTAGACCAGGAAACAAAGGTGTTGCAGGATGCCAGTAATGAAGCGAATGATGATCAGAATGAGGCCATTAAACGGCAGGCTTAATTCAACGAAAAACAGAAATTAAAAACCCTGCATTGCAGGGTTTTTTTATTACATTGTGCGGCAACAATCTACCCACTGGAAAATCATGTAGGTGCTGTCCTGGCCTTTACCGGTTGGATAACGGAAAGGCCCACCTTGCCATTGGTATGGGGACTCACCGACCTCATGACTGTTTTTTGTCTCCGGGGTAGGGTAGAACATATTCAATTTGTACTGTTGCTTTGGCAACGTTGGGTAAATCTTGGAGCGACAAACAGTATCGTTTCCCATCGAACGGTAGGCCAGTCCACGACGATGTTCTGCGGCCAGCATACGGATCCCGACCAGGCTGGTTGTTCTGGGGGCATCCATACTCCGTACCGATCCAGTTAAAGGATACTGCCCACCCCAGGAACCGGCACACCACCAAAGTGAGTCTATTGGCTGTTTACCTGCAAATTGTGCCGCTGCTTCACCGGCGCAAGCCTGCATTGCTATCACGTTAGCCACAGCTGCTGATTCCGGGTTCTGGAAGAATGCCAGCATCGTATTATTCCAGGTCGGGTCAATCTCCGTGAAATTAATGATATCAAAATCGCTGTATGGGTCGGCATTACATTGACCGGGTAGATACATATCCAACATTCTTAATAACGGCATAGCATACATATGTGCGTTGTAGAAACTTATTGAGAAACGCTCCCGCTGTTCCTCGGCTGCTCCATCGGTCTGCGGGCCAAACTGCAAATCATTACCAAGGTCGAGTGTTACCCCTCCTAGGGATGACATGCACCCGGGTGTTCTCGTTAACTCGATGAGCTTTCTCGGTTCCCACATCGCGGTCAATACACCCGGGTGATAGACGTTCAATCCATCCTTACAGGCACATACTGTCCCTGATGCTGCATTGTCAGGTGCAGTACCTGTCATCGACAGATTAATACCGGCAAGCTTTATCGGGAAAATACAGTTCCAGCAAACATCCGTAATGAGTTTCGCTGATAAGACTTGGTTATCATGACAGACCTTGTTCTGTACGGGTGATGAAACGTCAGCCGCAAAAACCGGCATAGTAAAAGCCAGACATGCGAGCACCAGGGTCTTGGGTGATTTCAGAACTGAGAGAATTTTTTTCATTTCAGCTCCTCAAAATCTTTGCGTGAATATTCATCATTAATGAATCGCTTACTGTCGGCTGTCACAACGCTGGGCACGTTTATCAAACCATAATGTTCGGCCATGCCTGGCTGAATCATGTATAGCCTTGCGAAGTCACCGTATTCTTTCTTGGTGTCACGGAAGGTCTGCCAGCCATCACCATACACGTTTGTCGTGACCAGTATTGGCGTGAGGGAGGCTGGTGTATGTTCAAACTGATACCTGGCGAACTGGCGTTGCCATTCTTCACGTGCATCGAAAAAGATTAGCTTGATGGTAAATGGCATCACAGTTAGCGGGTTAAATCGCCCCCGTTTTGCAACGATATCGCCGTTAGGTGAAGTAATGTTTTGAGGGATAATGACCGTCGGATCGATGGTTCTGGTAGCTCGCTTTGTCGCTTCCGGGAATTCCTGGAAAACCTGGCGGGGCCAGTAGTTATCAATGGCCTTTTTCTTCATGCCATCAAAATCGAGTTTAGCGACACTCTCCTGTAGTTCATCAATAAGGTTCTTCTCTACGACCCCAACAGCGGGCCCGGCCACACCAAGGTCGCCGGTCTTGTCTTTCAGGTACGCGATGTCATAGATGCCTGTCACCCTGGCCACCAGCTCACCATCTTTTTCATGGATAATGGTCGGTACAGAACTAACGTTGTAGTTTTTGAATACAGTTGGATCGAGGTTTACGGCCAGAGAAGACTTGGAGTCGAAGGAAAGTTTCTGCCAGTGGGTAAGTTCATCAAGCAGGTTCTTTTTATCTTTTGCCCCCTGGACAACCAGAGCGATATCCGTGCGTCCATCGTATAACTTGAGAATGTCGGTGATTTCAGCATCGCTGAGAGACGCGGAGACGAGAATATAAATAAAATCACCGGCTGGCTTATTTTGTTTCTCGTTAGTCATATCAGACTTTGCTAACGCTCCTCTTACCGCATCATCGACTAGTTCATCTGTATTTTTATACTCGGGCATTTCACCCATCATTTTTCGATTATCTTTAACCGTGTCAGTAGCGCGGTCGGCAGTGGCATTTTGATTATCACGAGCCGCTTTTATGAGACTGTCAATATCTTTCATTTCAGTTGCAGATAATTGACGCTTAGCTTTTTGAATGTCAGTGACTGAGTAGTTATTAGCCGGTCTTGTCGGAATATTATCTAAGTTGGATACCGGTCTTGACGGCAGATCACTTAAATAGATACCAGTGTTTTCGGCCCAGACTGGAGTGAAAACAACAGCGGTTACAAATGCCAATATCGAAAGTCGAAAAGGTGTTTTTTTTACCATAATGGATACGCTCGGCCTATAATTTGTGACTCGTCTAATGATCCCCAGTACCTGGAATCAAAACTGTATCTGGTGCGCCCCATCATCCACAGGCGACCATTCGGTACGACACCACTACGCGTTAGCTCCTGTTCGGTATGGCCAGATTCTGCTGCTAATGCCAGTCCCTCACCGACCATAGAGCCGTTAATTGCAGTCTCTTCGGGATCAACGGAGACTGTGTCTCCCGCAATGCCATCAACAATTTTCAGCCCTTTGCCATATGGTTGCATTAGCTCAGAATGAAAGGCGTAAATTTTCCCTTTGACGATTGATTTGTCCATTTTATCGACGAGATATATTCGGTACGGAGGAAGACATTGGTTATTTTGTGGATCGATACCAATCTCATACCGGTTAAGCACGTATAGCGTCAGCGGTGCGGTTAAGAAAATAACAACGATGCTGAAAACAATATGTTGCCTCCAGCTTCGCTTTTTACGAAATATTAAGCTCCATACTGATTTGGGTGTATTCATTCGCCCACCGCTATTGCTGAGTGTTGATGGTCTGGGGGATCTTGAGCCCCGTAGGGTAGCTATAAAGGGCTGAGGCATTGAGCACAAGATACCCCGCCTCTGACAGTTTCTCAGCGCGGGCTAATACCAGCCTTGACTGGGCTTCACCTAACGGTTGACCTTTATCGTCCATAAAGTTGATGACTGCAACATAGTCATAGGGCGAGGCTGGTGGGAATAACCGCCCAAAAAGGGCGGCTCCGATGAAACCAAAAAGCAGCGCAATTGCAGCGGTTTTAATCATGCGGCTAACCCCCGCTCAACCAGAATTTCGTTGATAGCCTCTTCGGTATTGATCCCCCGGGACTTTCTGTCTTTGATCGCGGCAACGTCTTTCGGGTCAGTCGAATAGAGAAGTAAGCTGAATGGGTCAACCACAAGTCTGCAAATACCCTGGCCCGCTTTAGAAATGACAAAGATTTCTGAGTAGACACCTTTCGTGGAACGAACGGTTTTAAGGAACCGGTAACCAGCCTCGTCCAGCGCCAGACGTTTATTTGCTTCAGCTTCGTTCACTGCGGATTCACTTTGCCCCAGCAAGAGCATAAAGGCTGAGTTATCTGCGATCGATTTCCCGATACTATCTTTGTAAATATCGTTGATAGACTGGGTGATGGTAATTGCAGCTCCGTTATATTTACGGAACCGGCGATAACCTTTCTCGATGAACGCCCCGATATTTCCTGATAACAATGCCCAGGCCTCATCGATAATGACCAGCTTCATCTGGCTACGGTCGCCCATGAACATGTCCTGCTGGATTTGATAAATCAGCTGAAGGAGGACAACCTGTTTAAGGTGTTCTGAACTTTCCAGTCGGGAAAGTTCAAGTACAGTGAACGGATTTTTGAAGTCGATATTGTTCTTACCAACAAAGTACTTCCCGTACTGGCCCGCACTCGTGAACGGATAGAGCTGATGGCCAATACGTTTAATGTCTTTATCTTCATCTTTCAGCAGTGAATCAGCAACCATATCAACGGTGGTCAGCTTCTTGTGTACACGGACAAGATCAGCTACATGTTGTTTAAGTCGAGACTCTTCGAATGAATTCAGACCTTCTTTAGGAGCTGCCATCACCGATAACAATCCGATGATCAGATCTTCTTCACCGCCACTGGAGTCATCATCTTCAGACTCACCGAAATAGTCTTCGATCAGTTCGAAGAAGTTAAGACATGGCCTGGTTTTGGGATTGAAGTCGAGATAATCGCCCTGGTAGGTCTCACAGATATTTTTGTACGAGTCACCTACATCAATACACCAGACTTTAGCCCCGAGGCTTCTGTAGGCGGTGATAATGTAGTTTGTCAGGAATGACTTACCCGACCCCGACTCAGCTGCGATACAGGCGTTATAGTTAGTATCAGAATCAAACAAGTCCAGTGATTGGATCTGGCCAGAGCGCGATGTCAGCATTAAGGCGGGTTTGTCTGTACCTTGCCAATCTGCATAGAGAGGTGAAAGTACCATCGCTTCACTGAGTGCCATTGTTCGATATCGGCCAATGGACTTTTCTGCTGATGCTTCGTTAAACATTGGCAGAGCTGACAGGAAAATTGGCGCAACATAGTAGGTATCTGGGATCATCTTAAACTGATAGGTGTTCAGATAACTTGCAGCTTCCTGAGCAGCGCGTAACACGCCATCTTTTGAGTTAGAGAAGATTGATACCGTAAATTTGGCTTTGCAAATTGGGTCGTTGTTATCAACTTTTTCGCTAAGAAGATCGAAGCCCTCACGCAAGTTTATGAGTGATGGAACCCACTTAATTAATGGGCCACTGGTTTGCTGAACAACCCAGTTACGTTTCGAGGTGAATTTAGTTTTTTCACTTTGCTGATCAAAGAAAATCAGGCTCATTGAGATGATGCAGGATGATTTAATTCCAGTAACACCACTCATCATATCGCCGAGAAAGTATTGCGCTTGCCCGGGAAAGAATCTTTTCGGGAATTTTCGCGCACTCAATGTTTTCACAAACGTTGTCGGTGTAGGTGCTTCTCCACGAAGCTCGGAATCTGTCGGATCACCAAAACCGCAATAGTCTTTCTTAATGAAAAACATGCGATCGTGGTCGACTAACTGTTCTGAAATGTACTTGTCTTCTTGTGGCTGTACCGGCGTCCGGTCTCTCCAGGAGGCGCTTTCACCCTGGTTGCAAATGGAGCTCAGAACATCGATGTAACTTTCACGCGTCAATGCACCGGGACACAAACCAGTGATGCTCAGCGTCGTTTCGAACACATTCCGCAGCTCGTTAACGTGATTGAATTCTTCTTCACGCATTTCATAGTTATATTTGATCGGAATTTTTACTGTAATGAGAAGCACACAATTTCGGACGCGAGTCCCGGTTCGCTTCATCGGCGTTTCGGTGCTTTTCAAAAGGAATTTAGAGCGGTTATAAATTGCGTTACGCAGGATTGCGTCCCGGCAATCCATACGCAATACGTCCATCCGGTTAATTTTCTGTACGATGTTTGGGCTTGCAACCAGGTCAAACTGAACGATAGTTTTGGCGGGGAAGTTGGAAGACAGCAACGTTTGAAGGTTAGTCATCTCCTTGCCGGTTGTCCCGCTTAAGGGACGACAAACAAATCCGAAACCAACATATTTGTTGTCGCACATAAACAAATGATTGGATTCGTCATATGCACGTACAGGACACAAGTCAGAAAAACGCTTCAGGTTTTTGAGTCGCTGAAAAATTAAAGATTCACTCATAATGCCTCCAGGATTCCCAAGAAAGTGTTACTTGTTCTCGATAAAGTTTTTGAGGCCTTGTTTTGGTGAGCCGAGTACGTAGGAGCCGTCATCACGCACAATGAAAGGGATCATGCTGACACCTAGTATCTGAGCCGTAACTTCACGTCGAGCCAGAGCCTGCATATCGCAGTTCTTTACCTGGTCGAATTTCTGAGTGGAATTTCCGCTGATAATTGCGCGGTCTGCGCGGTAGCGGTCGGATGCACAATACAATTCAATATTTCGCTGCTGGCTTGCCGGGCCCAGAGCTCCGAGCGACAGAACGCTAACGGTGAATTCTTTCGGGTCGAGGTCAGCAAGTGCTGAAAGTGGGGCTGCACAGGCTTCACAACCAGGTGCGGTAAATATCATGACCTTTTTAGGCCCATCGCCCCATACGGCTGGGCGCAAGTCCGCGATATTTAGGTTCAGCTCTTTCATCGGAATGATGCTGGCGTTCTTGGTTATTTCGCTCATGGTGGTCAGAGGCTTTTTAGCCCATGTGTCATAGAGCGTTCCCTGTATAACGAAGCGGCCATTAGAAGACAGCAAATTAACTTTCCCATCAATCTCTAGTGCGATGATGCCGTTAGTAGGGACGACAAAACGTTTTACTTCCTGCGAATTCTGAGGAATGTTCTTGAACGCTTTTTCATTGAAAATCGTATCGATATTCCCGGTGTTTGTTTTTACTGTATCGGCGAATACAGAAGCTGATGCAGAAAGTGCCACCAAAAGTGCCGCAGTCGCGACATGTTTGATAAAGTTCATAGTAACCGCTCCAAATGAGAGAGGTTTCATTTTCACATATTGATTTATTTTGCCGCAGGGAAAAGGGCTGCAAACTGTCCCCAAAAAAAGGAAGTGATGAAATGTTAATATCGGTTTTAATTACTCAATTAGTCCAAATAAAAAGCCACAAAAAAGTGGCTTTTTATTTATGCTTTATTATTACTGGAAGCCAACCGCAAATCCTGCACCAGCTCCAACACCACCGGCTGTATCAGCCGACATGCTAAAGCGGACGTTTACTTTTTCATTGATAGCGTAATTCGCTCCTCCCGAAATTGCCCCCTGGTCTCGGTACGCGCCCATCGCCATGCCAAAACCCGACACGTTATTGAGGAAGGGAATTGAAGCGATAGCAATTGCGCTTGCTGAGCCTGCTTTTGCTCTTTTATCATTACGGTCAACCGTCTTTTTAAGGTCAGAGAACTTCTGGTTTGTGTAGCTATTAGCTGAAGCCAAGGTCTGTCGGTCACCATCAATCCGTGACTGGCGCTCAGTATCGACAAGGAAATCAGTCCTTGAGTTGATGACAGATTCACGGGCATCCGTATGACTGTTTGCACTTACAAGAGTTTGAGCATCGCCAGCAACTCGGGATGCGCTTTCAGTTGCAATTAGACTGTCGGTACGAGCGTTGATCGACACTTCACGCTCGTCGGTATAAGTATTAGTATCCGTGGCAGTCTGGCTATTGTCGTTACTGCTACCAGACCCTGTACCACTTCCTGTCCCGCTGCCGTCCGTACCGTTATTGTTATTTCCGCCTGTAGTAGGTGGCGTTGTGTTAGAGCCAGAGCCAATGGATGAAAGGTACGAACTGATGGCACTATCAGTGTACGCCTGAAGTGAACTAACGGAATTCATGAGCTGACCATAGTTCACCGCATCATACCGGCTGGAACCATCAGCAACATTAGTCAGTGTTCTTTGTACCGTAGCTGAACCAAACGATACGGTATCAGCACTATTGGAGAATGAACCGTTCCCAATGGAAATACCTCCATTTGAAGCAGAAGCATAATTACCAATAACAATTGCGTTATCATCGGATACAGTATTGTAGTTGCCAAGCACGATCGATTCGTCGGAATCAATGGTATTAATTGTGCCGATTGTGATGTTGCCAAATTTAAAAACAGCAGAGGGGTCATTAATCGGTGCAGCTGTAATATTGTTTAAGGAACCGATAGTCAAAGCGTAGGAACCACCACTCACCGTATTGAATGTACCCATTATAGAACCAGCGTAATTAGTAGCAGTGTTTCTGGAACCAAGAATTGCTCCCATACCTACCATATCCAGTTCGTTATAAGAGCCTATTACTTGCAATGCACTTCCTGAAACGTTATTGCTATAACCCATAACGGCAAGGTTTTGTCCTAGAACTTTATTGTCACTCCCAACCAGATTCAAATCAAAAAGACCAGTGCCAGTATTATTATTCCCGTAAACATTGAAACTATTGGCGTAGTCATTCCAGAATTGGCTTGGGTCGTAACTAAATGATAAGTCATTATTGCTTCCGGTAATAATATAGTTTGTTAACGAAGTAATTGTGTTGTTATTCCCTGAAACACTTGAGTTGCCGAGTGGTGATTTACAGTTTGATGGGGTTGCACAGGGTGTTAGCCCTGAAATGTTATTGCCATCACCATTTACAGTAACTTCGTCAATTTGGGTGCTATCGATTGAGTTATCTGCCACGGCTACAGCACAATGAAGTGCCAGAACAATAGCAATATATAATGACTTTTGTTTCATGTGCTTACCTTTTCAGTGATGGGTATTAAAAAGACGACCAAGGAATACAGCACATGAAAAAAGTAGTACCGGTATACCGGTACTACTGGACAATTATTTAATGTAACTCCCTTTCTGAGGAGGTTGTGATGTCTCACCCTGGGATTGTGCTGGAGCAGCGGCAACCGGTGCAGACATTGGTCTGATAACAGCAGTTGATGTGGCACTATTTCTTGCACCGACTTCCCAACGACGCGGCTCAATCTCGGTATAGACGTAGCCAGGGACGTTAAGGTCTCCATCTGCGGTCTCATAGGGGTCAACCAGCACCCGCATGACGATAGATTGCGTTCGGATGGGTTGAGGATCAGCAGCAGTAGCAGGCACAGGGACGTATCGACCACCATCGGCAGTATTCCGTCCACCGTTCCCGGCTGTAGTGCGCAGCCGCTTAACCTCCACAGGCTTTCCCGAAAGTTGGTTTTCAGATGCGGTGTCAATCTGCTCCTGGTAATCATCTCCATCGGTCAGGGCATACACATCTCGGACATTCATACATGTGACCGAATTGGGCATTCCCTTGCATCCATATTCATCGTTCTGGCCCAGTAGTGAGCAACCCGACATCGCAAAACCGGCACTAACTAAAAACAATGCCGATACAATTTTCTTCGTCATCATTTCTTGCCCCCAACGGTTTGAGTTTTTGAAGTAACACGTGTGAATTTCAGCATGACCCCTTTTTGCACAATAAAATCAACACTACGGCCTGGATCAATTTCAATTACAGGGAAAAGGTCACCGGCCATTTGCATATAGAAATCGGCAAGACGATTCAATGCGCCACCTACGCCAGAAACTGCTGCGCCCTGGAGTGCGTCAGAGCTCATAACCTGCTGGTAAGGAGTAGCGTCACTACTATCTCCATCGCGTTTAATACTGATTGTCGGAATACTCTGTACGTTAAAGAGCTGAGATGCAGCCTGTAGGAAGCCAGCGGTCAGGGCTCGTGCCAGGTATTGCCCTTGTTTGGTAACCAGTCGACCACGAACACCTGATTTACCATCTTCACCAACAGCGTAGGCTACGAGTGGGGCTTCAAAAACTGCACCGTCATCCCGAATGCACGTTATGACTTCCGATCTGAAATAAGCTCTTTCGGAGGACAAATCACCGAACCCAGCTGCAAGCATTCCGCATTCACGTATATCTGCACGGAAACGGTTTGGGAGAATTGCATCCTTTTTCACCCTGGCCAGCGCCGGATAAGGGTCTTTTCGTGCATCACGAGATGTTGGTGCATCCATCCCCGCAATCAAAACAGTACTTATGATCGACGTTGCAGGAAGGTAGGTCTGGTTCTCGGGGTTATCATCTTCGTCAGCAACGGGTGCGGCTTCAATATCTTCCTGTACAGTGATGATTTCAGGAGTTGCCTGGCTTGGTACTGCTTTGCCATCCTTCCCTTTCTGCTGACGCTGGTTTGCTGCGGGTTCCGGTACGACAGGGGGGGCCGCATCTTCGTATACGCGCTGTAATGTTTTCCCGTTATTGAAACTTCCTGAGTTTCTTGGCGCAACTGAAGGGGCAGATATCTCTTCAGGTTTATACAGAGTAGGGACGTTACGTTGGCCGTTTCCAGCCAGTGGTGTCGCTCCGCGAGACTGTTGTGAGTAAGGCACAGGGTTAGAGACGGTATCAACGCGTTTCTTAATAGCTGCAACCTCAGCGCCTGATTTTTTCTGGTTGTTCTCCAGATTGCTAAGACGCTGAGCTGTCTGATCAGCACCATATTTCTCGGTTAACGTTTTAATCAGTTGACCTTGCTCTTTAATGGTCTTGTCGAGTGCGCGAATTCGCGCCGCAATAGCATTCTGGCTAACTCCATTGGTATCACCATCGGTAAGGACGCTGGCAATCACTTTTTCTTGTGGCGCTCGATTTCGGGGGCCAGCTGAGTCGGGTATAACCAAGAGCAAAAAAAGAACGGCGAAAGTAAATACGCCAGCCCATAAAACCCATTTTTTATGCTTTGCTGAAATTGAGGCCCATTTCTCTTTTAAGGGGATAAGCATGATTTTACTCCGCGAGTTTAGGGCGCATGGAATCGTTAGCTTGTTCGTTTGGCTGGATGTTGCGGATAACGAAGTAAGCTTCAGTTCGCTGGCCAGGCTGGAGAGTGTTGCGACTCCATAGTGCTCTTGCTGCAAGCTGAGGATGGGTGCAGAGTGATTCATCAACCATTACTGTTGATGAACCAGTGTTTTGTGCAACGCCGATGATGACACTGAATTGACTACCCTGAAGATACTGGCCATTTGCAAAGGAGTAGCGAATCTGATCCTGGTCAGTACCCGTGCGGAAATTACAGTTCGGGATACCAACTCCTGAAGAGAGATTTCCCAGAGAGTATCCGGGTGGAATGTCCCCAAGCGCGATGGTTCGCATTATGTTGCGAATCGTCTCGATGTAATTATCTTTCTGTTCCCATCGCCTGGCTTTGACTTCGCTTCCACCATAGTTGTTATATGCCGCAGGCATAACACCAGAAGTACTCGTGTTGTTCAGCTTTCGTGAAAGCATGAGAGTGGCTTGCACCGGTGCAATTTTCTGAGGTACTAACGACACGGAGATCGCTACACTTTCGTCACCTTTCTCACTGATATAGAGACTTGCCGGGTTACTGTCTGAGGTGGAAACGTAGAGAGCGTTATCTTTTACATTTACAGTTACACCCTCCTGTTTAACTTTCTGCACTACAGGGTGTTCAAACGGTGTAACAAGCCGGTTGATCTGGTTAATCGAAATCGGTACGAGGGTGTTCACGCCAGGCGCAACGATATATTCCAGCCGAGAAGGAATGACTTCTTTTGTGAGTGGAACGGGACTGGCAATTGCAGCAGGTACTGGTTGAATATTACGGCCATCAATAGCTGGTTCACTCCCGCCATTGATAGAGTTACTTGCTGGTGGTGTATAGTTGTCAGGATATGGGCGTGTTTCTGTGCTGAGCATTGCCTGAGTTGAGGATGCTGGTCGAGAGGCGAGTTTTGCAGTGACTTTGGGTTGCGACTGCGCATCAGGCTGCTCAAATACCATGCCTTGATCAACAGACATTTCGCCCGCCGTTACGCTATGGGTCGCTAATGTGGACGACGCGGTAAGCAACAGGATAATTATGCGTTTACTATTCAACATTTAGCCCCCCGATAAGTGGCAACACTACGTTCATTTTTAAATTGGCTATTACCAATCAGAAAATTCATTTCGGCACATCCGTTTTGTTTACTGATTGCTGATTTATTAATCTCTCGCTTAAAGATTTATATCTCGGTTAAATCAACTAACGAAATTCTGTCAGGAAGTTCGAGCTGCCGAAGATTTCTGCCTTTGACCTTTGTGTTTATCTTCTTCACTTGGCAGCAACGGTTTGCCACTCTTTATCTCAATGAACGTAATAATGGGCCGGTAGCCTTTTACGTTAACAGTAATCTCGTAATAGACTGGCGTGGTCGATGGTTTGCCGGTGATACCTTCGAGAGTTTGGTTACCGGTGACATAAAAAGTACCAACTGCTAACGGGTCGGTGATAACCCCGACCGGATTAAAAGAAAGCGAGATTCGGTCGCGCTTAATTTGGTCAATCTGGTCGTCCATTGCTTTCATAACTTTTGTGTAAATTGAAGCGTCAAGAAACGGGCCGATAGAATTCTTGAGTAGATCTAAAGTGGCTGGGTTAGCATTTCCAAAACTGTCGGCTATATATAACGCCCATGCCTTCATATAAGAGCTGCTGGCGGCTTTTTCATCCAGCCAGGCTGTTTCTGTAAGGTTTGGCGGAATAATAGTGATGGGTTGTGTTTTGGCTAACAGAGCATAACCAAGTACAAGGTTTGCCAGAATCATTGAGGCAGAGATTAACTTGAAACTTTTGTTTTCTAACTGAAGTCCAACTAACCCTTTTTTGAAATTATGGATATTCATACAATAAACTCCCGGTCGAAGGATTCAGGTACAAAAGTGCCACCACCGAATGTGACTCCGAATTTCCAGTAACAGAGGTGCATAAAATATTTCTCAGAAGCTCGCGCCAGAAAACCGCCATAAACACGTGAAACTACAACACCCAGAATTATCATCGGTAATAATCGTCCAGTGATAATCCCAACCGCGAGAGCAACGAAAAATGGCATGGCTTCATCAATCGACCAAAAAAATAACTTTGGTGGTTCGTCAATCGAGTGAGAAATATAAACAGGTTCCATGATGACCTCTCATATGAATTTTTTCAGATTTATTGACGACAAAATGCGCCTATTTCTGACCAGAGCCTGCAAGCTGAGCCATCATTTGCATAAGGCCTGCTCCATCTACTGCGCCCTGAACAATGGCTGACTTATCACCGTAGACAACAATGTTTGTAGGGGTCTTTTGGATACCAAGCTGACCTGCTTCACGAACGTCGTCGGCTATCTTGCTGGACGGCCTGGCCGCATTGATACATTCAAGTAAGCGGTTCGGGTCTAAACCAGTTTCGCGGGCGATTTGGTCTAGCGGTGCGCTAAGACCGTGCCCGTCAGATTGGCTGTAGCGGAATAACGCTTTAGATAACTGGAAGAAAGATGGATTTCCTCCCTGCTCAACAGCACACTCCGCTGCTAAAGCTTCAGTACGGGAAGCCTGCCCGTGAACAGGAACATGTTTGAAAACCATCGCAATATTCCCTTGTGATGAATCCACGAGATCCATAACGATTGGGAAATGTTGTTTGCAGTACTGACATTCAAAATCGGAATACTCAATGATATAGAACTGAGCATCCGGGTTCCCATAAATACGTTCGTTGTCCGTAGAAGGCGCATAGGCGGTATCGGGTTTGTTTCCAGTCCGGTAACCGACATTGGATTGTTTCTGCGATTCAGGTTTTAGGCCCGCTGCATTAATGTATTTTGCAAATGCGTCCAGTAGTTCGCTTTTGTTGTTTACTACGGGCTTGTGAGTCTCAGCAACGATCGCTAGGTCATTAAGAAGTTGGGACTGTCTATCGATTTGGTAAGTAAAAAATGCAGCCGTGCTTACCATAACCATGAGCGGAATTCCAAATATAAGAGAGTTCAAAATGTTCTTTTTCATTTGTAGCCTCTTGATTGCTGCAATTGTTCCGGCGTATAGATTTCGTTTGGCTTTTGGACTTTGACCTGAGACGCCTCAGCAGCTTTTTGCTTTTTAAGATAGGGCAGTATGATTTCAGCCATGTCTTTGTTCAGGACATCCCGTGACTGAGGGTAAGTTGATGCCGTGATCTTCTGATTGAGGATACGGATTTTTTCTGGGACATCAGAAATTAGCAAATAGCTAATCATCCCTACGGTAAACGTCAGGCAGAGCAGGGCAGAAAGAATAAATGGTTTCGAATTAGTCATGCATCACCTCGCACAGCTAATTTAACAAACATGAAATATTGAGGAAAAAGAAAAGCACCGCAAATTGAGGTGCTTTTCTTAAGGTTAAATACGTTTTGGTAGGTTTGAAATAAGTAGAGATGAACCAATAGGAATCATTACTATCATTATGAGTGCCCCGATCATTGGAGGCACAGGTAACGGTATAAAAAGCGACAGGAGAACGCTATATACACCCCAGCCAATCAATACCATGCTACGACGGTTAAGAAACGGACTGGCATATCCAAAGTTATATCTTTTTGCCATCCACCGCATTACCCCTGCAAACAGAGACGGGATGATGACCACGGCCATGTACGGTAACCAATACATATCAAGTGTTAAACGATACATAATCATGTAGAGCCAATAATTCAGGTTCTCGGCAATGTTCTGGAAAAGCCCAACAAAGTATTTCAGTGGCCCGCCGTGGTTGGCCATGTCGCTGGGAGGAAGCTGGTAAAAATCCTTTAACGCCTTATCAATCCCCGTATTTACAAATGCTTCAGTATAATTGTCGCGAGCCTTTTGCAATACCATGACGAAATCTTTTTCGCCTATCATTTTATGACCCCATGCGATTTCTTTCAGAGCATTAGACTTAAAATACTCAACCGGAAAGAAGACAGAGATAAAAAGGAGAATCGTCGAACTCCAGATGATCAGTGTCTTTATCGTCTTAGGCCACTTTTCCTCATTCAACTTATCAGACATTCGATATCCCCAATCTTCGCCTTCCTCCCAGCCTGGATAATCAGTTCGTTGGTTAGCTTTCTCGGGAGATTTATCCGTGAAGTAATTTCACAGAAATTCAACGTGTGTTGAAGTTCCCGGCAAACGAACAAGCCAAGCTCAATGATATAGATCGCAAGCCGCTCCCAGTCATTCAGCTCCTGCTCGTTGTCCTGATGATAAGCTTTGATAGCGGAGCTCACTGCTGCACCAACGCGTTCATCAGGAGTAAGGGTTTTCAGTAGAGCTAACATTTGCCCAGTGATGCCATCAACACATGGCCAGATCATGGTCAAACCGTCATATGAGGCTTGATCATCTTTACGCTTTAATAGAGTTTTGGTTTTAATCATATTTACCCCTCGGCGCTGATACGTGATTTTTCACCACGAACCTTTTGTTGACGTTCGTAGATTGAAAGGTACTTTTTAGCGATAGTTCGGACATCGCTTAACTCGGACTCATTCCTCGGCATTAATATGACGGGGACTTTACCTTTTACTATTTTATTAGCCTGATTTATGGCCATGCATTCGAGGTTGGGTAACCAACCTAGCAGTTGAGATTGAAATAACTCGCCTTCTTCCTCCATCAATCGTTCCCCGACACTGCCGGTGATTTGTTCAGGATCTGCACCTGCGCTGGAGCCATGACCACGCATAATATATTTGAACTTTGTCGGTGGTACTCGTTTCATGACTGCTTCCTGGGCATCAGGATCTGGTGTGCGTAGCGCCGTAAAGTGGTTCGTATTGGTTATAACCTGCTTCATTTTGGCTTCTGAACCGAGACGGGCTTCGAAGTCGGAAGTCGATTGCGACGAAATAAATAAGCGGAACCCAGCACCACGGGTTTTATTCAACATTTTAATAACTTGGTCATTAATAACTTCAGCTGCTTCATCGATTAACACCATTACAGAAGCCAAGTCCTGACCACCAGGTTTTAAAAAATTGTACACAGTCGAGCTAACAGATGTTATATCAGACAGGAAAATAGAACCGACCGCAGATCCAGTCTCAGCATCTGCAAGGGAATTTAACCCCAAATACAACATTCCCCCGGTAGTGATGATATCCTGAATATTCGAAATTGGACGAGTATCATTCAGTTCATCTTCATCAGCACTGTCAGGGGATAACAACTCTGACATAAACCCTTGAGTTAGTTGACTAAGAATTGGCATCACGTTCAGAATCATTTTCTGGAAGTGTTCGCGCTGATGACCGAACATATCAATACCGGCTTCAATTGAAGTATCGCCTTTCCCTTTATTACCTTTAATGTCATTTCGGTAAATGTCTGCACATATTTCTGCTATTTCTTTTGGGCCTTTAATTTTAGACGAGTAACGGTCAATTTTCGCCTGTAAAATAATGTCGAAATCGGACTCTCCTAAAGTCTTGTGGCCGAATTTAGTGATGGCCATAATCAATAGAGATGCTAATGAAGAGATGTCAGCACTCAGTTGTGATTTAATATTGCGTAAAGTCGGTTTGATTTCACAGATTTTCATCAGCTCAACAACCGTAGTTAATGACATAATACCAAATGAAACAAACGGATTGCTCGTACTATCAGCACGTTGAATAACCGATGTAATTCTGTTAGCTACCTCGCCAGCCTGAGTGTAGTTAGTAATTGGAGATATTCGAGCTGATTTTTCAGGATGCGCCAATGAAACGTAATTATATTTCGTTGAGCGATCCACCAATTCCAGACAGAACTTCATCCATTCAGCCAGTTCTTCATCATTTTTGGGGTCAATGAGGATTAGTGGTTGTTTTTTTAGTGCGGCTTGAAGAATAAGTAGTTTAAAATATGTTGTTTTGCCTGAGCCGGTTGTGCCAGTTATAAGCGTATGCAACGATAAAAGTTCTTCAGAAATTCCGATCCATTCGTTTTTTTTACCTAGCGCATGAATCCAGCCGAGGCCCATAAAATTTTTGGATGGTTTGGCTACAAATTTCTTTATGTCACGCTTTATCAACTCAGATGCCAGTTGACCCTCATTCTGGCCCCACTCAAAGCCTCTGCAAATAAGATAGCTGTCAGGCTCACGAATCATCTGTTCGATAAATGATTTCATGTCCATTACGAGTGGTTTTGGTTTTCGCTTCAGGCGGCGTTTGTGCGTATAAATATCCCATGCTGCCGGGAGACTACGAATACCATAAGCAGCCTGGACTGCAACTGAGAGGTAACAGGGTAGAGATGGCATGTTAAACAGTGTATTAACCCCGATAGTTGCGGCTATACCTGCTGTCCAACCAAGAGTCTCAAGGCCTTCAAAATTTGTGCGCCAACGTAAGTTATATTTCCACTCACTCATCTTTATCCACCATTTGATTATGCATTCGTTCACTATTAGGAAGAATGTAGTCAACACCGGTCTTTGAATAGAAATCAAAGTGCATCAGCATAATCTTCTGCAATTGAGTAATATCAATGCCGAGTTCATCCGCAATACGTCGCTTTAAGGCAACGCTTACGGCAATGACAGGCTCTCCAGAATAGGTTCGCTTCAGCATACCTTTTGAAATCATTTCATTGCATAAATCTGTAATGTTGTAATCTTTATCAGAAACATCAGTTAAAGCAGAGTAAAGCAGATCGTTAAACTTCCCATCCATCAGCAAGTCGATATCATTATTAAGTTCTTTTCTGAGATATAAGCACTTCTGAGTACGATGGAAATAATACTGGGCTGGGGCTTCCATAAACCTTTGCCATAACCAGTTGGAGTCCTGAAGCAGAGCATAATTACGCTCATCAAAATCTTTATCAATAGCAATGATTAAGTGGCCTGATTCAATGAAAAGATCGTCTGAGTGGTCGGTAACATATTTAACGAGAAATTCTTTGGCCGCTTCAAGACCAGATACGTATAGCTGACTAAATTTATCGTAAAATTTTACGTTAGCCGGTATGTTGGCCGAAGTATCCGCATGAGCCGAGTAACCAAAATCGTTATCAGCTTTCACGTCATCCTGCCACATGGAATCATAATCTTCGTAAATTGAATAATCATCAATTACCTCACCAGACTGAATGCCGGTATCGACAGCATCCTGGTGCAGCTGAATTTCCTTTAATGCCTGACGGGTAGGTGAGGGCTGGGTCTGATCCAATGCATCGCTTGAAGTTGGTTCGTTGCTATTATACGAGTTGATGATTGAATGAAACTCAAGGGTTTCGTTCAGAGTTTTATGGTTTGGTTCTTTTATAAGTGAACTGGGTACAGAGAACTCAATCTCTGTTTGTGCCGATGCCAGGGTTTCTTTGAGGGAAAGACGGCGCTTGGGTTCATTATTCTCCGACACTGGCTTTGGTTGATTATCTTTGAGCCCTTTTGATTCCCCGCTGCCCGCCAGCTCAGTTGTTGGTGAATTAGTGTCATCCAGACAATCTTTTTGATTTTTGGTACTGGTATTTCTTTCCTTTACACGATTGTAGTCCTCATCAGAAAGCAGATTGAGCTTATGCAGCAGTTCGTGGGCGTTTTCCGGCGTAACCTGTCGGTTTCCAAAAATACTCTCCAGTGGAGATTCCTGTTCATCAGCAATGATTGTTCCGCCCTGTAAAACTGAGCGGTCGACCTCATTCGGTATTCCGGTTGACGGAACCGGCTTCTGACCAATGTAGGGTTCGCTTTCGACGAGTTTTGGCTGGTTTGGCCTCCCGGTCAGGTATTCCACCCATTTACCTTCAATACGGATGCGGCTGCTGCATGGTAGAGGGTCAACAGTATCGACAAATAGTACTTCTGGAGATATCAGAAGGATGCAGCTCAACGCAACTTTAGGGTCTTTGCTTTCTCTTGAACTTTTATCATTCAAGATATGAGGGGCAATACGCCAGTATGCAGTGTCATCGTCCTGGTGAACGTTTGGTCGACAGAGATGATAACTTAGCATCAGGTCAGCCAGACTATTCTGGGTTTGTGGAATAACAGCGCCGGAGTTCCTAACGGTCTCAATAATATCCTTGACCGCAACACCCCAGACGATGAATACGCCATAGGTAGTCACCCATACAGGGCTTCCTGGCTTGTTGGGAATCCAATCTCCTTTTTTCAATCTATGGCGCATGGCATCAACTACACGCTGAACCGCAGGTACACCTGACTGGCTTGCACGAATCGCATCACCGGCGTATTGCCGCATATCATAGTTAACGGATGCTGAGTCGGCGGCCTTAATGGTAGTGAGGATCTTGTTTTTGACGTCCTGACCACTGATTTTTTCTGCATTGAGCTGCGCACTGGCATTCAGTGCCCGGGTCAATTCATTGAAAATATCATTCCCGCCGTTAAGAAGGTAAACATGCATTTCTTTTGGCATGATCATCAACAACATATTGCTCGTGCTGGAGGTATGCTGGCGGTGACGGCCTGGTTTCCATACAAGATAGTATCTTTTTACATTGTTCTCTTTTGCCCAGACATGGATTGGTTCATGGCCTGGAGGCCAGTGAATTTTCCCGTCTTCGTTCCATACTTCAAAATCGGTAAATGGTTTCCCGAGGTCATGAAGTAGCCCACCAGCTGCGACTGCAAGTCGCCATGCTAATGCACGATTTGATTTATGTACGGGAACCGCCATTGAATCAAACTCGATGTTTTTAGAACGCCGGATACACTGGAAACACACTTCCAATGAATGACGCAACAATCCGGTTGCAGCACGGTGATGATGGTTTTCGGATGCCGGGAAGAGGTGAACAAAGTTAGCGAAATTTATCAGCATAGGAAGAATAAGCTGATTAAACTCAGAGTCCCTAATATCCAGTTCTCGTTTAATCGCCATCACAAGTGGTTTCTGGTAATGACGTAATACGTACTCACCCGGTACTTGAGCCGGGAATCCGATTTCGCTTGCCGGATAGCGCATATTATCTCGTGATGAAATGAGTTTCCCGATTTCTTCATCTACTGACATATCGATTTCGTCACCGAATAGATCAGTGGTAGCCTTTTTGTTATCAGGCAAAAAAGTATTCAGAATATTTTTAATGTGTCTCAGCATTAAAAGATTTCTCCGGTTAAGTACCTTGTAAGTTAACCGATTGAGAAAAAAATCGTGCTGGAAAATGACGACGTTTTGTCTTCATAAAACATAACGTCAAGGGTGAGAAATTAAGATAATGACGTTGCTATCCAATTGGAGACTAGGCTGTGTCCCTTAATCGTCTGAGCTATAGTAACCATCTGTTTCTACAACATATTGAACTATGGCCCGCTACGACCTTCCCGATGAAGCATGGGATATCATCCAGCCTTTACTGCCCGCTCAACCTGCAACACCACGGGCCGGACGCCCATGGGCGGAGCATCGTATGATCATCAATGGCATGTTCTGGGTGTTGTGCTCTGGTGCCCCATGGCGTGATTTACCTGAACGATACGGCCCATGGAAAACCGTATATAACCGCTTTAACCGGTGGTCTAAGTCGGGTGTGATTAATATTATTTTCAACAGGTTGCTTTCTTCTCTTGATGCTCACGGCCTCGTTGACTGGTCAGCTACTGCGCTGGATGGCAGCAATATCCGGGCACTCAGGTGCGCCGCCGGCGCGCAAAAAAACATCCCGATATCGCCGGAGATCATGGGCTGGGTCGCTCTCGCGGTGGTTTTGGCACCAAAATCCATATGGCGACGGATGCAGGCGGTCTCCCGTTAAATATCGTGCTGAGTCCCGGACAGGCTCACGAAAGCCAGTTCGCATTACGCCTTCTGGACGGAATTGGTGTTCAGCGCCAGAACGGCAGCATGAAACGTCGTGGTTATGCGGTGCTGGCTGACAAAGCCTACTCAGGACATGCGCTTCGCAATGAGCTGAAACGAAAAGGGATAAAAGTGGTTATCCCGCGGAAATCTAATGAAAAAATGGCAGCAGATGGTCGTTCACAGCTTGATCGTGATGCTTATCGTAATCGCAACGTTGTTGAGCGGTGTTTTGGCTGTCTGAAAGAATACCGTCGCATTGCCACGCGTTACGACAAAACGGCGAGGAATTATCTGGCGATGGTGAAACTGGGTTGCATTAGACTGTTTTACAAAAAATTATGCAATTAAAGGACACAGCCTAAGCAATGAAATTGGCGAATAAAATTGTTTTGCCCCTGCTGGTGGTTATTACCGGCGTAATCACCAGCGGTTGCAGTGGGACAGGTAAGCCACAACGTACTTACCTCGACGAAACGCGCAATCTCCCCGCCAGGGCCGAGTACCCCTACCAGTATCAGTACTCCGAATCCTGGCGTGGTACAGAACGCGGTGGCGCGGCTATACGTTACCCTGGGTATGAGCATACGCTCGTGAGTCCGTATGCCATCAATGATCCATCCGGGAAGCGATATGTGGCACATGACAATTACACCCAGGTCTTGCTCACTTCAGTGGCAAACACAAAGTATGCCAATGGGCCGCGTGGCACGTTCACACAGACCCCAGCATTTTGCGGGGAAAATACCTTTCTCCTTCCTAATAACACACAGAACGCCAGTAGGGCTGAATACCTCCGTATCAAAGATAAATACTGCTCAACACCTGGCTATCGGTTAAGTGCCCACGAATTAAATGTGCTTTCCAGTGGTGAACCGGAAGAGCTGCGGAAATATCGAATTCAGATGCAGATCGATAACCAACAACCTAAGTCCTAATCCATCAAAATGCGAGGGTACAATGGATAAGCAAAGAAATGAAAAGTGCAGTTCTGGAAATAAAACAATTTTTGCCTGGGCCGGGGGAATCGTTGTTGTAATCGGAATGGTTTGGTTGATGGTAATTAGTTTTATCTCGTACAAAACCCAGGTGATGACCAATCAACTGCTGGATAAAATTAGTACATCGCTGGCCAAGAACCCCGCAGTTCAACAGGGAGTGAACGGAAATATTCAGGACGAAGTAAAGGGTGCTCTTAAGTCTATCGCCGACCAAAAGCTCGCGGAAGAACGAAAGGCACTCTATAAAGGCTGGGACAAAGCAAATAAAAATACTGATGGCCGTTATATCTATGGCGAGCCTGGCGCTCGGTTTTCGTTGATCAACTATGAAGATCTGGAGTGTCCATTCTGCAAACGCTTCAAAGAAACGCCGAAGTATATCGTTGATACCGCGACAGCCGGGGCTGTTAACTGGGAATGGCGTCATTACCCTATGTCATTCCATGAGCCGGTCGCATCGAAGGGCGCAGCTGTTGCTGAGTGTATTGCGGAGCAGAAAGGGCCGAGTGCTTTCTGGGCCGTTACTGATTATTGGTTTAACCATACTGAAACAAACGGTAAAGGTTTTAAGGATGCGGACAGCATCCCAGCACTGTTTGAGGTAGACCAGGCGAAATTTGATACCTGTATGGGCAGTACTGAAGTGATTAAGCGCATTAAGCAGGATATGGAGGCCGGTTCAGCTGCCGGTGTTGATGGTACACCAACCACGATTGTGCGTGATAATGTCACCGGTAAAGAAGTCTCTGTTGTAGGCGCACAGCCCTTCTCAAAATTCGTTGAAGTGATCCAGTCTATGGTTGTCGATTCTCAGAGAGACACATCAGGCGAAGCCTCACCAGCTCAACAAGATAAATAGAAATAAAAAAGAGCCCTGAATTAACCAGGGCTTTTTTTGTCAGATTATCACTACTGAAACATTTCGCTCAATACGACTTCGGTATTCTTCTAATAGCTCCATTAACGAAGTATTGATGTTTACAGATTTCTTGGTTCTGGTAATAGTTACGTACAGCAGATTAAGTTCGTCAATAATTACTTCCCGTGGCTTCTTCATCACAACGGCTTCTATAATGGATGGGAAGTCGTCATTGATGATGACATGGTCAAATTCCTTTCCCTTCGAGGTATGGGCTGTGGTAACAATTAAATCAGCTTCCTTTTCTGTTCTGGCTTCATTCATCCTCATGGTCTCAACCATCCCGGGGATATCAGCATAGACTTCCATTAACTTAATCGCCCGCACCATGTCCACGTCCTTGGTGGTTTCTGCGATCTCTAAAAAATTTGCCCAGTTCCCGTATTCCGTAGTGATACGGTTATTTTTAATAGCAGCAATGTTACCTGTTTTTAGCGCATGTAAATCAAGGAGCTCGTCGAGACGGTATTTTGAAATACCTCCATTCCACATCACCCGTTTGCCCCACATAATCGACTCGTAGGCAGATTGTATGACTCCCATGTAGGTGCGGCTGATGATGGCGTAAAAGTTTTGATCCTGTATCGCCGATGGCTCAACGATAGCATCAAGACTACCCAGGCCTACCAAGGGGAACGTTTCACCCTTCATTGACAGCACAACGTTGGCCAGTGCTGCAACAAGAGGCCCAAACCGGAATGACTTAGTCAGGCGCATAACCTGAGCCCCGTGGTCTTCAACAATCTCAAGGGCGTTTTCCGCACCGCGCCAGCGGTTTATCACTTGGTGCTGGTCGCCGACAAAAACTTTGCAGCAGTTGTTTCTAAGAACGATATCGATCGTTACCGGATTTGCGTCCTGCGATTCGTCGAAGAGAATGACATTGTAGAACTGGTCTAGGGCTGGGTTCGATAACTGGAACAACTTGAGGATGGTATTCGGTGAGCAATAGGCATCGTTGAGTGGGTCAGATTGCATTTGCCATGTACGTTTTGCTGCACGTAGCGCTTGATCCAACCTGCTTTGAGATATTTTATCGGTTTTACTTAAGTCTTTAAGTACGTGTTCAGTAGTAATTTCGTGTTCATCTGAATTCATGAAATGGGTAAGCCCATTTATTGCAAGCTTAACCACTCTCCAGTCATCTTCACCCATCATTGCGCGGTATTCGCTCACGGATATAAACTGTCTGTATTTATGAGCAAAGTGTTTGTACCGGGTCACGGCCAAACCATGAGATGTTTTACACTCGACGTTTTTTGGGAATTTCTTTTTTGCATCATCTTTAATAGCTTTATTAAAAACGATATAGAGAATTTTGAGTGAGGGGTTTGCATCCGCGAATTCTTTTAGTGTAAAGGTCTTACCAGACCCCGCGTATGCCTGTACTGAAACAATACTGCCAGGTGTAGGTTTGAAACCTATGATCACGTTCTGTTCATCAGTTACCGGCATCAGAATTACCTTTATGTTAGATATCGTTTCATAGTACCTTTTGACACGGCGCGAATGATTTAAAAATGGGGGCAAATTGTACCCATTTTTAAGAATACAAATTTATCTGTTCATGAGTAATACAATAAGATAGTACCATCAAACTATTACTGCGGCCCTCAACAGGAGGTAATCTATGTTTTATTTATCGTCCTTTGTCTGGATGTCAATCTGGAGTCTGATTTCGATTTACATCTATTACAAAGATAAAAAGGCCGCGACTGCTGGCGAGTACCGTGTGGATGAACTGACGCTGGATGCGCTCATTGTGCTGGGCGGGTGGCCAGGTTGTTTCATTGCTCAACGAATGTTTAAACACAAAACACGCAGTGCTTACCAACGTCGGTTCCGGGTTATCGTTGCGGTCTGGATAGTTCTTTACATCGGATTATGGAATTTTCTATGGGCGGGAAATAAAATATGAAGATGTAAAAAAACCGGCCAGAGCCGGTTTTTTTTACATCCATGATGGTTACATGAATGCCGGTAAAGTGGTTTGCACTGCGTGGGATGCGGCCATCATGCCATTGATAATGTCCGGTGAGTAGTACAGGGAGATCGCACCACCAACAGCAACCGCCAGTGACATCAGACTCTGACGTACAACAGCAGCTGCGAGACCAACCAGAACGATAAGACCGATCAGCACCTTACCCAGAGAACCCTGCATGTAATCAGAGATTTTGAGCCATACATCGTCAAAACCTGCCTGGGTTGAACCAGAAGCGTGAGCGGTAACAATGGCAAGAATCAGAATGCCGGTGATCACCAGCGGGGTTTTAAACTTCTCAAATTTGATAGCGTTCATTTAAACATCCTTAATAACGAGTTTTAATAATTTCGATCTTTGGATGTTCTCCAGCTATTTAACGAGTTTGAGCCGGGAACTTTATTAATATAAAATTTGTTTTGTTTGATTTCATTGTTAAAGCAGGGCGTTATACAATAGCAATGTGTGATATAAGGTGACATTTATCCGTGTCTATTAACATATATGAAAATCTGGATGAAAACTTCTTTTTGAGTATGAAAGCCAACTTTACTAGTGTCACATTTAAACGAGGTGGATATGTTGAAATCAGAGGTGTTGGTCAGTACGTTGACATCGTTGGGATTATTATTTTTTTCTACTTTTGCACAGGCTGATAATCCAACAGAAGTAATGCTACCGGCTGGTGGCGTTAGAGTCGTTGTCGGATTTTCACCTGAAGGGTCTGCACAGAAAGCAATACTGGATCTGATCAATTCAGCTCAGCAGGAAATCCGTATGGCGGCATACTCTTTTACGTCACCCGTAATTGCGAAAGCATTAATTAATGCTCACCGAAGGGGAGTAGATGTCAGGATCGTAGTTGACAAAGGGCAAAATAATAACCGATATGCAGTCTCGACTATGAATACAGTAGTTAACGCGGGCATTCCGTTACGGACGAATGATCAATTTCTTCTGCACCATGATAAGTATTTGTGTGTTGATAGGATATCTGTTGAAACCGGTAGTTATAATTACTCAAGTTCGGCTTTCAATAAAAATAGTGAAAATAGCCTTGTACTTTATAACGCACCAGATGTTACAGCGCTGTATCTGGCCCACTGGGAATCTCGTTGGACTGGTGGTGTGGATTACATACCTAATTATTGAATTTTAATCAGGGTTCGGGATGAACCCTGATTTTATCATTTAAGAAACGCTTCAAGTTCGTCCATATCCAGGTCGTTATAAAATGAACGCCAACCTTTACGGGCTAAATTCGGATGCAGCATTTTGATGTTGCTTAATGGCATAATGCTGCTTAGTCCCATTTTAATAAAGTATTCATATACCAGGCGGCTGTACCGGTCAAAATCGGTAAGCGGTCTCGACAGAAGGTATGCTGCCTCTGACATAGTCAATCCCTGTATATGCAACCTGTAACCCAGCAGACGGCTGCATGTATCGCGCATAACACCGCGTGTTAGCGGGAATAACTCATCACTTACAAGATGTTCAGGTAAGTGAGTTCTCGGGCACTGAACAGGATTTATACCCCTGATATAGCACTCATCATTCTCAAGGATACAAAACTGGGGTTCCGGGCCGGAAAAAGAGTTACCAAGAAAGCCGCAGGGATCGATCACGCCACCACCCTTAAGTGCTATCCATCCGTACTGAGTTTCAGTGACTTGGTATAACCCACGATCTCCTGGATTGATGCGTTCTTTGACCTTTTTTCGACGTGTTCCTATAGTAGCAGTTCCGGCAATTACTCCCTGATCTACCAGTGCTCGGCATACGATGTAGGATCTCGCCTCTGACCATTCAATCCAGGGTAAACCAATGTGGTAACTGGTCGAAACCAGCCTTAAGCCGTCGATGCATGAATCTGTCATGTAACTTCTCCCGAAAAAAAAGCGCACCAAAGATGCGCTCGTATTTTCAATTCAACAGTCAGGCTTTGGATTTTTTGGCCAACTTGTCCGTTTGCTTAGAAAGTTCCTTTTTTGTGAATTTGAGGGAATCGGTTCGTTTATCAGGATCGCCAACAGCCTGAAGAATCAACGAGTAGGAGTTTTCGCCATTGAGTACAAAGAGGTCGGTTGCCTGCGACCATGCCCCCTTGTTTTCAGAACGCTGTACCCGCAGGATATTTCCTGGGAGGAGTGAGACTGACCAACCTTTTTCATCAGAAAGGTATACGTTGACCTTACCTTTCGATGGTAACAAGAATACTTTTGATGAAAAGGTTGAATAAACGAATACCGTATTTTGTCCCTGCGAATTGTATTCAACAGTTTTAAAGTGCCCACTATAGTCCAGGTCAGCGCCAGTAAGCGCATTCTTCTCCTGAACAACAAACTGTTGGGCTGTATAGCCTTCTGATGCTGCTTTATAGTCTGACGTAGCAGTAGTTTTAGTGGGTTCCGTATAACCGAACTCAGCTGGGTCAATTTGATGGCCAGAGGTATCTTTAGTGATGTTTTCAACACCTGCAATATCACGTGTGGTAGGTGATGGCGGTGTTTGAACCGGGTTGGTCTGCGCCGCAGCGTGTTGATTTGGTTCTGCTGTAACTGGAGCTGAAGCCGGGGCTTCACTAGTGGCCCCAGATAGTGCTTTTTTAGCGATTTCCTGTGCAGGAGTTATCTCAACCGTTCCAGGTTGCTCTGCGTTTTGTGAAACCTCGCTACCGTCAGTAAACCCAGGTTCAGCCTTAATTGAGTCAACCAATGACTGCGTAGCAGGATCTGACTTAGATACAACTGGTGAATTTGCATCCGGGTTAGCTGGTGGCGTGGTTGTGGCCATTTTTAGCATCTGATCGCCAAGATTATCAGACGATGCAGGGGAAACACCGGCGCTATCTTGCTTTGTGACAGTAGGTTCACTTTTATCATCATCAGGGGGCGCTGATGCGGGTTCCTGTTCATTATTTGTGATAGGAAGTGTCAGTGTTGGCTGAGGCCCAGCCTCATCGGTATCAAGGTCATCGTCATCCACATCGATACCATGTTGTTTTGCAATATCCGGGTTAACGCTGATCCCACTCTTTGCAACTTCGACGATAGATAGGTTCGGTTCTTTGTCTGGTTTACCATTCATTAAAATAAATGCGCCTAATGTGCTTACCGCAAAGATACCGGCAACCAGGATACTCAAGGTTTTTTTAGAAAATCGCGCCTTAACACTGGGGGTTTCATCTCCAGCATTCTGCGCTGCGCGTTCGCGTAATTTCTCCTGGCCGTATTCAGCACTTGTGCCACGTTTTTCACTCGTCATTGAAAACCTCGTTGATCACTATTCGTTCTGGCCGAAGCCCCAACTCACGGTGTATATGAAAGTGAGCATGATATGGAAAGCCCCATAATCGCGTGAGATGGTTGCCCCGGAATTGATTAGGAAAATATGCTCTCGCGATAATAAACGGATTATATCTTGAGGGAGGTAGCTCTCGAAATTTTGCGGCCTGAAAACGACCGCAAAATGAGATGGTTTTCTTGAAAATAGATTTCTAGAGGTTACGGGTTCCTTTACAAATTGGGTAAGCCGAGCAACCATAGAAATAATTTCCATTCGACATTCTTCTAACCATTTTGCTATGGCAACGGGGACAGCTAGGTATGACATTAAGATCGTATATTTGATTCTCACCTGGACCAACATTTATTATCTCAGTGGCAGGCGGGGGGATTTCTTTATCCTTGATTATTTTCAGAAGTCTGGAACCATCGATAAGCGATAATGTTCCTTTAACATTTGCGCTAAGAGCGAATTCCCATGCATCCTGAGTAAAGAACCCAGAGGTGATGATATAACCCCGCTCATATGCATTGGCTTGCACTACACCGTAAATTTCGCGGACTACCGAGACTCCTACTTTGCTGGTTTTCCATAATTTGCACTGTACCATTTCGCGGCGACCATCTTTTTGCAGCAGAATGTCGACTCCGCCGTCAGCTCCTGTATTAGTCAGAGTTGCTTTGTAGCCATTGAGTTCGAAATGCAGTCTTATAATCTTTTCGAATTGCTCCCATGTCATATTCGAGAGAATTTTCTGGGAATCATTTCCATCCTGAATGGAGGAGTAAATTCGACGTACTTCAGCAAGTTGTACATTTTTTAGCAATGTTGCGACAAACATCATCATCGAAAGGGTTAGAGATGCGCCTCGAAGGATTTCAGGGAGTATGTTACTCACGCCTACAGCAAAACGATTCATTACGAGTGCTAGGTCATCAGTACTGCTTGCAATAAACTGATAATACAAATCGCCTGGAACGTACACATAATTAGTAAGAGAAAGAATATATAGCAAGCAGGAAATCGGGAAGCCGATATACCACCGGAAAAAATTGGTTTGCTGGCTAGCACCACTGTTTCTCCATGACTGGATATTAAAAATAACGCCGAAGACTTCCTTTCCTGTACGGGTCATCGACATCTGGAGAGACAATTGTGTAATAAAGAGGCCCGCAATGACCAACGGGCCATCATGTAGAAAGAATAAAGCTAATGACGCTAGCAGGAAAAAGCACCACTGGAATTTGGCGCATCGGGACATTCCTTTTGCTGCCAATTTTCTAAAAACCATATGGTCACCATTCATTCAGAATTAATTCTAAGAAAGGTGCGCCTCAGTATCCCATTACAGTTATCAATGAATACATCGTAAAACATGACTGATAAACAAATCAGGGCAAATGTATAAACGATGATTTCTTCAACATATGGAAAATCAGGGTAAATCGCACCTAAATAAATTGCTGACAGTACAAGATACCCACCCCACAATTGGAACAACCGTGGTCTTACTAACAACCATGTGAGTAACGCCAGTACCACTAAGTTTGCAATGCCTATGGCGTTGATCGTCTTTATGGAAGTGAGCGGCACAAAGTACAGAACGCAATAAACGCTACATATCAGAATCACAATGGCGTAAATCACAACACGCTGGAGTAGAGAGTTCATGGTTTCCTCATACACTTTACAGGCCTGTATAACAGAATACCACCGTGTAGCGATTGACGAAGCATATCAGTGTATCTAGTTAATCATTCTCATCTCCCTCACAAGCAATTTGGCTCGGCATCCAATAAGGATGATTTGAAGTCTTGACGTAACTGAACACCATTCTGCATGGAACGCTCGTTAAGTTCGCAACTATCATACTTCTGTCACTGTTTTCAAGGAATTCAGCGCCAGAAAGTTCATTTTCATTCCAGAGACCAGCATTAGAAAGGGTTGCCATCGCATCTGGAAGCGCGTTTATTGCCTTGGTTGCGGGAATTGGTAATTTATCCCGACTTCCACAACCCAGGATAAGGAAGCATAAAAGAACAGTCGTGATAGATTTCATTCTCTCTTCCTCATTTTGGTGTTGTGGGTATTAAAGAGGTCGATGGCTTCAGTTCCCGTGATGGGTATCCAGTAAGGAGGGATGGCTGGAGCCTCATAAAATGGAATTCTCCCGCAGCCTGCTACGGGTAGAGAACAAACAAACAGGATTTCGTCGAACTGGTTTTCAAGTGCCCACAACTGGCTGTACCCAACTAATCCATTTAATTTTGCTTCATGGTGAATTTTCAGAATCGAAAATACAGCCTTCGCAAAACCAAATGGTGGGTTACCAAAGCGTATTGGATCGATACCCAGCGATGTCAGTGCAGACTTCGATATATCATTAAACCTATTGAATAGCGCAGAGCCATGTTCATGGTCTGTTCTTAGGGCAAAAGGAATAGTATTGTCGGGGCTAATTAAGCATTGCTCTTTGAATTGACGGAAACCAGACACACGTTGGATATGGCATTCGACTGATCGCAGAAACAAATCAGGCACACAAAAATCATGAGCAGTAAAACCTTCGAATCCTTCATCGTTACAGAGCTGGTTTGTTAACCTGAACCACAATTGGTAGGCAGATAGTACCTCCTCGTAAGTGCTTCTGACCTCCACATTATTGGTTTTGTAAAAGGTTTCGATCATCATGACTGATTACCTTTGATGCGGCTGCTGTCGTTGTTTAATGGAACGGTCACCTGAATCCCCACGCGCCAGAAAGCCTAAATTGACGATCCTGAAATTTACTCGCCCTACGAGACTATCATGGGGAATGAGACCTCTGAGGTTCCTAGGTGTGCCAGGGGGATTGTCCCAGTAACGGGAATCAAGCGAATGGTCTCGGTTATCACCGGCCATAAAGTAGTATCCTTCGGGAATGATCCATTTCTTACCCGTTTTCACGTAGCCGATACGGTTATCTGTCTGGAAGATATAACTTTGACCGGCAGTGTCGGTATCTGCCTGGTATTGAGTAGTAAAACCATCTTTTTTAATCTGGTTTCCGTTTTGTTTACCGTTTATCGAGAAGATTTTCTCTTCGTTGTATGTGACGGTATCGCCAGGAATACCTAATACGCGTTTGACATAGTAAACGCCGGGAACAGAAGGGGCGTTAAAAACGAGTACGTCCCCACGCCTAATAGCGCGATGATCGAATAAACCACCTACACGCTGAGCGATAACCAAGTCTCCAGGTTTTATAGTTGGGTACATGGATTCTGTCGGGATCAGGAATACACCGCCGAGAAACTGAAAGGACACAATAACCGCAAGCGACAATGAGGAGGAAACTATCAACCAATGTTTTGGACGACGAGACCTTATCAGCTGATAAGAGAGGTAAAGTGCAGAGATGATAAAAACAATAATTAACGGTTTCATGGAGTTATATACCACGCTTAATATTTTTTGCGTAATTAGAGAGCGATTTACCCAAAAACAGGTATACGAGACAGGTGAAAAGGTAAACAAAATGGATGCTGGTGGTTTTTTGGGCTAAAGTGAAAAATTGGTTCGCCTGCCCACCAGCTAATGTGTAATTGAGTTGAACTGTTGGTTTTTCAGCATCGACATAAAAACTTCTAGTTTTCATGAAGGTTAACGGCTTGAAAAATACTTTATAACCAACTCGTGCATAAATTGTGCATGTTGTAATGGTTATTACCAACGGCACATAGAATGGAATAATTGTATTGAGCCAGCACAATAATGACCACACCAGCACTGAATCCAGTAGAAACCTGGCAATAGAGTTGGCCTGCGTTCTGCCCGCTACCACCATAATGGGTATAAATTTAACCATGAAATCCACCATAGTTATACTTGTTTACACCATCTTATAGACAGACAAATTTTCTCCGACTTTTTTTGAACGCAAAACGACCCCGAAAAACGGACATTATATGGTCAGGAATTTCGATAGTTTAAGAGAACATGGTAAATTTTTTCTATCGAAATTTGTGGAGAATTGAAATGAGCAGTGATGCCACTAAGATGGTTGAAGCCTTTGTTAAAGACCCATTAAGTTACGATAGATTTGGGCCAGAGCTTATTTCAAATCAAAAATGTGTCCTCAACATCAATGGGCATGAAATGTCAATTGATGAAGCAGTTAAGATGAGTGATATTGAAAAGTCGCTCTTAGATGAAATTTACCATCTCATAGACGCAATGACAAAAGCGGAAGTCAATTTCTCAAAGGGAAAAAAGAATCTTTTTCGTCGGATGTTCGATCATTTAACAGGTTCCGAAATCTTACGGAAAGCCCAGCTAGATATTTATAACAAAGTAGTTATGAAACTATGCGAACGGATACCTGATCATTTCAAAATGCTAACCGCTCATGCTGAAATCACGAAGGGTTTGGAGGCAATCTATGCGCAAGATATTCATCAGCTAGAGGTTTTCATAGATGTTGTTGAGTCATATCTGAAAAATAAGAACGAGTGTGACTATAGTGTCACAAGCAATGAATATATGGCAATTAACAGGCTACGGATAAGAGTTAATAACTTTCAGGGAGTTCTTGTTGGTTTAAAACTAAGTCAGGTTCAAGCACAAATGAGCTATGAAACAGCTGTCGATGTAAAAGATAGCCTTCGAGATATTAAAGATAATTTATTACCTATGTGGGAAGGGCAGGCTAAGAACATCAACGCCAGTGGTGTTTGTAGTGGTATTGATGAAGTGGCTCATGAAAAATTCAAGAAGCTGGTCAATAAATTAAATAAGAACATAAGGTGAGATAACATGAAGATCATAAATAGTATTGATATATTAGATGTCAAAGTGGCTAAGGAATTTGATAAATATGCTGTTGATGTAAGTATGGAATCATCAATAAAAGATGCAGTCAGATCTTTCCAGATTGGTGATATTGATGCCGCGCATAACTTTGGACGATTGGAGGACACTACTGATATTAATTATCTTGATAACCTCCTTCTCAGCGTCAGCTCATCATCTCAGGGCAAGAAGGGAGAGACTCTGAATGAGATTGTTGCACTGGCTCGTGAAGTCAGTAATGCAGTCGAACCAAGTTATCTTCAAAAGAAACTGTCACGGATACCGTATGTTGGGCCTTTCATAATGAAAGCCATCGGTCTTCATTTTAGTGCAATGTCAAGATTTGATTTAGTTAAAGGACAAATCGATATTTTAACCTCGGATATCGAAAGCATATCGGAGGGGTTGTTTGAAATGAATAAAAATATTGATGGAATGTATGACCAAGCTTTAACTAGTGTAAAAAATACAGGGGTTAACATTGTAGCTGCCTATTACATTCTGGAGAAGTTACAAACAGTTCAGGCTTCTATTCGTAAGGAACTAAAAAATCAGCCTGATAATACCATGCTGAGCATGGAAGCAATGAATATTGAACATCAAATCGCCCTCATAACAAAACGTCGAAATGACATGATCACGGAACAACAAAAGGCATTTGAAGACCTAAAGATGATGAAAATGATGAAGTTCAATAACCTCTCGATGGTAGACCAGTTTGAAACTATTATTAAAGTAACGATACCATCTTCTAAACGCAGCCATCTTATTATTGACCAGGCCGAAAGGAGTGATAAAAGCTCATTACTGATTCAGGCAATTGGTGATTCTGTAAATCAACAAGCCAGACGTCAAGCTTTGTTAGTAAAAGAGAGCAGTATTCGTGTAGCCAAAACAGCTAATCGTACTGTATATGATGTTGAGACAATTGATTACATATCAAACCAGATCAATGAGGCCGGTCGAGAAATTAAAAAAATCCACGACCGAGCCAAGACGCAACATACCCAGCTTGAAGCTCGCGCAGCGCAATGGAAGGAGAAGCGTTTTATGGTAGCAAAAGAACTGTCTTCCAAATAATAGTTAAATTTAGAGGATGTGCTATGGCTAGAATCAGACAAAGTAATCCATATGATGATGTTGAGAATGCTATTAGACGGAAGCGTGATAGAGCTATATATTTTACCTTAGCTATATCTCTAATCTTCGCTATTATATTTCTAATATTATGGTTTTGTATTCCATCAGACATGCCAGTAGATGAGCAAGTCAAACAGGTTTCTGACGATATATTCAACATTCTACGCTCCAATGAGTTAGTTCCTGAAAATGCTTTTGATACGATAGGATCATTTATTTCCATATATGGAAGAGTTGGTGTGGGTGTATGTATATTGATTGTAATACTAGGGGCAATTATTAATGGGAATGGTTTACAACTTGAGATAATGACAAGTTGCATAGTATTGTTTGTAGGGTTTAATTTATTTATTGCTGCATTTGGTGATGAGCCTCATAATTATAAATACAATACCGACAAAATAAGTACTGCTATGAAAACTGGAGACTTGGACTCTTTGTATGAAATCTATGGAGACAGAGGGAGTTTACTAAGAAAGTCAGTTGAAAAAGCACTTGCAGATCCTAAACCAGCTACTGCAAAAAAACTGGGAGATATCGATGGCCTGTTACTCAGAGGTGTAATAATTACTGCTGAAAAAGTATCTGATAGCAATTATAAAAATCATCTTGGAAACTTGGTTTTGTTAATGCCTGAATATAAAGAGGATAGTGTCAAAGACAAAAACACACTGTTTGATTCACAACTTTATAAAGCTATTGATTACCATATTTATGACATTGGTTACAAGTCTGGTGCGCTTGCTTCAAATCCTCTTTCTGCTTGGAAGTCGGGAAATGATCTTAAATCCAATTATATTAAATATATTATAAAAAGTACTGCTCTAATATTTTTTATACTTGCCGTAATTTTTGTGGTGATTATACTGCTGACGGTTAGAAATGGCCGTAGGCTTACTTATTTGATAGAGTCTAATATTAAATATCTGTCGAAATAAAATAAAACGCCCCTGCGGAGTATATAGTAAAAACAGTGTCTATTCGCGTGTGAGTGAGTGACAGGGCTTTACATATAACGTCAGCGGCTTTCATTTCAAACGTACATACTGTGTATAATGGTATGTACGTTTTTTATTTGCGCCGAGTCCTTCGGCGGTAACCATTCATCCATGAATTTTTGTTCAGTGTTTAATTGCACCTTGTGAGTGCGACTTGTTCCAACAAGTCGGGAGAGATAGGAGTTACGTCATTGGTTTAGCAGGACGGGGATAGTTATTTGCGGCAAGTACAGAGTTGTCGCCGCATCCATGCGGCTTTGACAGTTCAGTTGTTCACTCATTGATTCACCTTCTTGATTAATTGCACTTAATTTACCACCACATTGCAACCGCTCCTTACCACGTGTTGCAAATTAATCGCACCACAACTTTCACGGAAAGTACCACTTCGTCGGATCTCGGCTTTGTGCCAAAAACGGACATTGACTTTGGCTGTTACTGAATTGCAGGTTTTAGTTAATCCACGAATAAATCTCCCAAACACCTGCACTATCCATCAACAGTATAAGCTGATTTAACGTTTAGTATTTCTTATTAAGTTTTTAACCACGGTCTTGCGGGCGCGAAACCGCTAGAGCGCTTACTTAGCGAAATGATGTACGCTTGGAAGCAATTGATTTAGCGTGGATTAAAGGTTAACTTCTTCTGAGTAAAATTCATAAAAGAAGGCAATAGTGACCTGCTCCCCGTTGATTAGTACACCCCGATGTTAGTAATGTCTTCATAAGCCACATGAGGACATCCCCATGAAGAAGCGTTTTTCCGACGAACAGATCATCAGTATTCTCCGCGAAGCCGAAGCCGAAGCTGGGGTACCCGCCCGTGAACTCTGCCGCAAGCATGCCATTTCCGATGCCACGTTTTACACCTGGCGTAAGAAGTATGGCGGTATGGAGGTGCCTGAAGTTAAGCGCCTGAAGTCGCTTGAGGAAGAGAACGCCAGACTCAAGAAGCTGCTTGCCGAAGCCATGCTGGATAAAGAGGCGCTTCAGGTGGCTCTTGGGCGAAAGTACTGACGACAGACCAGAAGCGGGAAGCCGTGATGTTGATGTGTGATGCGACCGGTCTGTCGCAACGTCGTGCCTGCAGGCTTACAGGTTTATCCCTGTCGACCTGCCGCTATGAGGCTCACCGTCCGGCTGCTGATGCGCATTTATCAGGGCGCATCACTGAGCTGGCACTGGAGCGCAGGCGTTTTGGCTACCGTCGTATTTGGCAGTTGCTGCGCCGTGAAGGGCTTCATGTTAATCATAAGCGCGTGTACCGGCTTTATCACCTCAGTGGCCTGAGCGTAAAACGCAGAAGACGTCGTAAAGGGCTGGCAACAGAACGTCTGCCGCTGCTCCGTCCGGCGGCGCCCAATCTGACCTGGTCGATGGATTTCGTCATGGACGCACTTTCCACCGGTCGCAGGATCAAGTGTCTTACCTGCGTCGATGATTTCACAAAGGAATGCCTGACGGTCACTGTTGCCTTTGGGATTTCAGGCGTTCAGGTCACGCGTATTCTGGACAGCATTGCACTGTTTCGAGGCTATCCGGCGACGATAAGAACTGACCAGGGGCCGGAGTTCACTTGCCGTGCACTGGATCAATGGGCCTTTGAGCATGGTGTTGAGTTGCGCTTAATCCAGCCGGGCAAGCCAACGCAGAACGGATTTATTGAGAGCTTTAACGGACGATTTCGCGATGAATGTTTGAATGAGCACTGGTTCAGCGATATCGTTCATGCCAGGAAAATTATTAATGACTGGCGGCAGGATTATAACGAATGCCGCCCGCACTCCACGCTGAATTATCAGACACCGTCTGAATTTGCAGCGGGCTGGAGAAAGGGTCATTCTGAGAATGAAGATTCCGACGTTACTAACTGAGTGTTGTATCTAATCGTGGGGGCAGGTCACTTGGTCGGTGCCATGACGCGACTATTTTCAGGTGATTGCTGATACAACTCACAACAGGCTTGAGCAATGTCGCTCTTTGCCGTTTCGTGGAAGTGAATAGCCCCCGTACTTAGTTTTTCAGGCACGATACCTTGATTAATGAGCTTGGAGTATTCAGGAAGGCACTGTTGCAAAGTTAGCGATGAGGCAGCCTTTTGTCTTATTCAAAGGCCTTACATTTCAAAAACTCTGCTTACCAGGCGCATTTCGCCCAGGGGATCACCATAATAAAATGCTGAGGCCTGGCCTTTGCGTAGTGCACGCATCACCTCAATACCTTTGATGGTGGCGTAAGCCGTCTTCATGGATTTAAATCCCAGCGTGGCGCCGATTATCCGTTTCAGTTTGCCATGATCGCATTCAATCACGTTGTTCCGGTACTTAATCTGTCGGTGTTCAACGTCAGACGGGCACCGGCCTTCGCGTTTGAGCAGAGCAAGCGCGCGACCATAGGCGGGCGCTTTATCCGTGTTGATGAATCGCGGGATCTGCCACTTCTTCACGTTGTTGAGGATTTTACCCAGAAACCGGTATGCAGCTTTGCTGTTACGACGGGAGGAGAGATAAAAATCGACAGTGCGGCCCCGGCTGTCGACGGCCCGGTACAGATACGCCCAGCGGCCATTGACCTTCACGTAGGTTTCATCCATGTGCCACGGGCAAAGATCGGAAGGGTTACGCCAGTACCAGCGCAGCCGTTTTTCCATTTCAGGCGCATAACGCTGAACCCAGCGGTAAATCGTGGAGTGATCGACATTCACTCCGCGTTCAGCCAGCATCTCCTGCAGCTCACGGTAACTGATGCCGTATTTGCAGTACCAGCGTACGGCCCACAGAATGATGTCACGCTGAAAATGCCGGCCTTTGAATGGGTTCATGTGCAGCTCCATCAGCAAAAGGGGATGATAAGTTTATCACCACCGACTATTTGCAACAGTGCCGGCAGATTTACCCGCTGATCTGGTTACACAGGCCAGTGCTTCTATCAGTGAAACCATTCAGGTGGTCAATAGCCTTGGTGGGGACGAGCATCTACTGAGCAGCGCCAAACTGGCCTTTTCTGCCTCACATAGTCTGGTATTAGGTACTGCCAGCGTACTGTTAATTCTGCTGGCGGTAGTCGTTTGGTTTACCCTGCCAGAGAGGAAAATACGGCAATTGGGCAAACAGCGTGCCACACCTCACTGATTAGGGTGTGGTTAACACTTCATTAATTAAACAGTCATTACTCTTACTTAACTGTGTGATATACCTATTTAGGGTTTGAAACATTAGAGTTTGAAATAGGTAAGGTCTGAGCAATGACTGAGCAAACGTCCCCCGCACAACTTGATCTCGATAGCGCGGCTCAGCCCCCCAGAGTTTATATCCGGGGGGACTGGGTGTTGGCGCATTACTGCGTTTTGGAGCCGCGCGTTGCGCAATTGCGCGCTAATATGCCCAGTGGGGGGGTATTTGATCTCAACCAACTGGGGGCGTTAGATACCGCCGGTGCAACGTTGTTAGCTCTGCTTCTGGGTGAGGACCGTGTAGCAAATTTACGCGAACTTGCGCCTAAATTGCCAGAAGAGCGGAGGATATTACTTGAAACGGTAAGCCATGTATTGCCTGACTTAACCCCTGAGTTGTCTGAAAAACCCACACGGTTTTGGCTTGAGATGCTGGCTAATACCGGCCGTTCGGTAGATAACTTATGGCAAGATATTAAGTCACTATTGGGCTTTATTGGTCTGGCGCTGGAAACCTTGCTGGGAACACTTTTTCGCCCCTCCCGCTGGCGCATTACCTCATTAATTGCCAATATTCAACAGATTGGCCTCAATGCTGTGCCGATCATTATGTTGCTCACCTTTTTGGTGGGGGCAGTTATCGCCTTTCTCGGTGCAACCGTACTCACTACTTTCGGCGCGGGCATTTTTACCGTCGATTTGGTGGTATTTTCTTTTCTACGTGAATTTGCGGTACTGCTTACCGCGATCCTGATGGCAGGGCGAACAGCCAGTGCTTTTACCGCTGAAATTGGCTTGATGAAAGCCAATGAAGAGATTGATGCTATCCAAACACTGGGCTTGAATCCGGTCGAACTGTTGGTGCTACCGCGCGTCTTGGCACTATTGATCTCTCTGCCGATGCTAACCTTTATTGGCATGGTTTGCGGTATTTTCGGTGGCATGGTGGTGTGTGCCTTAACACTGGATATCTCTCCCACTATGTTTTTGTCGATTATGCAAAACAGTAATGGGTTGCAGCATTTTCTGGTGGGAATAAGTAAAGCCCCTATTTTTGCTTTCCTGATTGCTATTATTGGCTGTCTGGAGGGGTTCAAAGTAACCGGTAGTGCTGAATCAGTCGGGGTTCATACCACCACCAGTGTGGTGCATTCGATCTTTGTGGTGATTTTGCTTGATGCCGTGGCAGCGCTATTTTTCATGGAAATGGGGTGGTGAGCCAAATGACGCAAGATGCAATCATTCAAATTCGCGATCTGGTTAACTGCTTTGGCGTACAGTGCGTGCATCAAGGGTTGAATCTTGATGTTAAGCGCGGCGAAGTTCTTGGCGTGGTTGGTGGCTCGGGTACCGGTAAATCTGTTCTGTTACGCAGTATTGTTGGGTTACGTCGTCCGACTGACGGGAAAATTCATGTTTTTGGCAAGGATTTAATGGCACTGTCAGGTCAATCCCGCGCCATGGTCGAGCGCCGATTCGGCGTATTATTTCAACGAGGCGCACTGTTCAGTTCTCTAACCGTGACCGAGAACGTGGCATTACCATTAATAGAAAACGCCGGATTACCCCGGTCTGAGGCTGAGCGATTGGCTCAGGTTAAACTGGCACTGGCTGGGCTACCGCCGGGCACTGGCAGTAAGTATCCAGCATCTCTGTCGGGTGGTATGGTCAAGCGTGTTGCGCTAGCCCGTGCCTTAGCACTGGACCCGGATATTCTGTTTCTTGATGAACCGACTGCGGGTCTTGATCCCATTGGTGCGGCGGCGTTTGACAGTTTGATCCGCACCCTGCGGGATGCCCTCAATCTAACGGTATTCTTGGTGACCCACGATCTGGATACGCTGTATACACTGTGTGATCGTGTGGCGGTGCTTTCGCAGAAAAAAGTGCTGGTGGTTGATACTCTGGATAAAGTTGCAGCGACTGATGATGGCTGGATTCAGGCGTATTTTCATGGCCCACGTGGCCGGGCTGCTTATCAGGCAGCGGCAATTAACAGTGGAGAGAGGTTGTAATATGGAAACCCGTGCTCATCATGTCGTTATTGGTTTGTTCACTCTTATTGTGGTGAGTGCCGCGCTGCTGTTTTGCCTATGGCTGACAAATTCCGGTTCTGATCGCCAGTTCAGATTGTACGATATCGTTTTCAATGAGCCTGTGAGTGGCCTGTCACAGGGTAGCACCGTTCAGTACAGCGGGATTCGAGTCGGTGAGGTGACGCAATTACGCCTGGACCGAGACAATCCGAATAAGGTTTGGGCACGTATTCGCGTTTCTGCATCTACTCCGATACGCGAAGATACCCAAGCTCGTCTCACCGTCGCGGGTATTACCGGCACCTCAAATATTCAATTCAGCAGTGGCAGCCAGACCAGCCCGTTGCTGGAGGGCAAAGATGACGAGGTTCCTATCATTATTGCTACCCCTTCGCCGATGAGCCAGTTACTGGCTAACGGTGAGAATTTCATGACCAATGCGAATGAAGTGTTGGTGCGTTTGAACCAGTTGCTGGCACCGGATAACCAGCAGCGCCTAGTAACGACACTGGATAATCTCGCGCTGGTCACCCAAACTGTGGCTGATCAACGTGGTGATCTCCGTACCCTGTTGCAGCAGTTGGCGCAGGCCAGTAAACAGGCTAATGAGACACTGACTCAAACCAATCGCCTGCTGCGTAATGCTAACGGCTTAATGGATGGGCAGGGGAAACAACTGGTCAGTGATGCCGCCAAAACCATGGCATCGTTGCAAAATACCAGTACCATCCTCAATAAATTGGTGAGTGAAAATAAAACCTCACTCAATAACGGGATGCAAGGGATGAATGAGCTGGGGCCGGCAGTAGATGAGCTGCGCAGAACATTAGCGACATTACGTGCCGCCGTTTCTCGTTTGGAAGAAAACCCAGCGGCCTTGTTGCGCGGCCGTGAAAGAACACAGGAGTTTACGCCTTAATGCTCTCTTTTAATGTGATGCGCTATGCAGGCCGCCGCGTGTGGCTATTGATGATATCCGGGGGGGCGATACTGCTCTCTGCCTGCACCATTTTACCTTCGGCCCCTGTATCACAAGTTTATCTTCTGCCGGTGCCACCTGCAGTCAGTGTGCCACACGCGCAGACAGTAAACTGGTCATTACGGGTTTCACAACCGGCGACGAACCAGTTTCTTAATAGCTCACGCATAGCGGTGCAGCCTCAGGGCCAGGAGATTGCGGTTTATAAAAACTCCCGTTGGAGTGATTCGGCGCCGATTTTGGTGCGCAATCGTCTTATTCAGGCGTTCCGTAGCGATGGGCGAATCCGTGCAGTCAGTAGCGACGATGATAGCTTGCAGGCTGATGTGGAGTTGAGTGGTGATCTGTCCGCGTTCCAAGGGGTATACCATGTTGGTAGCAGCGAAGTGCTGATCCGTTTTGATGCTCGGCTGGTAAGAATTTCAGATCGTAGGATTATTGCGACTCGCCAGTTTGACATTCGCCAACCGATAAAAGGTAACGAGATGAACGAGGTGGTTCAGGCCTTTGGCCTGGCCAGTGACCAGTTAGCCACTCAAGTGCTCAACTGGACGATGCAGCAATCCCCTGCGCAGGGTTGATATCTAAACCAGCACCGGTTGGTTTTATCTGAGGCGAGTTGGCAGTAGCTAACTCGCCTTTTTTATCGTCTAGTTTAATGATTCAAGGCGAATAATTGCGTCTAAGGGGAAAATATTCTCTTTATTGTTTTGTGATTAGTATCTCATTGAGTAAGGGATTAATGGTGTTTGAGTTATCTATTTCATTGTTTTTAATATGTTTTTATTTAAATTGTTCTGTGGTTATCTTTTTTGTTAAAGAGAACAATATTCTCCAAGCATTAAAAACAACAAGAAAATAGGAAAAGTATTTCTCCCCGTAAAACCCTAAGATAAAAATAATCCAAATCACTGATTAATTACTTCAAATGCAAAAAATAACACATCAACAATTACTCGATTGGTTGAAAAAGGAAGTGAAACTTTCATTAGGTTGTACTGAGCCTATTGCTATTGCGTATGCTGCCGCAGTGGCTGCTAAATATCTCAACGCACCGATATTAAAAATAACGGGGAATATATCGGAGAATCTGTATAAAAATGCGATGGGAGTCACTATTCCGGGAACAAGCTATTGCGGAGTCACTCTTGCGGCGGCAATAGGGGCTATTGGTGGTAACGCGGATGCCGATTTAGAAGTATTAAAAGATATTACTGCGACACAAATTACCGAAGCCTATATATTTAATGAATCAGGTAACGTGTGTCTAAACGCAGTAGATGCTACGGATTTTATTTTTATCGATATTAGGTAATGACTCCAACTTACTGATAGTGTTTTATGTTCAGATAATGCCCGATGACCTTGTCATGCAGCTCCACCGATTTTGAGAACGACAGTGACTTCCGTCCCAGCCTTGCCAGATGTTGTCTCAGATTCAGGTTATGTCGCTCAATGCGCTGAGTGTAACGCTTGCTGATTACGTGCAGCTTTCCCTTCAGGCGGGATTCATACAGCGGCCAGCCATCCGTCATCCATACCACGACCTCAAAGGCCGACAGCAGGCTCAGAAGACGCTCCAGTGTGGCCAGAGTGCGTTCACCGAAGACGTGCGCCACAACCGTCCTCCGTATCCTGTCATACGCGTAAAACAGCCAGCGCTGACGTGATTTAGCACCGACGTAGCCCCACTGTTCGTCCATTTCCGCGCAGACGATGACGTCACTGCCCGGCTGTATGCGCGAGGTTACCGACTGCGGCCTGAGTTTTTTAAGTGACGTAAAATCGTGTTGAGGCCAACGCCCATAATGCGGGCGGTTGCCCGGCATCCAACGCCATTCATGGCCATATCAATGATTTTCTGGTGCGTACCGGGTTGAGAAGCGGTGTAAGTGAACTGCAGTTGCCATGTTTTACGGCAGTGAGAGCAGAGATAGCGCTGATGTCCGGCAGTGCTTTTGCCGTTACGCACCACCCCGTCAGTAGCTGAACAGGAGGGACAGCTGATAGAAACAGAAGCCACTGGAGCACCTCAAAAACACCATCATACACTAAATCAGTAAGTTGGCAGCATCACCCGATATTACGCTATATAGTCTTAGTGATCAGTGCCGGGTAGTGATTCAAGGTAGCCATACTAATGTCACTGAAGTTTATATTAATAATATAAAGCAAATATTAGTCCGAGACCTAATTGCCGCCAATGATAGTGGGGTACTACCCGAATTTTCCCTTAACGACGCATTTAAATTTGTAACCGATGTCGCCGCTAAAGACATCATGTTTATGCTGAAAAGTGCTGAGATTAATACCGCGCTTTCTGACGAGGGGCAAAGGAAGAACTATGGTTTGAACGTGAGTGGCGCGTTGTCGCAAGCCAGAAAAAATGGCTTTATCAGCACTGACTTACTGAGTCAAATGTTGATCAACACCACTGCGGCATCAGATGCCCGTATGGGCGGCGCACCCTTACCCGCGATGTCAAATTATGGCTCTGGTAATCAGGGGATTACCGTGACAATGCCGGTAGTGACACTTGCCCGACATCTTAATACAGATGATGAAACACTGGCCCGGGCATTAGCGTTGGCCCATCTAGCCGCAATCTCAATTCATATGCGTTATACCCGATTGTCTGCATTGTGTGCGGCGTCAACGGCAGCAATGGGGGCGGCGGCAGGTATGAGTTGGTTATTGACCCAAGATTTTCAAACTATCTCCTACGCGGTCAGTAATATGATCAGTGATATTAGTGGCATTATTTGCGATGGTGCATCAAATAGTTGTGCCATGAAAGTGTCTACCGCTACCGCCTGTGCATTTAAGTCGGTGTTGATGGCGCAACAAAATAGTGTTGCAGGGGAGCGTGATGGCATTGTTTCCTGCGATGTTGAAGGTTCTATCAATAATTTATGTAAATTAGTGTTATCGCCAATGAGGCAAACAGATAAAGAAATTATCAGTATAATGACACGTAAATAAATATTACGGTTTAACCGCGTGGCCTAACGTCATTATTAATAATGATCGGCGGGCTATCGTTAAAATTTAAAGGGACAAATAATGAGCAAATCAAAATCGATCGCGACTCTGGTTATCCATGCCGGAGATCAAGTTGACCGGGGCAATAATGCTATTTTTCCACCGATTACTACCGCCAGTTCCTTCATTCAGCCAAATTTAGGCGAAGAAGGGGAGTTTTGTTATTCCCGTTGCAGTAACCCGACAAGATATGCATATGAAACCGCCTTGGCTGAGTTGGAAGGAGGTATCTATGCTACGGCAACCGCTTCCGGTATGGCAGCAACTGCACTTATATTGGAATTGCTACCTAAGGATTCCCATGTATTAGTAATGAAAGGGGTCTATGGCGGTACTTATCGGTTGTTTGAACGTCTGCGTAAACAAACTTCAGGTACGACATTCAGTTATGTCGATCTTAATGATCTGGCGTCAGTAGAGCGCCATATTCAAGAGAATACAGGTCTAATCTGGATCGAAACGCCCACTAACCCACTGTTGGAATTAGTTGATATTGAAGCAGTATGCCAGGTTGCCAAAAGCAGGGGCATAATGAGCTGCGGGTGATGCTGCCAACTTACTGATTTAGTGTATGATGGTGTTTTTGAGGTGCTCCAGTGGCTTCTGTTTCTATCAGCTGTCCCTCCTGTTCAGCTACTGACGGGGTGGTGCGTAACGGCAAAAGCACCGCCGGACATCAGCGCTATCTCTGCTCTCACTGCCGTAAAACATGGCAACTGCAGTTCACTTACACCGCTTCTCAACCCGGTACGCACCAGAAAATCATTGATATGGCCATGAATGGCGTTGGATGCCGGGCAACCGCCCGCATTATGGGCGTTGGCCTCAACACGATTTTCCGCCATTTAAAAAACTCAGGCCGCAGTCGGTAACCTCGCGCATACAGCCGGGCAGTGACGTCATCGTCTGCGCGGAAATGGACGAACAGTGGGGATACGTCGGGGCTAAATCGCGCCAGCGCTGGCTGTTTTACGCGTATGACAGGCTCCGGAAGACGGTTGTGGCGCACGTATTCGGTGAACGCACTCTGGCCACACTGGAGCGTCTTCTGAGCCTGCTGTCGGCCTTTGAGGTCGTGGTATGGATGACGGATGGCTGGCCGCTGTATGAATCCCGCCTGAAGGGAAAGCTGCACGTTATCAGCAAGCGTTACACTCAGCGCATTGAGCGACATAACCTGAATCTGAGACAACATCTGGCGGCACTGTTGCAAAGTTAGCGATGAGGCAGCCTTTTGTCTTATTCAAAGGCCTTACATTTCAAAAACTCTGCTTACCAGGCGCATTTCGCCCAGGGGATCACCATAATAAAATGCTGAGGCCTGGCCTTTGCGTAGTGCACGCATCACCTCAATACCTTTGATGGTGGCGTAAGCCGTCTTCATGGATTTAAATCCCAGCGTGGCGCCGATTATCCGTTTCAGTTTGCCATGATCGCATTCAATCACGTTGTTCCGGTACTTAATCTGTCGGTGTTCAACGTCAGACGGGCACCGGCCTTCGCGTTTGAGCAGAGCAAGCGCGCGACCATAGGCGGGCGCTTTATCCGTGTTGATGAATCGCGGGATCTGCCACTTCTTCACGTTGTTGAGGATTTTACCCAGAAACCGGTATGCAGCTTTGCTGTTACGACGGGAGGAGAGATAAAAATCGACAGTGCGGCCCCGGCTGTCGACGGCCCGGTACAGATACGCCCAGCGGCCATTGACCTTCACGTAGGTTTCATCCATGTGCCACGGGCAAAGATCGGAAGGGTTACGCCAGTACCAGCGCAGCCGTTTTTCCATTTCAGGCGCATAACGCTGAACCCAGCGGTAAATCGTGGAGTGATCGACATTCACTCCGCGTTCAGCCAGCATCTCCTGCAGCTCACGGTAACTGATGCCGTATTTGCAGTACCAGCGTACGGCCCACAGAATGATGTCACGCTGAAAATGCCGGCCTTTGAATGGGTTCATGTGCAGCTCCATCAGCAAAAGGGGATGATAAGTTTATCACCACCGACTATTTGCAACAGTGCCGTTCAGCTGGCTCGGTATTTTCATCTGGATGAGCGTGACCTTGCTTTTATTAATCAGCGACGGGGAAAACATAACCGGCTGGGGATTGCACTTCAGCTGACTACGGCGCGCTTTCTGGGAACGTTTCTTCCTGATCCCCTTCAAATTCCCTCATTCATCCGTTTTTACATTGCGGCACAGTTGAACATCAGCCGACCAGAGATCCTTTCCCGGTATGCTGAAAGAGAAAATACCCGCTGGGAGCATCAGGGGCTTATCAAGCTCTATTATGATTATCATGATTTTGGTGATTTCCCCTGGACATTCAGACTGAAGCGTTTGCTCTATACTCGCGCCTGGCTCAGCAATGAGCGTCCAGGTCTGCTGTTTGATTTTGCTACCGCATGGTTGCTGCAAAATAAGATCCTGCTACCCGCAGCCTCGACTCTGACAAGGCTGATTGGCGAAGTACGCGAACGGGCAAGTCGACGATTATGGCGAAGGCTGGCTTTGTTGCCTGACAGCTGGCAGAAAACACAACTGGACGGTTTACTTGAAATACCTGAAGGGCAGCGTATATCGGTGCTGGAGGAGATGCGAAAAGGTCCTGTCACTATCAGTGGGCCGTCATTTACAGACGCCCTGGAGCGATATACCCGACTGCGTAGCATGGAGTTTTCCCGGTTGAATTTCTCCGGTCTGCCTGCCATCCAGCTGCGGAATTTGGCCCGTTATGCCGGAATGGCTTCGGTGAAATACATTTCAAGAATGCCTGACGAACGGCGACTGGCCGTGCTTACTGCGTTTGTGAAAGCACAGGAAATTTCGGCGCTTGACGAGGCCGTGGATGTGCTGGATATGCTTATTCTGGATATCACGCGTTCTGCAAAAAATATCGGGCAGAAAAAGCGGCTCAGGACCCTGAAAGATCTTGATCGTGCCCCGCTATTACTGGCACGGGCATGCACGTTATTACTTGATGAGAACACCGATGAAGCAGCTCTGCGGCAGGCTATTTTTCGCCGCATACCAAAGGACAAACTGGCTGAATCCGTCGGCAAGGTAAATGAGCTGGCGCGCCCGCAAGATACTCAGTTTCAGGATGAAATGGTGGAACAATATGGACGGGTGAAGCGTTTCCTGTCCGCGATGTTGCGTGACTTACACTTTCAGGCCGCCCCGGCCGGGGAGCTCACGTTGTCAGCAATCCATTATCTGGCCGAACTGAGTGGCTCAAAAAAGCGAATTCTCGACGATGCACCAGAGCAAATCATTTCCGGCCCATGGAAACGTCTGGTCTACGACAGAGATGGTAGGATTCTACGAGCGGGTTACTCGCTGTGTCTTCTCGAGCGCCTTCAAGATTCTTTGCGCCGTCGTGATCTCTGGCTGGAGAACAGTGATCGGTGGGGGGACCCGCGTCAAAAATTGCTTCAGGGAGCTGAATGGCAGGCACAACGCATCCCGGTATGTCGGGCGCTGGGTCATCCATCAGACGGAACTAAAGCAGCAGAACAACTGGCTACGCGGCTTGATGACACATGGAAATCAGTGGCTTCACGTTTTGCCTGCAACGCAGCGGTCAGCATAAGCAATGAAGGTAAGCATCCCTCACTGACGATTAGCAGTCTGGATAAACTGGATGAGCCACCGGCACTGATACAATTGAATCGTCGGGTAAGAGAATTGATCCCTCCGGTTGATCTGACGGAGCTGTTGCTTGAAATAGATGCCCGAACCGGTTTTACCCGCGAATTCAGCCACGTCAGTGAATCAGGTGCTCGGGCGCAGGATCTCCAGGTCAGTCTGTGCGCAACACTGCTGGCAGAAGCCTGCAATATAGGGCATGAACCCCTGATAAAGCATAATATTCCCGCGCTTACTCGCCATCGTCTGAGCTGGGTTAAACAAAATTATCTCAGGGCAGAAACGCTGGTCACCGCTAATGCACGGCTGGTTGATTTTCAGTCCACGCTGCCGCTCGCGGGGTACTGGGGAGGTGGTGAGGTTGCCTCCGCAGATGGTATGCGTTTTGTCACACCGGTTAAAACGGTTAATTCCGGACCAAATCGTAAATACTTTGGTTCAGGACGCGGTATCACCTGGTACAACTTCGTCTCCGATCAATACTCCGGTTTCCATGGCATTGTAGTTCCCGGGACGCTTCGTGATTCCATCTTTGTACTGGAAGGGCTTCTGGAGCAGCAGACCGGGCTGAATCCGGTAGAAATTATGACGGACACGGCAGGATCCAGCGATATCATTTTTGGCCTGTTCTGGTTACTGGGCTACCAGTTTTCCCCTCGTCTGGCCGATGCAGGCGGGGCGATATTCTGGCGGGCAGATAAAACGGCACATTATGGTGCCCTGAATGAGCTGGCCCGGGGATGTGTTGAACTGTCAAAAATAGAATCCCAATGGGATGAAATGATGCGAATGGCGGGCTCACTGAAGCTTGGGACCATCCATGCATCAGAGCTTATTCGTTCACTGTTGAGAAGTAGCCGACCATCTGGTCTGGCTCAGGCGATTATGGAAGTGGGCCGGGTCAACAAGACGTTGTATCTTCTCAACTATATCGATGATGAGGATTACCGGCGTCGGATCCTCACTCAGCTCAACCGGGGAGAAGGACGCCATGCAGTGGCTCGAGCCATTTGCTACGGACAACGTGGTGAGATTAGAAAACGCTACCGTGAAGGGCAGGAAGATCAACTCGGTGCTCTGGGTCTGGTGACCAATGCGGTTGTGCTGTGGAATACACTTTACATGCAGGAGGCGTTGTCACATCTTCGCAAATCGGGGGAAACACCTGAAGAGGAGCATCTGGCAAGATTATCGCCGCTGATACATGGCCATATAAATATGCTGGGACATTATACGTTTTCGTTACCGGAAGATATTCTGAAGGGCGAGTTAAGACCATTAAATTTGAATACAAACAATGAATTAACCTCTTAGCGTGGTTTTTTACATCATTGGACCTCGAACCCCACTACCGCCTTAGCTGGCGGGGATTCTGCACGTCTGCAATAAACCTCAGTACAAAAAACAGCCTTAACGAATGGAAGGGACTTCCCCTGGATATGCGCCTGATTAACTCTTGTGCAATCATGGGGTAAACATAGCCCCGGAGGGATTCGTTATGACCATCACGACTGTCGGTATCGATCTTGCTAAAAATGTGTTCGCTGTTCACTGCGTTGACCAACACGGTAAAACTGTTCTGGTTAAACCCAAAGTATCGCGTGCTGCCCTTCCTGAGCTGATTGCCAGTTTACCTCCCTGTGTTATCGGGATGGAGGCATGCTCCGGGGCTCACTACTGGGCAAGGTTGTTTCGGCAATATGGTCATGAACCACGGCTGATGGCTGCTAAATTTGTATCTCCTTACCGCATGGCCGGTAAATCAGGCAAAAATGATGCAGCTGATGCTCAGGCTATCTGTGAAGCAGTTCGTCGCCCGCATATGCGGTTTGTACCAGTGAAGGATGAGAGCCAGCAGGCGATGCAATGCCTACACCGTATCAGACAGGGTTTTATCGAAGAGAAAACAGCAACATATAACCGATTGAGAGGTTTGATATCGGAATTCGGTGTCATCGCCCCACAAAGTACAGATGCCCTGCGTCACATGGTTTCTGAGCAGAAGAGTTCTTTGCCACTTCAGGTTCAACAATGTGTTAATGACCTGCTGGAACACATTGATCGTATTGAAGATAATATTACTGAATATGACCGGATTTTGTCCCGCATGGCAAAAACAGATCACCGCAGCCAGCGATTGATGGAACTGAAAGGGATTGGTCCCACAACGGCCTGTGCGCTGGTCGCCAGTATCGGTAATGCACACGATTTTAAAAATGGGCGACAACTGGCAGCCTGGCTGGGACTAACGCCATCGCAGTACAGCAGTGGTGGGAAATCAAAGCTTGGCAGGATAACTAAAGCTGGCGATTCGTATCTGCGAACGCTACTGGTTCAGGGGGCTCGTTCGGTTCTGATTGGTGCCGAGAAAAGGACTGATTTATTCAGTCGTTGGGTCTGTTCACTGGTCGATCGCAGAGGATACTGGCGTGCCGTTGTAGCCATCGCCGCCAAAAACGCAAGGCTGTGCTGGGCATCATTGCATTACGGTGATGATTTCAGGCTGTACTCAGCCAGCTAAAGCACGAAACAAAATAACCATCTGACCTGCAATTCGTTGATGATAAAGGGTTAGACCCCGTGAGGCCTATCTGGCTATTGTACAGGATATACGTATCCGCTTAACGAACAAGAACCTCACGCGCGTCTTTCATCAGGGTCCGAATCGATGACGATTCATCATGGCCGTTTATAGTACCGCAGTCTCTCCCCTTTATTTTTACTGAAGAGCAGACAGAAACCATAAACACCGGCGTTGACACGCCGGGGAAGCCCTTATAGTACAATAATTTTCGAAATCCAACCCATCCCGCCTACAGGAATGACGGATTTTTCGGCGGTTCCGGCGTAGACCCACCACAACTGCTGTATAGCTTGTGGGTAAGTGATAATGAAGTGCAAACGAGATGGCGCAAATACTCTTTTGGTTTATCTTTTAATTACTTACGTATTAAAAGATAAACCAAAAAATAAAAGACATTGCTGTTATCCCCTTTAAAAAGTGGATAACCGAACAGCATCGGCGCGAGCGCCTCAAAAGTAGCTCCCCACGCTAAAGCGCGGGGCATTCAGAACGGAATCCCTCGATGGCTAACAGCTCGCCTGTTAGCCATCGAGGGATTGGACAAATCCGGCCACGCCGGATACGTCAGCAAATATCGCTGAAGAATTAGATTACACGCTCGTAAGCGGCTCTTACGACCCGCTAACGCGGAGATACGCCCCAACTGCGGCTTCGGCCTTGTTGTGACCACTCCGACCGCGCACAAAAGCCTCTGAGCCGCTTTTAGCGGAATATGGCTTTGCAGGGTGAAGGGATGGATAGGCGATCCCTTTCGATCCCTCACTGGTATCGGCGGCTAACCCTCGGTGCTACCTGTCATTTCATCCTGCCGCCTTACATGCGCTAACGCGCATAAATCCCCGTTCCTCAGTGGAACGAAAACTCACGCTAACAGGGTAGTGACCGGGTAGCCACGATAACTGCCAACAAAATTAGCTTATAGGTTAATTCTACCTTGTCTGAAATTAGCCTATAGGTTAATATTAATAGAAATGGGAGGTCACATGTTTAGCGTTGTTTATCACCCGGAAGCCAGGGAAGAAGCCACAGCATTACCCGTAAAAATCAGGGTGAAGTTTGACCGTCTCATCGGCAAACTGGAGTATGACGCCCGATTACTGCGGGAGCCGGACACGAAGCCCCTGGGCGATGGACTTTTTGAGATCCGCACGATGGGGACGGACATAGCCAGGGGAATCTGGGTATACCACAAAGGCAATACCATCATCATGCTCCGTGTTTTCATCAAGAAGTCACAGAAAACGCCAGCGAAAGAAATCGATCTCGCCAAAAAGCGGTTAGCGGAGGTACTTAATGAAACTGGTAAGCCATAAAGAACTGCATAACGAGTGGATGCAGGACGATGAATATCGCGCTGCATGGCAGGAAGAAGAACGTAAGGAAAAGCTCAGGGAGCTGCTTGCTGAATGGCGCAAGCATGACAACCTGACAAAAGCGCAGGTTGCTGAACGCATGGGGGTTACACCTCCGGTTATTTCTCGCCTGGAAAACAACATCACCAAAGCCAGCATCGACACACTGACCCGCTACGCTCACGCCTGCGGCATCAAGAAACCTGTCATTGCCCTGTACTGAATAGCCAGCCCTCCGGGGCTGGCCTTTTTGTTTCGGTCAGTCCCAAAATTTTGTTAAAGCAAGTTTAAAATGTCACCTGTTTCTCCAAAGTTGAAATGTCACTTCTAAGCCAATCTATTTATACATAATCTTTACATCTTTCCCCGGTGACAAAGTGCTAATTGGTCTGTAATGTTCAATGTGTGGCAGGCAAGCCGCCGGTGACTTAGGGAAGGTGCGAACAAGTTCCTGATATGAGATCATCATATTCATCCGGAGCGCATCCCAGAGGGACATCATGAGCCATCAACTCACCTTCGCCGATAGTGAATTCAGCACTAAGCGCCGTCAGACCCGAAAAGAGATTTTCCTCTCCCGCATGGAGCAGATTCTGCCATGGCAGAATATGACCGCTGTCATCGAGCCGTTTTATCCCAAGGCGGGCAATGGCCGACGGCCCTATCCGCTGGAGACCATGCTGCGTATTCACTGCATGCAGCATTGGTACAACCTGAGCGACGGTGCCATGGAAGATGCCCTGTACGAAATCGCCTCCATGCGCCTGTTTGCCCGATTATCCCTGGATAGCGCCCTGCCGGATCGCACCACCATCATGAATTTCCGCCACCTGCTCGAGCAGCATCAACTGGCCCGTCAATTGTTCAAGACCATCAATCGCTGGCTGGCCGAAGCAGGCGTCATGATGACCCAAGGCACTTTGGTGGATGCCACCATCATTGAGGCACCCAGCTCGACCAAGAACAATGAGCAGCAACGCGATCCGGAGATGCATCAGACCAAGAAAGGCAATCAGTGGCACTTTGGCATGAAGGCCCACATTGGTGTCGATGCCAAGAGTGGCCTGACCCACAGCCTGGTCACCACCGCGGCCAACGAGCATGACCTCAATCAGCTGGGTAATCTGCTTCATGGAGAGGAGCAATTTGTCTCAGCCGATGCCGGCTACCAAGGAGCGCCACAGCGCGAGGAGCTGGCCGAGGTGGATGTGGACTGGCTGATCGCCGAGCGTCCCGGCAGGGTAAAAACCTTGAAGCAGCATCCGCGCAAGAACAAAACGGCCATCAACATCGAATACATGAAAGCCAGCATCCGTGCCAGGGTGGAGCACCCGTTTCGCATCATCAAGCGGCAGTTCGGCTTCGTGAAAGCCAGATACAAGGGGCTGCTGAAAAACGATAACCAACTGGCGATGTTATTCACCCTGGCCAACCTGTTTCGGGTGGACCAAATGATACGTCAGTGGGAGAGATCTCAGTAAAAACCGGAAATAACGCCAGAAATGGTGGAAAAAATAGCCTAAATAGGCTGATTCGAGGCACTGTTGCAAATAGTCGGTGGTGATAAACTTATCATCCCCTTTTGCTGATGGAGCTGCACATGAACCCATTCAAAGGCCGGCATTTTCAGCGTGACATCATTCTGTGGGCCGTACGCTGGTACTGCAAATACGGCATCAGTTACCGTGAGCTGCAGGAGATGCTGGCTGAACGCGGAGTGAATGTCGATCACTCCACGATTTACCGCTGGGTTCAGCGTTATGCGCCTGAAATGGAAAAACGGCTGCGCTGGTACTGGCGTAACCCTTCCGATCTTTGCCCGTGGCACATGGATGAAACCTACGTGAAGGTCAATGGCCGCTGGGCGTATCTGTACCGGGCCGTCGACAGCCGGGGCCGCACTGTCGATTTTTATCTCTCCTCCCGTCGTAACAGCAAAGCTGCATACCGGTTTCTGGGTAAAATCCTCAACAACGTGAAGAAGTGGCAGATCCCGCGATTCATCAACACGGATAAAGCGCCCGCCTATGGTCGCGCGCTTGCTCTGCTCAAACGCGAAGGCCGGTGCCTGTCTGACGTTGAACACCGACAGATTAAGTACCGGAACAACGTGATTGAATGCGATCATGGCAAACTGAAACGGATAATCGGCGCCACGCTGGGATTTAAATCCATGAAGACGGCTTACGCCACCATCAAAGGTATTGAGGTGATGCGTGCACTACGCAAAGGCCAGGCCTCAGCATTTTATTATGGTGATCCCCTGGGCGAAATGCGCCTGGTAAGCAGAGTTTTTGAAATGTAAGGCCTTTGAATAAGACAAAAGGCTGCCTCATCGCTAACTTTGCAACAGTGCCCCTAATCGTGTTCAGCAGAATAGCCGGAGGAAGTTTCCTACTGTCGATAAGAAAGGATTGGCACAGGGAGTGTGAATATCGAAACACCATCACAGAATAATGCCAGATAGAAATGCGATAGTAGGGTTGGATATTTAAATAAGGAGCATCCCGACTTAAAATGAATATGACTGCGTAACCAGGCGCAATAAAAAAAGCGAAAGAATCGCTTTTATTCTGGTTGTTTTTTCGAAGAGTGACCGTTTTCTGAGATGACAAGAAATAAGGAAGTCCTATGATCGCTAGCGGAATAGTTCAAAAACTGAATGCGCAAATGAATCAGGAGTTTTATACCTCAAATTTGTATCTTCAGCTCAGCCAGAGGTGCAGCGAGAATAGCCTTAATGGCACCGCACTATTTTTGCGTCATCAGGCGCAAAATACGGTGACGCAAATGATGCGCATGTACGAATACATCAAACAGAGCGGCGCCACGCCGGTGTTACAGGAGCAACACGCCCGGTGCGGTGAATTTTCCACGCTGGAAGATCTGTTTGAGCAGACGGTAAGCGATTACCAGAAGCGCATTAATGCGCTGACCTCTTTGACGGAAGACGCCCAGGCAGCAAACGATAAGTCAGCGATTAACTTCCTGAAGCGATACAGAAAAGAGGAAATCGTGGACGGGACGCTGTTGCAAATCATTCTGGATGAAGTCCGCAGCGCTAAAAAAGCGGGCATCAACATGCAGCAAACCGACCACTATCTGGTTGGCGTGATCGATCGCTATCACTAAATCAATTTCGCAGTACGAGGAGGTTTTACGCCTCCTCAGAAAATCTGTTTTACATCAGAAACAGAGGTTTATGCCAGTGAACATTTGATACCCAACACGTCATAGTGATTTTTTAACTTAGCGTTTTTATATCGTGCCAAAAATGTCTCTGCTTGTGTCTTTATATTAAGGAAGGTGCGAATAAGCAGGTCATTTCTTCCCAAGCTGACTCGCTGATTAAAATTTCGCGGATCTGGGCCGATTTTTTTCCCGCAAACACATCGAATCAGGCACTGTTGCAAAGTTAGCGATGAGGCAGCCTTTTGTCTTATTCAAAGGCCTTACATTTCAAAAACTCTGCTTACCAGGCGCATTTCGCCCAGGGGATCACCATAATAAAATGCTGAGGCCTGGCCTTTGCGTAGTGCACGCATCACCTCAATACCTTTGATGGTGGCGTAAGCCGTCTTCATGGATTTAAATCCCAGCGTGGCGCCGATTATCCGTTTCAGTTTGCCATGATCGCATTCAATCACGTTGTTCCGGTACTTAATCTGTCGGTGTTCAACGTCAGACGGGCACCGGCCTTCGCGTTTGAGCAGAGCAAGCGCGCGACCATAGGCGGGCGCTTTATCCGTGTTGATGAATCGCGGGATCTGCCACTTCTTCACGTTGTTGAGGATTTTACCCAGAAACCGGTATGCAGCTTTGCTGTTACGACGGGAGGAGAGATAAAAATCGACAGTGCGGCCCCGGCTGTCGACGGCCCGGTACAGATACGCCCAGCGGCCATTGACCTTCACGTAGGTTTCATCCATGTGCCACGGGCAAAGATCGGAAGGGTTACGCCAGTACCAGCGCAGCCGTTTTTCCATTTCAGGCGCATAACGCTGAACCCAGCGGTAAATCGTGGAGTGATCGACATTCACTCCGCGTTCAGCCAGCATCTCCTGCAGCTCACGGTAACTGATGCCGTATTTGCAGTACCAGCGTACGGCCCACAGAATGATGTCACGCTGAAAATGCCGGCCTTTGAATGGGTTCATGTGCAGCTCCATCAGCAAAAGGGGATGATAAGTTTATCACCACCGACTATTTGCAACAGTGCCGGATTGAGCGGCGTGGCATGGTCAGTCTTCCCGCAGGTACTGGTACAAGGTTTCGCGGCTGATGCCGAAGTCACGGGCCACCAAGGTTTTCTGGTCGCCTGCCGCAACTCGCCGTTTCAACTCGGCAATTTGTTCGCTGTTCAGCGATTTCTTTCGTCCCCGGTAGGCCCCGCGCTGCTTAGCCAGCACGATTCCCTCGCGCTGACGTTCGCGGATCAGAGCGCGCTCGAACTCAGCAAAGGCTCCCATGACCGACAGCATCAGATTGGCCATCGGTGAGTCCTCGCCGGTGAACGTTAGCCCTTCTTTGACGAACTCCATGCGCACGCCCCGTTGTGTCAGCCCTTGGACGATGCGGCGCAGGTCATCAAGGTTGCGTGCCAACCTGTCCATGCTATGCACCACCACGGTGTCGCCCTCGCGGACGAAGGCCAGCAGCCTTTCAAGTTCGGGACGTTGTGTGTCCTTGCCTGAAGCCTTATCGGTGAATACCTTGCCGACTTCTATTTGTTCCAGTTGTCGATCAGGATTCTGGTCGAAGCTGCTGACGCGAACGTAGCCGATACGTTGACCTTGCAAGATGCCTCCAAAGGTAAAAATGTCAGGATGAAATCTATTACCCTTGGCTGAATGTGTCAATAAATATAAATTAATACCCTACTCTGACGTTGTTTGTGCTCAACATCTGACATCAGGTTAGGGTATGCCTCAATCTGACGGCTGCGAACCGCCAGGGACAGGTGCAATGTCAGATTCTGTCGCGGCCTTGGCGCGTGCCTGGAAGCGTTCATAGCAATCCAGCCCGCAGAAATGTTCGACGTATTCCGCGCCTTCCGGGGTGAAGGCGGCATCGAGCGGAATTTCTTTGCAGCATACGCAGCAGGTGGTGCAACTGGCAGTGTTCGGGGCGTTTGCGTTCATGGTGGTACTCCTCCAGATTGGTAGCGAAGCTCAAAGCTGCCCACTCTCGGCTGGCTGGGAAGCGGTCATGATCTTCCCTTGAAGGCCCGCAGCAGCCGCGTCACAGACAGGACAAACAAGCCGGTCAGCGTGAGGGCTGCAATACCCCAGTGCTCCCCGATGAACGCGCCGGCCGTCGTGCCGGCTAGCACAATGGCGAGAATCGGCAAATGGCAGGGACAGGTGAGCACGGCCAGCGCGCCCCACAAGTAGCCGGTGATCGGTTTGTGCGTCTCAGACGGCAAGTGCTCTGGGCTGTTCATGGCAGACTCTCCGCGTGCTGTGCCGGTTCGGTTGGCATGGCGGCCAGTTGCATTTCGAGGCTGGCCAGGGCCTCGCGCCGACGCTCGACGAGTTGCCGCAACACGGCAAGCTGCGCAGATGCACCGTCACCGTCCGCAGCATCCAGCGCCCGGCACAGCCGCGCCAGTGCGTCCAGGCCGATACCCGCTTCGAAGGCAGCCCGTACAAAGCGCAGCCGTTGCAACGCGGTGTCATCGAACAAGCCGTAGCCGCCCGTGGTGTACGCGACCGGCCGTAGCAATCCGCGCAGCAGGTAGTCGCGCACGATATGCACGCTCACCCCGGCATCAAGGGCCAGCCGGGACACTGTGTAGGCGCTCATTGAACACCTCCTTTTCCTCATCCGGCGCAGCACGAAAGCTGCTTCACGTCCTTGCTGAAGGTCTGCGCCGCGAGCTTCAGCCCTTCGACCATGGTCAGGTAGGGGAACAATTGGTCGGCCAGTTCCTGCACGGTCATACGGTTGCGAATGGCGAGCACCGCCGTCTGGATCAGTTCACCCGCTTCCGGGGCCACCGCTTGCACGCCGATGAGCCGTCCGCTACCTTCCTCGATGACCAGCTTGATGAAGCCGCGTGTGTCGAAGTTGGCAAGCGCACGCGGCACGTTATCCAGTGTTAGCAGGCGACTGTCGGTCTCGATCCCGTCGTGATGTGCTTCCGCCTCGCTGTAGCCCACGGTGGCGACCTGCGGGTCGGTGAACACCACGGCCGGCATTGCGGTCAGGTCCAGGGCCGCATCGCCGCCAGTCATGTTGATCGCCGCACGAGTGCCGGCCGCTGCCGCCACATAGACGAACTGCGGCTGGTCGGTGCAGTCGCCGGCCGCGTAGATGTTCGGGCTACTGGTGCGCATGCCCTTGTCGATGACGATGGCCCCCTGCGCATTGACGGCTACCCCCGCCGCTTCCAATGCCAGGCTGCGCGTGTTCGGTGTCCGGCCGGTGGCGACCAGCAGCTTGTCGGCGCGCAATTCACCGTGCGTGGTGGTCAGCACGAATTCACCGTCCATATGGGCGACCTGGCTGGCTTGCGTGTGCTCCAGCACCTCGATGCCCTCGGCACGGAAAGCGGCTGTCACCGCCTCGCCGATGGCCGGGTCTTCACGGAAGAACAAGGTATTGCGCGCCAGGGCCGTGACCTTGCTGCCCAGCCGGGCAAAGGCTTGCGCCAGCTCCAGCGCCACCACCGACGAGCCGATTACGGCAAGGCGTTCGGGAATGGTGTCGCTCGCCAGGGCCTCGGTGGAAGTCCAGTAGGGTGACTCTTTCAAGCCCGGAATCGGCGGGACCGCCGGGCTGGCACCCGTGGCGACCAGGCAGCGGTCGAACATCACGACGCGCTCGCCACCCTCGTTCAAACTAACGATAAGGCTCTGGTCGTCCTTGAAACGCGCTTCACCGTGCAGAACGGTGATGGCTGAATTGCCGTCCAGGATGCCTTCGTACTTGGCATGACGGAGTTCTTCGACACGGGCCTGCTGCTGGGCCAGCAGCCGCTCGCGCAAGATCGTCGGCGGTGTGGGTGGCATGCCGCCGTCGAATGGGCTTTCCCGGCGCAGATGGGCGATGTGGGCGGCGCGGATCATGATCTTGGACGGCACACAACCGACGTTGACGCAGGTGCCGCCGATGGTGCCGCGCTCAATCAGCGTGACCTGCGCGCCTTGCTCGACGGCCTTCAGTGCTGCCGCCATCGCGGCTCCACCGCTACCAATGACGACGACCTGCAACGGGCGTTCGTTGCCACTGGGCTTATCAGCGGCCCCTATCCAGCCGCGCATCTTGTCGAGCAGGCCGGCGCGGTTGTCCGTCGGTGGCGCATCGGCAAGCGTTGCCTCGTAGCCCAGTCCGGCCACGGCGGTAGTCAGCGCATCCGATGACGTGCCCGCCTCAATGGCGAGTTGCGCTGTGCCCTTCGGATAGGACACCAGCGCCGATTGCACGCCGGGCACTTTCTCCAAGGCTTCCTTGACGTGAGCCGCGCACGAGTCGCAGGTCATCCCGGTGATTTTCAGGGTGGTCATGTATTTTTCCTTTTCTGTGGTGGCTACGGCTGTTGCCGTCAGCCACGTTGTTCTGGCAATTCACAGCTGTCCGGCCCGCAGCGGCGATGTGCTGGCGAGATGAAATCCCAGACCGACACCCCAACCATCAAGGCCAGGCCGACATAGAGCAGTCCACCGCTCTGCCAGCCGTAAGCCCGCATTAAAAACACCGCTGCCAGCACCAAGATCGGGCCTATCGTGCCGAGCGCCGTGCGTCGCCACTGTCGATGATTGAGCCAAGCGATAGCATTGGCGAGTAACGCGATGCCGGCGAACATCGGCAGCAGGATGCCAATGAATAGCCCCTCGTACTGGCTCAAGAAGCCCAGTCCGATGGCCGCGCCAAAGCTGGCGATGGCAGGAAAACAGGCGGCGCAGCCCATCGCGGAAACGACGCTGCCGAGCGCGCCGGTTTTGCCAGCGATGCGCGTGATGAGTCCCATGTGTCGCTCCCGAGTTCGGTTAACGGATCAGCGTTTGAGGCTGGACGGATAGCCCGCGTCCTCGGTCGCCTTGGTCAACTTCTGGACGTTGGTCTTGGCATCGTCGAAGGTGACGACGGCCTGGCGCTTGTCGAAACTTACGTCGGTCTTGCTCACGCCCTCAACCTTGGAAAGCGCGTGCTTGACAGTGATCGGGCAAGAGGCGCAGGTCATGCCAGGCACGGACAGCGTGACGGTCTGGGTGGCGGCCCACACGGGGGCAACAACGGCAGCGAGGGCGAGGGCGGCAAACAGTTTTTTCATGATGAACTCCTGTGATTAATAGAAAAATGGCATGACGTAGGGAAATCCGAGCGAGACCAGGACCAGCGCGGCCACGATCCAGAAAATGAGCTTGTAAGTAGCTCGCACTTGGGGAATCGCGCAGACCTCACCCGGTTTGCAGGCTTGCGCCGGGCGGTAGATGCGCCGCCAGGCGAAAAACAGCGCGACCAGCGCTGCGCCGATGAAGATCGGGCGATAGGGTTCCAGCACCGTCAGGTTGCCGATCCATGCCCCGCTGAACCCCAAGGCGATCAAAACCAGCGGCCCCAGGCAGCAGGCCGACGCAAGAATGGCGGCCAGCCCACCGGCGAAGAGCGCGCCGCGCCCGTTTTGTGGTTCAGACTTTTGTGGTTCAGACTTTTGTGGTTCAGACTTTTGTGGTTCAGACATACGCTTGTCCTTTCAAATTTGGTTTGGATAGCTTAAGCTTACTTCCGTAGTTATGTACGGAGTCAAGCGATATGCAAATTAATTTTGAGAATCTGACCATTGGCGTTTTTGCCAAGGCGGCCGGGGTCAATGTGGAGACCATCCGGTTCTACCAGCGCAAGGGCCTGCTGCCGGAGCCAGACAAGCCCTATGGCAGCATTCGCCGCTATGGCGAGGCGGATGTAACACGAGTGCGGTTCGTGAAATCGGCCCAGCGGCTGGGCTTTAGCCTGGACGAAATCGCCGAGCTACTGCGGCTGGAGGATGGCACCCATTGCGAGGAAGCCAGCGGCCTGGCCGAGCACAAGCTCAAGGATGTGCGCGAGAAGATGGCCGACTTGGCACGCATGGAGGCCGTGCTGTCTGAACTGGTGTGCGCCTGCCATGCGCGGAAAGGGAACGTTTCCTGCCCGCTGATTGCGTCACTGCAAGACGGAACGAAGCTCGCTGCATCGGCGCGGGGGAGTCACGGGGTGACTACGCCTTAGCGTGCTTTATTTTCCGAATTCTGAGACGACCCCTTTAAGGATAAAACAATGCGACGTTGTCTGCGGATAGTGTGGGGAACTCTGTTTATTTTCGCCTTTGCGGTACAGGCGGAAACAAAGGTTTATGGCGAACAACGCGTCAGCGGCTGGTGGAACTGGCTAAAAGACGATGTCTCGCAAACCTGGAATCAGCCGCAAAACTACGACCTGTATCTGCCATTTCTCAGCTGGCACAACCGCTTTATGTACGATAAAGAGAAAACCGATAACTACAATGAGATGCCGTGGGGCGGGGGATTTGGTGTCTCAAGATATAACGAAGAAGGTAACTGGAGCTCACTCTACGCGATGATGTTTAAGGATTCGCACAACGAGTGGCAGCCGATTATCGGCTACGGCTGGGAGAAGGGCTGGTATCTGGACAGTAGTCGCGATTTTCGCCTGGGGCTTGGGGTGACCGCCGGGATCACCGCCCGAGAAGACTTCGCCAACTACGTACCGCTACCGATTATTTTGCCGCTCTTTTCCGCCAGCTATCGCCGCCTGAGCGTGCAGTTCACCTATATTCCCGGCACCTACAATAACGGCAACGTGCTGTTTGCGTGGCTGCGCTACGGTTTTTAAGAGGGCATCAAATCGTAATCACCTTTTTCACCAGCGAATTGGACAGCGCTAGCATTGAAATTAACACCGAGGCGATGAACGTCAGGACAATCAGCATTAACTTGGTTCCCAGCGAGCTAATTGGGATAAGCGCGGTCAGCAGATGAAAAACGGAGTAGTGAAGAATATAGACGCCGGTCATCGTTTTGCTGATAGTCGCCAGAATGGTCTCTTTAAACTCGCTGTTTTTACGAAACCGCACGCCGTTGGCGGCAATCACCAGCGCCACCACCAAAATATAAATTTGTGATCCGGTAAGAATGAACGCATTTCTGTCAGCCTTAAACAGGGCGAAGAAGAAATGGCGCTCGTAAAACCAGGTGAAGAGATAAATAAACGGAATGGCGATCATCGCGCCTTTCACCACTCTCTCGCGGGTCAGCCAACTGGCGACCAGCGGATCGCTGAACAGCTGGCCGGTCAGGTAAAACAGCAGCCAGGTCCACAAACGGTACTGCGGGGCCAGGCTCAGCGCATGAACATCAGGATACAGCGCGGACAGCAGATCGTAGCCATATGAGAGCAACAGCAGCGCAAATACCACGCCGAAAAATAGCTTGCGTCGCTGGCTGAGCCACTCGATAAGCGGATGAAAGGTGTAAATCACAATAAAGGCAAAAACAAACCACGGCTGGATAAGATAACCGCGCTGGTAGGGTTCCCAGAGATAGTACACTGTCATCCAGAACAGGAAGACGATAACTACGCTTTTGATTTTACCCATTTGCCACTGCGCATCGTGCCGTGACTGCGAATCCAGATAGCCCGCCACCACAAAAAACAGCGGCGTGGCTATGGTCGAAATAAACGTCAGAAAACCGAGGATCCAGTGATAGTCGTAATCATAGTGATCCCGGGTGTTATAAATGGTGAAGAAGGTCACCGCCGTCATGCATCCCAGCGTTTTAATAATATTTAATCCGGTACTGTTCATTATTGTGGCTTCATATCCTTAGAGCCTATCCCATTAGGCTATTTTATTTGCCATTTTGGTCCTGGGCAGTGCTCACAAGCCTCACGTACTGCGTGTACGCTTCGGTTGTTGCGCGCTGTCCGTGCCCAAACTGGCTGCAACAATATACGCCTACTGGGATAGGCTCTTATTATGGAAACAGGCGTAAATCACTGGCAGAACCAGCAGCGTCAGAATAGTAGCAAAACCCAGACCAAACATAATAACTACCGCCATACTCTGGAAGAAGACATCCAATAATAAAGGGGCCAGACCGAGAACGGTGGTGAAGGCGGTCAGCAGAATAGGGCGCAGACGCGAGGTGGCGGCATAAATAATGGCTTCCTGCTGCGCTTTTTCCTGCTTCTGCTGCTCAATTTCCTCAACCAGCACGATGCCGTTACGAATCAACATCCCGCTCAGGCTAAGCAAGCCTATCAATGCCATAAAGCCAAAAGGAATACCGGTAATCAAAAAGCCTGGCGTTACGCCAATCAGCGCCAGCGGCACCGTCAGCCAGATAGCGATCGCGTTTTTCAGCGAGCTGAACATCAGCACAGTGATAACAAACATCACCAGGTAACCCAGCGGCAGGGTGGTGAACAACCCCTGCTGCGCTTCGCGGGAATTCTCCGCGTCGCCGCCCCACTCAATACTGTAGCCGTGCGGTAGGGCGAGGGCATCGATTTGCGGCTTCACGCGCGCCAGAATATCGCCTGAGGTTTGATTGCTCAGCGGATCGGGGTCGGTCTGCACGGTCAGTACGCGGCTGCGGTCGCGGCGCAGGATCAAAGGATCTTCCCACTCGAGATTAAAGCCGCTGACCACGTTACTGAGCGGGATATACTGCTGGCGGTTTTGGCTCCAGACCAGCACATTATTCAGGTGGTTAGCATCCTGGCGCTCGGCGGCTGGTGGGCGAACCACCACCGGCAGCAGGTCAGCCCCTTCGCGATAGAGTCCCGCACGGCTACCAGAGAAATTCATCTCCAGCGCGTTATCGATATCCTGTTTATCTACTCCCAGTTCGCGGCCTAAGCTGGCGGAATATTGTGGGCGGATAACCTTGCTGCGGTTCTGCCAGTCGTTGCGCACGCCGTCGGTGGCCGGGTCTGCGGAGAGAATATCGCCCACCTGGCTGGCGAGCAGGCGCAGGCGGTCGGGATCCGGGCCTTTGATGCGCACTTCAATGGCGCTATCGCCGGAAGGGCCGAACATCACGCGTTTGCTGCTGGCATTAACCTGCGGATAGTTGCGCGCAATATAGCTGTCAACATGCTGCGTCAGAGCGTTAATACTGCGCTGGTCGTCCATGCGTACCATGATCTGCGCGTAGTTGCTGTATTGCCGTTGCCCGCTGTAGGTGAGGATAAAACGCATACTGCCCTGACCAACGGTGGCGATGGTGGTGACAACGCCCGGCTGGCCGTTAATCGAGGTTTCAATATCGCTGGCCATCTTTTCGGTTGTCGCAATATCAGTGCCATAGGGAAGCCAGAGGTCAACAAAGAAGATAGGCGTGTTCGATGAGGGGAAAAAGTTCTGCCGCACCGAGCCGAATCCCCATATTGAAGCTGCCAGCAGCGCCGCCATGACGGTCAGGGTGATCGCTTTGCGCATCAGTAGGGTGTGCAGAATCTGCTGATAAATGCGATAAAAGCGCCCGCTGTAGGGGTCGGTATCCGAGGTTTCAGCAGGCGGCTGTTGCCCTTTGAACAGCCACCATTTAATCAGTACTGGCGTGATGGTTAACGCTGAGAACCAGCTCAGCATGAGTGAAATCAGCAGCACCTGGAGCAGTGATTTGCAGTATTCTCCGGTGGAGTCCTGCGACAGGCCAATCGGCGCAAAGGCGAGAATAGCAATCACCGTCGCCCCCAGCAGCGGCAGCGCCGAGCGGCGAATCACATAATTAATCGCCGTGAGCAGCGTCGACCCCTGCTGGCGGGCAATGAGTACCCCTTCGACGATGACGATGGCATTATCGACCAGCATACTCAGGGCGATAATCAGCGCCCCCAGCGAGATACGCTGTAGCTCGATGCCCCACAGATACATAATCAGCAGCGTACCGAGCACGTTAAGCGCTAACGACAGGGCAATAATGATACCGCTGCGCACGCCCATAAAGATCAGCAGCACGCCGACGACAATGGCCAGTGCCATCAGGAAGTTAGTGATAAAGCCGTTCACCGAGTGAGCCACTTCTGCAGCCTGGTCGTAGAACAGGTCAATTTTGATCCCTGCCGGTTTTTCCGCCGACATCTGATCCAGTTTGCTTTCCAGCGCGCGACCAACGTCAATGACGTTGACGCCGGGAATAAACGACACCCCCATAGTGACCGCCTGGCGGCCATTAGCGTGATAAATGCTGGAAGGAGATTCGCTGAGTCCGCGCGATAGCGTGGCAATATCGCGCAATCGCGTCGCTGAACCTGAGCCGTGCGGGCTGATTAACAAATCGCCCAGCTCGTCGAGATTTTCAAACTCCCCCGTTGGATGCAGGCGAATTGACTCGCTGCCGGATTTAATCTCACCGGCGTTAGACACTACGTTCAAGCGACTGAGGATTGCCGCCAGTTGGTTGAGCGTGATACCGCGGGCGGTCATTTTTGCCAGCGAGATATCGATATTGATTTGTTGTGGGATCGCACCGCCGATAGCGACTTTGCCAACGCCGGGAACCAGCACCAGTTCGCGCCTGAGCTGCTCGGCGTAGCGGACCAGCTCAGGGTTGGTAAAGCTCTCGCCGGAGATAGCAAAGAAGAAGCCAAAGACATCGCCAAAATCGTCGTTCACAAAGGGGGAGGCCACGCCGGGCGGGAACATCCGGGCGGCGTCTCCTACCCGACGGCGCAGCTCATCCCAGATTTGCGGCAGCTCGCTGGAGTGATAATTCGAGGCGATATTGACGGTGATTTGCGACAGACCATTGGAGGAAATTGAGCTGACGTTGTCCAGATAGGGCAGCTGTTGCAGCGCGTTCTCCAGCGGCAGGGTGACTTCTTCCTCAACCTGCTGCGCCGAGGCTCCCGGATAGTGGGTGATGACCACGGCGGTCTTGATGGTAAACGCCGGGTCTTCCAGGCGACCGATATTCAGCAGGGCGAAAATACCCCCGATGCCCAGCAGTAAAATAGTCAGCCAGACGCGAATCGGGTTGTTAATAAACTGACGAGAGATATCCATTACAAACCTCGTTCACGCGTCCAGATTCGAACCGGTTGCTGCGCATGCAGTTCACTGACGCCTGCCGCCACGACGCGCTCGCCGACGCTAAGCCCTTCGGTAATGACCACTCCCTGAGAGGTGACCTGGCCGACGCCAACTTTTCTGTCCTCAAGCTGTAGCTGTTCGCCTTCGCCTTTAACTACCCAGACGTGGGGCTCATTGCGCTGGCGATTATCCGGATTAAATACCGCTTCAACCGGCACCACGACGGCTTTATCGCCCGCGCTGGCGGGCAGGTTTGCCAGATTGACCGTCACGGTCCCACTCACGCCGCCCACTGACGGAAAATCGGCCGGGCGCGGCATGGTTAAAATGATCTGCCAGGTCAGAGTGTTGCTGTCGCTGCTACCGGTATGTTCTTTATATTCGGCGGTGAACTGACGGTCCGGCATAGAGTTGATTTTCACCACCGGACGATACTGCGCATTGCGGATATCAATAGTCGTAAAAAGATTCTCCGGAATGCTGAACACCACGTCGAGCAGATCGGTTCGCGTCAGGGTGACGATCGGCTGTCCGGCGGCGACAACCTGGTGATTACGGATCGGGACGCTGGCGGCAATACCGCTAAACGGCGCGGTGAGCGTCATTTGACTTAGCTCTTCGCGGGCGATTTTTAGCGCAGCGTTGGCGGAATCACGGTTGGCCCGCTGGATATCCATTTCCGCTTTTGAAATGGCCTGGCGACCGGCCAGCGTCTGGAAGCGGTCGAACTGCCGCTGAGCGAGGGTTGCTGCGGTCTGCCGTTCGTTGACGCGTTGCTGCGCTTCCCGGGCGTTGAGCCGGGCGAGCGCTTGCCCCTGAGAGATACTGGCTCCCTGACGCACATCAAGGGATTCAATCTGTCCGCCGCGTTTGAACGACAGATCGGTAGAATCCCCGGATTCAATACGGGCAGGAAAAATGCGCTGCTGTGAATCACCAATGGCGACGACATCCGCAACTTTTACCATCCGCGGCAGCGGGGTAACTTGCGGTGCTTTCTGATCGCAAGCCGTTGTTATTAAAATAACAACGGGAATGAGAGAAAAATAACGGTTCACTGTATTCCCCTCGGTGCTAAAGGTTTTATTTTACATATTTTTCACAAATGCCGGCTTTATTCAGCCAGCGCTGAGACCACTAAATAGGTAAATAACCCGGAAGCCGTACAGGCGATTATTGCCAGGGCAATAAACAGGCTCAGGCGAAACAGGCTGTAGCCGAACATTGCTCCTCCTCTGGTATCAACCTTGTGCTAAGTAGATTCTTATCTACATAATTGTTGAATGGTTTTTAGAGGCGCGCAGGCCTCTGATAATGAGCATAGTCGTTGAAAAAAGGAAATGTTAAAAAGAGTAAAATTTGCGGTAATGTTGACGATTTTGCTGGGTTTTCAGTTGAATTGTCTGAGGTCGACTGAGTCTGTGATATTTTTCAATATATTAATTGGCATCTTAATAATGTTAATCGCCGTGTGCTACGTTTAATTATACCCATCATACTTCGAATCGAGATTTCTTCCTCAGCGCCATTGTCTGCGCTGTTTTCACCACCTTTTTTTATAGGTAATAAAAGGATTGTCTCTATGTATAAAAATATCCTCGTCCCGGTTGATGTGTTTGAAACCGGCCTTGCGGACAAGGCTTTGTCCCATGCTCAATTCCTCGCGCAAAGCTCCTCCGGGCAGATTCATTTACTCAACGTCATCCCGACATTTTCTCCTGCACTGACGCGCGGATTTATTTCCGATGCGCGAAAAATGGAAGACTATCTGGTTAATAATTCAAAAGAAAAACTCGCTGAACTCATCAATAAACTCTCTCTGAAGGAAAGCGATGTCCAGATTCATATTCGCAGCGGCAACGTCCGCGATGAAGTGACGAAACTGGCAGATGAACTGAAGGCGGATGTGGTGATCATTGGCTCACGCAATCCCAATATTCAAACCCATCTGTTGGGTTCAGAGGCGGCAAGTATCGTGCGTTATGCCCATGTGCCGGTTTTTGTGGTGCGCTAAGGGCAGCCTGAGGCTGTCCTGATTTCCGTTACAGGAGTGAGGAGATAACTATGAATACAGAAAAACCGGGCGGCCCGTTTTATCAGCTCTCCGTGGATGAAACCCTGACCAGCACCAACAGCACTCCCGATGGCATCAGCAGCGCTGAAGCGACGGCGCGCTTACAGCAGTACGGTGAAAATGCGCTACCGCAAAAAGCGGGTAAACCGGCATGGCTGCGTTTTCTGGCGCATTTTAATGATGTGCTGATTTACGTCTTGCTGGCGGCGGCGCTATTGACGGCGGTGATGGGCCACTGGGTCGATACTCTGGTGATCCTCGGCGTGGCGGTGATCAACGCCCTGATTGGTCATATTCAGGAGAGTAACGCCGAAAAATCGCTCCAGAGCATTCGCAATATGCTCTCCAGCGAAGCGGTGGTGGTTCGTCAGGGGAATCATGAAACCATTCCGACCACGGCGCTGGTTCCCGGCGATATCGTGGTGATCCGCGCCGGCGACCGCATTCCAGCAGACCTGCGGGTTATCGAAGCGCATAACCTACGGGTGGAAGAGGCGATTCTGACCGGTGAATCAACGGTGGTGGAGAAAAGTACCGAAGCGCTTAGCGGCGAACTGCCGTTGGGTGACCGGACGAACCTGTTGTTCTCAGGCACCACGGTAAGCTCCGGCGGTGGCAAAGGCCTGGTGGTGGCAACCGGTGGCGATACCGAGCTGGGCCACATTAACCAGATGATGGCGGATATCGAGAAACACCGTACTCCGCTGTTGGTGCAGATGGATAAGCTCGGCAAAGCCATCTTTATCATCATTCTGGTGATGATGGCTGCGCTATTCGTCTTTAGCCTGCTGTTCCGCGATATGCCGGTTTCTGAACTGATGCTGTCGCTGATTAGCCTGGCGGTGGCGTCGGTACCGGAAGGGCTGCCGGCGATTATCTCGATTATCCTCTCGCTTGGCGTGCAAACCATGGCCCGGCAGAAGGCGATTATCCGCAAGCTGCCGACGGTCGAAACGCTAGGGGCGATGACGGTTATTTGCTCGGATAAAACCGGGACGCTGACCATGAACGAGATGACGGTTAAGGCCGTTATCACCGCCGATAAAGTCTATCGGGTGGAAGGGGACAGCTACGAGCCGGTGGGGAATATTCACCCGATCGATGAGCCGGACCCGATAACCGTCGCGCCGGGCACGCTGCTGGAGCGCTATCTGCGCACCATCGACCTGTGTAACGACAGCCAGCTAATCAAAGATGAAAGCGGGTTGTGGAAAATCACTGGCGGCCCTACGGAAGGGGCGCTGAAGGTGCTGGCGGCGAAAGTGACGCTTTCGCCGGCGAGCACCGAACTGCGCAGTAAGATCCCCTTTGATTCGCAATACAAATATATGTCAACGCTGTACCGCATCGGCAATGAGGAGACGATTTTAATTACCGGTGCGCCAGATGTGCTGTTCCGCCTGTGTCAGCATCAGCAAACCGACCATGGGCTGGAGCCGCTGGACCAGCCGTATTGGGAAGCGAAAATTGAAGAGTACGCGCGGGAAGGGCTGCGCATGGTGGCGGCAGCGTGGAAACCGGCGGCTGACGGGCAAACCGAACTCACCCATCAGGATTTGCAGCATGGCGTCATTCTGTTAGGGATCGCCGGGATGATGGACCCGCCGCGACCAGAGGCCATTACCGCTATCGGCGACTGCCTGCAGGCGGGGATCCGCGTGAAGATGATCACCGGGGACCACCCGCAAACGGCGATGAGTATCGGCAAGATGCTGGGGATCGGCAACGCCGGGAACGCCATTACCGGGCGCGAGCTGGAGGTGATGGACGATACCCAACTGAGTGAAGCGGCGCAGAAATTCGATATTTTTGCCCGTACCAGTCCGGAAGATAAGTTCCGTCTGGTTCAGGCGCTGCAAAGCAGGAAAGAGGTGGTCGGGATGACCGGTGATGGGGTGAACGACGCCCCGGCGCTGAAGCAGGCCGATGTTGGTATCGCGATGGGCATCAAGGGCACCGAAGTGACCAAAGAGGCCGCTGATATGGTGCTGACCGATGATAACTTCGCCACCATCGCCAGTGCAGTCAGGGAAGGGCGGCGGGTTTACGATAACCTGAAGAAAACGATCTTGTTCATTATGCCAACCAACCTGGCGCAGGGGTTGTTAATCATTATCGCGCTGCTGGCGGGGAATTTGATTCCGCTGACGCCGGTGTTGATTTTGTGGATGAACATGGCGACGTCGGCCACGCTGTCGTTTGGTCTGGCGTTCGAAGCCGGTGAAAAGAACATCATGCGCCGTCCGCCGCGCGATCCTAAGCTGCATGCGATGGACGGCTTTGCCATCTGGCGGGTAATTTTTGTCGGTTCGATGATCGCCGTGAGCGCCTTTGTGCTGGAGGCCTGGCTACAGCCGCGAGGCTACTCACCTGAGTTTATCCGCACCGTACTGTTGCAGACGCTGGTCACCGCACAGTGGTTTTATATGCTCAACTGCCGGGTGGCGGATGGTTTCTCACTGAGCAAAGGGCTGCTGGCGAACCGGGGTATCTGGATTGTCAGCGGCGTGTTGCTGGTGCTGCAACTGCTGATTATCTACGCGCCGTTTATGCAGATGCTGTTCGGTACCGAAGCGCTGCCGTTCCGCTACTGGGTGATCACCTTTATTATCGGTTTTGTGATGTTCCTGATTGTGGAAATTGAGAAGCCGCTGACGCGCAAGTGGCGCACGGCCTGAGTCATTCCCGGAGGCGGTGCTGCGCACCTGTCCGGGCTACCAGACAGCCGCATAATCGGTAGCCCGGACAGACGCAGCGCGCCGCCACCGTGGAAAACCAAAAAACAAAAGCCGACGCATAACGCGTCGGCTTTTCCGTTTCAGACAAAGAACACGATCTTAATCGATCAATCTTTGAGTTTAACCGGGTTATTACGATAGGCCGCCAGCTTCGCGCGCATCCAGCTGCTGCTGTTGTTATTGACCGCGCTCACCACGCCAGTGGTGGCACCGCCGCCGACCTGCACATGGAAAATACCGCGTGACGGGAAATCCACATATTTTGGTTCAGTGAAATCCCACTCATGACGCTTGAAGGGGTCGGTTCCGGCTGAGGGCGAAATGACACCCTAAGCGTTAGCTCTGTGTCGTTGCACGATGTCAGCGACGGTATTCTTGCTGATACCGAGCTCGCGTGCGATCCAGCGATAGCTGCGTCCCTCGGCCCTCATCGCAACCACCTTAGGCAAAAGTCGGTCTGATTTTGGTCGCACTCCGGCCTGACGACCAAGCCTCTTACCACGTGCCTTCGCAACAGCAAGGCCTGACTTGACCCGCTCGCTGATGAGATCCCGCTCAAACTCCGCAATGCCGGAAAGAAACGTCGCCAGCATTCGTCCATACGGCGACGAAAGATCGAACGCCATTCCATTCATGGCTATCACGGAAACCTTCCAGTTCTCCAGTTCACGTAGCGTATTGAGCAGATCGAGCGTCGAGCGCCCCCACCGGGAAAGCTCAGTGACCAGGATTGCATCAATTTGTCTGGACTGGGCAAGCGCCAGGACTTTCTTTCGCTCGGCCCGGTCGAGTTTAGTTCCTGAACCTGTTTCCTTAAATATTCCCACCACGTCGTAGCCGGCACGGCCGGCGAAGGCTCGCAGATCAAATTCCTGGCGTTCACAAGACTGATCCGCTGTTGAAACCCGGCAGTAAATGGCGGCACGATGTCCCAATTGAACCCTCCTGGATTTTTGTATCGGAACGCCCTGATTTATATGGGCTGGCTGTTGTCCAAAACAGACTATACTTCAAAAGGGACGAATTTGTATGTCACGACGCCATATTTTCACCGAACGGCAGCGAGCAGCGCTGTTCGATCTGCCCACGGACGAACTGTCGCTACTGAAGTTCTACACGCTGGGCGATGATGACCTGGAAAACATTAGGCAGCGCCGCAGACCGGAAAACAGGATTGGCTTTGCCCTGCAACTTTGTGCCTTACGATATCCGGGCCGTGCACTGGCTCCTGGTGAGATGATCCCGCGTGAAGTCCTTTCCTTCGTCGGTGCTCAGCTTGGAGTTCCGGCTGATGCGCTTCTCACTTATGCCACACGGCGCCAAACCCGTCAGCAGCACATGGACACGCTGCGCGAAATTTACGGCTACAAGACCTTCACGGGCCGTGGTGCCCGTGATCTGCGGGAGTGGACTTTCGGCCAGGCCGAAGATGCCAGATCAAACGAGGATCTTGCTCATCGTTTTATTGTGCGGTGTCGGGAAACTTCCACCATTCTGCCCGCAGTATCGACAATCGAGCGCTTGTGCGCGGATGCTCTGGTCGCCGCTGAGCGGCGGATTGAAACGCGGATTGCGGAAAATTTAACAGCGGATGTTCGCGATCACCTGGACAAACTTCTGAGTGAAATGCTCGCCGGCAATATCAGTCGTTTCATCTGGCTTCGCAACTTCGAGGTTGGTAACAACTCGGCTGCTGCTAACCGTTTGCTCGACAGGCTCGAATTTCTGCGTACCCTGAATATCAATCATAGTGCTTTGGCCAGCATACCTGCCCATCGCATTGCCCGGCTGCGTCGGCAGGGTGAACGCTACTTCACCGACGGTTTGCGTGACATCACTTCGGACCGCCGCTGGGCGATCCTTGCCGTCTGTGTTGTGGAGTGGGAAGCGGCGATTGCTGATGCCATAGTCGAAACCCATGACAGGATCGTAGGAAAAACCTGGCGGGAAGCGAAGCGCCAGCATGACGAAACAATTTCCGGCTCTAAAGCCACACTCACGGATACGATCCGTACCTTCACCGCGCTGGGAGCTTCGTTGCTTGAGGCCCGCAGTGACGGAACCCCGCTGGAGATGGCTGTCGCCAGTTCGGTTGCATGGGACCGGCTCGCTCAACTGGTAGCGACAGGGACTCAACTCAGCAACACGCTAGCCGATGAGCCTCTTGCATATGTCGGGCAGGGATACCATCGCTTTCGTCGTTATGCGCCCCGCATGTTGCGCTGTCTGAAGCTCGAAGCCGCGCCGGTCGCCGGACCATTGGTAGCAGCAGCTTTGTCGATCGGAGAGATGAAAGGTGTTGCATCGCCAGAAAGGCGTTTCCTGCGGCCCAGCTCCAAATGGAACCGTCATTTACGAGCTCAGGAAAAAGGAGATACCCGTCTTTGGGAAGTGGCGGTACTCTTTCACCTCCGGGATGCTTTTCGTTCCGGAGATGTCTGGCTCGCTCATTCGCGCCGCTATGGTGACCTCAAGCAGGTACTGGTGCCGATGATCGCGGCGCAGGAAAATGCAAAACTGGCCGTGCCTTCCAACCCACAGGATTGGCTGGCAGACAGAAAGGCGCGACTCACGATCGCTCTTAAGCGGCTGGCCCGGGCTGCCCGTAACGGCACTATTCCGCACGGTAGCATAGAAGATGGAACGTTGCGGATCGACAGGTTGACAGCAGACGTGCCGGATGGTGCCGAGGCACTCATACTGGATCTGTATCGCCGAATGCCGTCCGTTCGGATTACCGACATGCTGCTTGAAGTTGATGCAGCCCTTGGTTTCACAGATGCGTTTACCCATCTGAGAACCGGGGCTCCATGTCGCGACCGGATCGGTCTGCTCAACGTCCTGCTCGCTGAAGGGCTCAATCTGGGCCTGCGTAAGATGGCGGAAGCTACAAACACGCATGATTACTGGCAGCTCTCACGCCTTGCCCGCTGGCATGTTGAAAGCGAAGCCATGAACCAGGCATTGGCAATTGTGGTGGCCGCGCAGGGTAAACTGCCGATGTCACGCGTCTGGGGGATGGGCACGTCAGCATCGAGCGATGGTCAGTTTTTCCCGACAGCGCGGCATGGCGAAGTCATGAACATGGTCAATGCCAAATATGGTTCTGTTCCCGGCCTCAAAGCGTATACTCACGTAAGCGACCAGTTCGCGCCATTCGCTTGTCAGTCGATCCCGGCGACCGTGAGCGAGGCACCGTATATTCTCGATGGACTACTGATGAACGAGGTCGGTCGCCATGTTCGCGAACAGTATGCCGATACAGCAGGATTCACCGACCATTTGTTCGGAGCCAGTAGCCTGCTCGGCTACAATCTCGTTCTGCGAATCAGGGATCTGCCATCGAAGCGGTTGTACGTATTTAATCCCGATACGACCCCCAGGGAGTTACGCAAGTTGGTAGGTGGAAAAGCCCGGGAGGATCTTATCGTTGCGAACTGGCCTGATATTTTCCGTTGTGCCGCGACGATGACCGCTGGCAAAATCAGGCCCAGCCAACTCCTGCGCAAGCTCGCTTCTTACCCACGACAAAACAACCTTGCAGTTGCGCTTCGTGAAGTTGGTCGTATTGAACGGACCCTTTTCATTATTGAGTGGATCCTGGATACGGACATGCAGCGGCGTGCTCAGATCGGTCTTAACAAGGGAGAGGCCCACCATGCGCTCAAAAATGCGCTCCGTATCGGGAGGCAGGGGGAAATTCGCGATCGCACGACAGAGGGGCAGCACTACCGAATCGCTGGGCTCAATTTATTGACTGCGGTGATCATTTACTGGAATACCGTCCATCTTGGTCATGCCGTCACGGAGCGGCGGAACGAAGGGTTGGATGTTCCCCCTGAATTTCTTCCCCACATATCCCCATTGGGCTGGGCGCACATTCTACTGACTGGCGAATATCTTTGGCCCAAGGAACCGAAAGCTTAGGGTGTCATTTCGCCCTCAGCCGGAACCGACCCCAGGAAGTCAGGATTACGTAATTGTGAGTTATGCACATTAATGTTAAAATTCATGATTTTTTATGTTGATTTTGTGTTAAATCATGAGGGATTGATGGGGGAAGACAAAATAAAATGTTAATTAATGGTGGTTTTAAATCATATTATTTAACCATTTGATAACATTTCAGGGGTTTTAGGTGATGCCCGAATACAGCGAATTTAAGTCATAAAATTAATTTTTTATTTCGCATGTCTCATTAGTAATTTTTATCACCATAGATAAGTCTGCTGACCGGGGAACCAGCATGCGGAAAAAAGATATGTGATTTGCAGGGGTATACACCGATACGTGCATCAGCGACTGACAACGTCTCTTACTGGTAATGAGGAGCAGGGTGGAAAAATACTTTTTCTGCAAAGTCGTGAACCCCATCTGGGGGTGTTATCTGCCTTCACAGAGATGTTGCCGGAACACAATAATGAACAGGCCGGATTATGCTATCCGGCCTGTTGTGTCAACTTGGTGATTTTTCGACAAATAGATTGAGATGGTAGCGGTAGCTGTCGAGGAACCGGGATTTACATGCATCATTCATACTGCCGGTGACCTGTTCAACGTCCACTTTCCGCCCTTGTGAGTTCATCTGGGCCAGACTTAATGCAATAAAATCAAAATCTTTTGGATGAAACTTTTCTACGTGGTGTATTGCCTGCATATTCCTCCCTTTTAATCGCCATGAAGAGTAAGGTTTATGCTCTGCTATTTTCAGTATGGCCCAGCCTCTCGATATTCTCCTGCAGAGTCGCGAAAACTGTGAGGCCAGCCGCAGATTTTGTACTTTAGGGCGTTTCCTGCCGCCGCAATCCGCCTGTCAGGCCGTCTGGTGGAGGTAAATGCTGCCATGAAGTTGCAACCCAGAATGATTGAGCTGTCATCAGGCGTATGTTTTATTTTTTTATGGCTTTGTTGAATAAATCAGATTTCGGGTAAGTCTCCCCCGTAGCGGGTTGTGTTTTCAGGCAATACGCACGCTTTCAGGCATACCTGCTTTCGTCATTTTGTTCAGCGCTCGTACCAGGGCCATAGCCTCCGCAACCTGACCATCGTAGTCACGCAGCGTCAGTGAACCCCCGAACAGCTGTTTTACCCGGTACATCGCCGTTTCCGCTATCGAGCGACGGTTGTAATCTGTTGTCCATTTCCACCGCGCATTACTCCCGGTCATTCGCTGATTAGCCACTGCACGGTTACGGTCTGCATATTCACCGGGCCAGTAACCCGCACCTTTTCGGGGAGGGATAAGCGCGCTGATTTTCTTACGCCGCAGTTCATCGTGACAGAGCCGGGTGTCGTAAGCGCCGTCTGCCGATGCTGCCCTGATTTTTCTGTGAGTCTGCCGGATAAGACCCGGGAAGGCTTCTGAGTCCGTCACATTGTTCAGCGACAGGTCAGCGCAGATGATTTCATGTGTTTTACTGTCAACGGCGAGATGCAGCTTACGCCAGATACGGCGGCGTTCCTGGCCATGCTTTTTGACTTTCCACTCGCCTTCACCGAAGACCTTCAGCCCGGTGGAATCAATTACCAGGTGTGCGATTTCACCCCGGGTGGGCGTTTTGAAACTGACATTAACCGACTTTGCCCGCCTGCTGACACAGCTGTAATCCGGGCAGCGTAGCGGAACGTTCATCAGAGAAAAAATGGAATCAATAAAGCCCTGCGCAGCGCGCAGGGTCAGCCTGAATACGCGTTTAATGACCAGCACAGTCGTGATGGCAAGGTCAGAATAGCGCTGAGGTCTGCCTCGTGAAGAAGGTGTTGCTGACTCATACCAGGCCTGAATAGCTTCATCATCCAGCCAGAAAGTTATGGAGCCACGGTTGATGAGGGCTTTATTGTAGGTGGGCCAGTTGGTGATTTTGAACTTTTGCTTTGCCACGGAACGGTCTGCGTTGTCGGGAAGATGCGTGATCTGATCCTTCAACTCAGCAAAAGTTCGATTTATTCAACAAAGCCGGCATGACCATGAATTCTCTGGTCTCCGGCGGCTGTATTATTTCTGGCTCGGTGGTGGTGCAGTCGGTTCTATTTTCCAGAGTTCGGATTAACTCGTTCTGTAATATTGATTCGTCGGTTTTATTACCGGGCGTCTGGGTCGGTCGCTCCTGCAGGATAAGACGCTGCGTGATCGACCGGGGATGCGTTATTCCGGAGGGGACGGTGATTGGCGAAAATGCCGTTGAGGATGCGCGACGCTTTTATCGTTCGGAAGAAGGCATCGTTCTGGTTACCAAAGAAATGCTGAACCGACTTGAACTATGAAGCCGTTGGCGGAAATAAAAGCTGCCGCAGCTGTGATTGCCGTCATTGGCATCGCGTCGCCTTCATGCCTGAATAATTAAGGAGCATCCATGCGAGTTTTACATGTAGGAGCGGAGATGTTCCCTCTGTTGAAAACGGGGGGGCTGGCTGATGTGACCGGTGCTCTCCCGGCGGCGCAAATAGCCGAGGGCGTGGATACCCGCGTGCTGCTGCCGGGGTTTCCCGCGATCCGCGACGGAGTAGGGGAACCGCAGGTGGTGGCCAGCAGGGAGACCTTCGCCGGGCCGATGACGCTGTTGTTTGGCGACTTTAACGGCGTGGGCATCTATCTGATTGATGCCCCGCATCTCTATGACCGACCGGGTAATCCTTATCATGACCCGCAGATGCAGGATTATCCCGATAACGTCCTGCGTTTCGCGCTGTTGAGTTGGGTCGCGGCTGAGCTTGCTGGCGGTCTGGATCCGTTCTGGCGGCCTGAAATCGTCCACGCCCATGACTGGCATGCGGGCCTCACGCCGGCTTATCTGGCCGCCCGCGGCAACCCCGCCAGGTCAGTGTTTACGGTGCACAACATTGCCTATCAGGGCTTGTTCCTCGCCCGGCATATGGCGGAGATCGCTTTACCGTGGTCATTCTTCCAGATGCATGGGGTGGAGTTTAAAGGACAGATCTCCTTCCTTAAGGCGGGCCTCTATTTCGCTGACCATATCACCACCGTCAGCCCGACGTATGCCCGTGAAATTACCGAACCGCAGTACGCGTTCGGTCTGGAAGAGTTGCTGCGGCAACGTCAGCGGGAAGGGCGACTGTCGGGGATCCTTAACGGCGTCGACGAAAGCATCTGGGATCCGCGCCGCGATCCGCTGCTGGCTGCGCCTTACGACCGGAACTCGCTGGCTGAGAAAGCGAAGAACAAGCAGCAGCTGCAGACGACGCTGGGGCTGAAGGAGGACGGCCGGGCGCTGTTGTTCACCGTCGTGAGCCGGCTCACCAGCCAGAAGGGGCTGGATCTGCTCCTTGGCGCACTGCCGGGAATCATTGCGCAGGGAGGGCAGCTGGCGCTACTGGGATCCGGCGACCCGGATTTGCAGGCCCGTTTTCTTGCCGCTGCGGCGCAATACTCCGGGCAGGTGAGTATCCGGATCGGTTACGACGAGGCGCTGTCGCATCAGATGATTGGCGGCGCCGACGTCATCCTGGTGCCCAGCCGTTTTGAACCCTGCGGTCTGACCCAGCTCTATGGCCTTCGCTACGGCACATTGCCGCTGGTTCGTCGCACCGGCGGACTGGCGGATACCGTCGCCGACTGTTCGCTCGAAAACCTTGCTGACGGGATCGCGAGCGGATTTGTGTTTACCGACAGCGAGACTGAATCACTATTACATGCCATCCACCGGGCCTTTGTCCTGTGGTCCCGTCCATCGCTGTGGCGGTACGTGCAACGTCAGGCAATGAGCATGGATTTTAGCTGGCAAATTGCCGCTAAGTCTTTCCACCAGTTGTATCAGCGTATTATTTAATTGCTACGGATAAGAAAAATGGAACCACGCTTAAGTTATATTTCACCCAGTCTGAATGAAGAAGCGCTACAGCATGCTATCGCTTATAAGCTCATGTTTATTCTTGGTAAAGATCCCTCACTTGCCAATAAACATGAATGGCTCAACGCCACGCTGTTCGCCGTTCGCGATCGGCTGGTAGAACGTTGGCTGCGGGCGCATCGGGCGCGGATCTCGCAGCAGGCCCGGCAGGTTTATTATCTGTCGATGGAGTTTCTCATCGGCCGAACCCTCTCTAATGCCTTACTGTCGCTGGGCATCTATGAGGATGTGAAAACGGCTCTGGCAGGGATGGGGCTGGATCTGGAAGAGCTGATTGATGAGGAGAACGATCCGGGGCTGGGCAACGGCGGTCTCGGTCGTCTGGCGGCCTGTTTTCTCGATTCCCTGGCCACACTGGGGCTGCCAGGCCGCGGCTATGGTATCCGCTACGACTACGGTATGTTCAAGCAAAACATCATCGACGGCCGGCAGATGGAGTCACCGGACTACTGGCTGGAGTACGGTAACCCGTGGGAATTCGAGCGCCATAAAACCCGCTATACCGTGCGCTTTGGCGGACGTGTTCAACATGAGGGCAAAAACTCACGCTGGCTGGAAACCGAAGAAATTATTGCCGTGGCCTACGATCAGATTATCCCGGGTTATGACACCGATGCCACCAACACCCTGCGTTTGTGGAGTGCCCAGGCCAGCAGTGAAATTAATCTCGGTAAATTTAACCAGGGGGACTATTTCGCCGCCGTGGAGGATAAGAACCACTCTGAGAACGTTTCCCGCGTGCTTTACCCGGACGACTCGACCTATTCCGGGCGTGAACTGCGCCTGCGTCAGGAGTATTTCCTTGTTTCGGCGACGGTACAGGACATCCTCACCCGTCATTACCAGCTGTATCAAACCTATGACAACCTGGCGGATAAAATTGCTATCCACCTCAATGACACCCATCCGGTGCTGTCGATCCCGGAGCTGATGCGTCTGCTGATTGACGAACACCGCTTCAGCTGGGATGACGCGTTTGAGGTGACCTGTCGGGTCTTCTCCTACACCAACCATACCCTGATGAGCGAAGCGCTGGAGACCTGGCCTGTCGATATGCTGGGGAAAATCCTGCCGCGCCATTTGCAGATTATCTTCGAGATTAATGACTATTTTCTGAAAACGATGCAGGAGCACTATCCCGATGATATGGCGTTGCTGAGCCGGACCTCGATTATTGATGAGTCCAATGGTCGCCGCGTGCGGATGGCCTGGCTGGCGGTAGTGGTCAGTCACAAGGTTAACGGCGTGTCGGAACTGCACTCCCGGCTGATGGTGGAGTCGCTATTTGCCGATTTCGCCAGAATCTTTCCGCGCCGCTTCACCAACGTGACTAACGGCGTCACGCCGCGCCGCTGGCTGGCTGCCGCTAACCCGTCCCTTGCCGCGGTTCTGGACCGCCATATCGGCCAGACCTGGCGAACGGATTTAAGCCAGCTGAGCGAAATGGGGGAATATCAGGATTATCCGCTGGTTAACCAGGCCGTCAGCGCCGCCAAACTGGCGAATAAACAGCGTCTGGCCGATTATATCGCCCGTCAGCTGGGCGTGGTGGTGAACCCGAACGCGCTGTTTGATGTGCAAATTAAACGGATCCACGAATATAAACGCCAGCTGATGAATGTGCTGCATGTGATCACCCGCTACAACCGTATCAAGGCGGACCCGCAGGCCGAATGGGTGCCGCGAGTGGTGATTTTCGCCGGCAAAGCCGCGTCCGCTTACCACACGGCAAAACAGATCATCCATCTGATAAACGACGTCGCCAAAGTCATCAACAGCGATCCGCAGATTGGCGACAGACTAAAGGTGGTGTTCATTCCCAACTACAGCGTCAGTCTGGCGCAGATGATCATTCCGGCCGCGGACCTTTCTGAGCAGATTTCGCTGGCAGGGACTGAAGCCTCCGGGACCAGTAATATGAAGTTCGCCCTCAACGGTGCGCTGACCATTGGCACGCTGGACGGCGCCAACGTTGAGATGTTGGAGCACGTGGGTGAGGACAATATCTTTATCTTCGGTAATACCGCTGCAGAGGTCGAGGCGCTGCGCAGCAACGGCTACCAGCCGCATGATTACTACGACCAGGATCAAGAGCTGCGCCAGGCGCTGACCCAGATGGGGACCGGGGTGTTCAGCCCACAGGAGCCGGGCCGCTATCGCGGTCTGCTGGATTCGCTGATCAACTTTGGCGACCACTATCAGGTGCTGGCCGATTACCGCAGCTATGTTGACTGTCAGGACAAGGTGGATGCGCTCTACCGAACCCCGGAAGAGTGGACCGCCAAAGCGATGCTCAACATAACCCACATGGGCTATTTTTCATCGGACCGTACGGTGCGGGAGTATGCGCAAAAGATCTGGTATATCGACAAAACGCAACTCTGAGCGCGTACTGACAACCAGGAAACGCCGGGGCGGGTGGCAGGAGACCGGCCCCGTCGATGAGCGACCCGGCAGCAACACATAAATAAGCCTGACGGATATGACAGGAGAGAAAAATGACGGACAGTAAACGCGCAGGGGAGCCTGCACAACAGAGTGATTTGATTAACGTCGCTCAGCTGACCGCGCAGTACTACGTACTGAGGCCGGAAGCGGGCAACGCGGAGCATGCGGTGAAGTTTGGTACCTCTGGCCATCGTGGCAGTGCAGGGCGCCATAACTTCAATGAGCAGCATATTCTGGCGATCGCGCAGGCGATTGCGGAAGACCGCGCCAGGAACGGGATTACCGGTCCCTGCTACGTGGGTAAAGATACCCACGCGCTCTCCGAACCGGCCTTTATTTCCGTACTGGAAGTGCTGGCGGCCAACGGCGTTGATGTTATCGTGCAGGAACACAACGGTTTCACCCCGACGCCGGCCATTTCCAATGCCATCCTGGTGCACAACAAAAAAGGTGGTCCGCTGGCAGACGGCATCGTGATCACGCCGTCTCATAACCCGCCGGAAGATGGCGGTATTAAGTACAACCCGCCGAACGGCGGCCCGGCGGATACCAACGTCACCAAAGTGGTAGAGAATCGCGCTAACGAACTGCTGGCCTCGGGTCTGCAGGGCGTCAGGCGCATCTCCCTCGATGCGGCACTGGCATCCGGTCATGTTAAAAAGCAGGATCTGGTACAGCCGTTTATCGAAGGGCTGGCGGATATCGTCGACATGGCGGCAATTCAGAAAGCCGGCCTCAAGCTCGGGATCGATCCGCTGGGCGGGTCCGGTATCGAATACTGGAAACGTATTGCCGGGCACTACAAGCTCGACCTGACTATCGTCAACGATCACGTCGATCAAACCTTCCGCTTTATGCATCTGGATAAAGACGGCGCCATTCGCATGGACTGCTCATCTGAGTGCGCAATGGCGGGCCTGCTGGCGCTGCGCGATAAGTTTGACCTGGCTTTTGCTAACGATCCAGATTATGACCGTCACGGCATCGTCACGCCGGCAGGGCTGATGAACCCGAACCACTATCTGGCGGTGGCGATTAACTACCTGTTCCAGCATCGCCCGCAGTGGGGCCAGGATGTGGCGGTGGGCAAGACGCTGGTCTCTTCCGCGATGATCGACCGTGTGGTGAACGACCTCGGCCGCAGGCTGGTTGAAGTGCCGGTGGGCTTTAAATGGTTTGTTGACGGCCTGTTCGACGGCAGCTTCGGCTTCGGCGGAGAAGAGAGCGCGGGCGCCTCGTTCCTGCGTTTTGACGGAACGCCGTGGTCGACCGACAAAGACGGGATCATCATGTGCCTGCTGGCGGCGGAAATCACCGCCGTCACCGGTAAAAACCCGCAGGAGCACTACGACGAACTGGCCGCCCGCTTCGGCGCGCCGAGCTATAACCGGCTGCAGGCTTCGGCCACTTCCGCACAGAAAGCGGTGCTGTCGAAGCTGTCGCCGGAAATGGTCAGGGCCAGTCAGCTGGCGGGTGACCCGATCACTGCGCGTCTGACCGCCGCGCCGGGCAACGGCGCATCGATTGGTGGCCTGAAAGTGATGACCGACAACGGCTGGTTCGCCGCCCGACCGTCAGGTACGGAAGACGCTTACAAGATCTACTGCGAGAGCTTCCTCGGGGAAGCACATCGCAAGCAGATCGAGAAAGAAGCGGTGGAAATCGTGAATAGCGTGCTAGCGGCGCACCAGTAGAGCAGTTGACGTACTCCGCTGAGCCGGAGTACGTCATAGTTACCCGGCGACACCAATACAGGCACCACTTTGTCAGAACATAAGGAACGGGACGCTTCGCAAAAGGTATTGCTGCGGGGACTATATGAATATCTATGTTATTACCAATAATAATTTCATGCTTGTAGGTCTGAAATGTATGTTCAGCGACAACAGCCTCTCCGTCAACAGGGTTGTGTTTTCACGGGTCAGCGATATTGCCTTCAGCAACAGCGATGTGGTGATTGTGGAGTCAGAGCTGAACACCGGCGATGCCGAACGTCTCAAGTACCTACACATTTCACCGGTCAATCTTATCTTTTTATTAAAACCGGCGTCAGGAATGAGCGGGACAGGGCGTGAAGCGGTATGCATTGACACTGAATTAAGCGGTAATGAATATCTCATGATGAGGCAGGCGTTTAAAAAAATGGGGATCAATCTGAAGAGGGACAAGTTGTCATTTACCAAAAGAGAAACACATGTTATCAATATGATTTTAAATGGTTATTCGATAGATGAAATTTCCCGTAGCCTGCTGATCTCCAAAAAAACGGTTCAGTCTTTTGTCGGTATTGTTTTGCATAAACTGAATACCACCAAAATAAGTGGAATATACCGCAAAAAAAATCTCATCATCGACAGTTTTGCCAGGAGGAGCCTGCATCGTTAGGATGCCCTATAAACTAATGATCTGCTTATGGAAAGTCACTATTTCATATATTAAGTTTCAACTAAATTTGTTATAAATTATTTTATGTTGTTATGTTGAACGGGGTTTGATTATTGGTATGCTTCAGAAAAAATAAACATACATCATGGGTGCTAACATGATGAAAATATATGAAACTATAGTCATCAAATGATTTAAGCATACAATAAATAATATAGGATTATATCCTCTATCTGTGAATGGTGGGCGGCAGAGGAAAAACGGGATATATATTTATGCATTTCATCTTTTTATTATAAAAAACTGTTATGTAAATTCTGTAGCGGGAGGGGGTATGTTTAGTGAAGACGCACACTATGAATTTCTAAAAAGATATTACAGAGCGGAGTTTTTTGAAGGAAGAAATGGTTCCATTTGGGGAATAAATTATTCTTACAATTTGGCAAGGGTGGGTATGAATATGCTTGAAAGATATGGCTATGGGATAATATTAAAGCATGAATCTATCACTGGTGAAACCATTTACTATGATCGTAGTCTGACGATACTATTTGGTGACAGAATTACACAGGCCCTGGGAGGTCAGTATTGCAACAGAGAAATGAGAGAATAATGATTTAATATATTTTTTAATCGCTCGTTAAACATTGGAACTTTTCTCAGAACGTGACTGCAATGTCTTCAACGCATCTAACATGTCGTCGCCGTTCAGTGAGCGCTGCGATTATTTCTCTGTTGGTTTTCTGCGCCGCCGCAAAGAGCCATCACCGGCAGGGATCGCCTGTGAACGGTTGTTATCGCGTTTATCCTGAACATCAATCTAAATTGAAATGTCCGCATGTAGGTTATGTTTCAGCCTTTGCCGAAGATGTCTTTACTCCGGGTCTGAAGTTGCTGCAGGGCTTCCAGCATGTCGTTATGGTCCAGACTTCGTTGTGATTTCTTGCCGGGTTGTTTCTTTCTGCGTGAGGTCTGGCCGTCCAGTGATGGCAGGGCCTGTGAGCGGGTGTTGTCCCGTTTGTCCTGAACCAGCTTTATCATTTCCAGGGCACGTCCCAGACGCTTGTTGTCGATGATGGCGCCCTGGTCCAGTTCTCCCAGTCGGTCGTAAGTGGTAAAGGGCAGGGAAGTGCCGCTGGCCCGGAGCTCAATGTCACCATCCGGGTATTGCCATACCTCGATGTACTTCCCCTGAAAACGCCGGTTTTCTTCATTATCTTCAAGCAGATAAAGCTTTTTATCATACTGTAATGTCAGGTTTTTCGAGACCTTACGCTGCTCGCGCCAGGTGAATGTCGCCTGCAGGTTTTCGCCATTATCCAGCTGGCGATGTACGTCAAAATCGTGACGTGGCGGCTTTGCAAACCGACGGTTGTAATCTTCCATGAACTCATCAGCAAAGGCGTTTGCAGCCTCAGGTGTGCTGATACCGCGGAGCCGCAGTTCCTTGACCAGGCGGTCCTGTAATGTCAGATGAGCCCGTTCAACACGCCCCTTGGCTGAACTGGTGTTGGCACAGATACCAGTGATATTCAGCTCGTTCATGGCACGACCAAACTGAGTCTGGCCATCTCCGCCGGTGGCCTGCTTGTTGTTGATCCTGAAGACGCTGGCTTTGTCGCTGTAGAATGCCAGAGGCTTACCGTAGCGCTCCAGATATCCCCGGGTGGCTTCAAAATAGGTGAACGTGGACTCCGAACTGACGAACAGAAGCTGCATCAACCGACTTGTTGCATCATCAACGTAAACGAGCAGCGTGCAGGCCGGACCACGGTCCTCGAACCAGCGATGTTCACTGCCATCAATCTGGATGAGTTCGCCGGTGCAGGCCCGACGTGGGCGTGGCTGATGCACACGAGGTGGCCGTAACTTACGAGGGATCCATAAACCATCCCGGGTCATAAGCTTACGTAGGGGTTTGACGGTCAATGATGTAAAAAACCACGCCAAGACGATAACTTTCTGTTTTTAATGAATTAACATAAGCCTCTGTGTTAGTGAGGTTTTTCCCGATGATACCCTTGATAAACTAAGTCGGGGTCTGAGGGCCAATGGAACGAAAACGTACGCTAAGGAAATAACCAATTGTTATAATTGATATTATTCATTCTTCTCTATGAACTGAAAGCCCGCACTAAGCAATGTTTTAGCCTCAAATGACTTTTTTACCTACCCAACTAACGTAACGATCGCACATCAGGTCGTTTTTCAACCGCATAGTGACACCTGCACTCACATGCGAGAAAACACATATGATTTTGACTTCTTGTTTTGGTGGAGAGACAATACCCATTCATAGCAGGAGTACATAATGCCAGAAATTGCATCCCTACAACTTTTCAAAATACTATCTGATGAAACCCGCCTGGGTATCGTGCTACTGCTCAGGGAGATGGGGGAGCTGTGCGTATGCGATCTCTGCACAGCGCTGGAACAATCACAACCCAAGACCTCCCGCCATCTGGCGATGCTTCGGGAAAGTGGCCTGTTGCTGGATCGCAAGCAGGGGAAATGGGTTCATTATCGCTTATCCCCGCATATTCCTTCCTGGGCTGCCCTGGTGATTGAGCAGGCCTGGTTAAGTCAACAGGACGACGTACAGGCCATCGCCCGTAAGCTGGCATCGGCCAACTGCTCTGGCAGCGGTAAGGCTGTTTGTATCTAAAAATTTTGCCTGTACATATATGTTTTTACGAATATGAGGTGTTAAAGATGAAAATGTTAACGGTGTTTGATCCGGCGATGTGCTGCAGTACCGGCGTTTGTGGTTCAGATGTCGATCAGGTTTTGGTCAATTTTTCTGCTGATGTGCAATGGCTGAAAGGGCGTGGGGTTCAGATCGAACGTTATAACCTGGCGCAGCAGCCTATGAGCTTCGTTGAGAACGAAAAAGCGAAAGCATTCCTTGAGGCTTCTGGAGCTGAAGGGCTTCCGCTGCTGTTGCTTGATGGTGAAACGGTGATGGCCGGGCGATACCCAAAACGCGCTGAACTGGCTCGCTGGTTTGGTATACCGCTGGAAAAGGTGGGTTTAGCTTCCACCAGTTGCTGTGGTGGTAAAACTTCCTGTTGTTGAGTATGTCAGGAGGACATATGAAATTCTTAGAGAATATCCCGTCTTACCTGTTTTTCACCGGTAAGGGAGGTGTAGGCAAAACTTCGATTTCCTGCGCAACGGCTATACGTCTGGCTGAACTGGGAAAGCGTGTTCTGCTTGTCAGTACCGACCCGGCTTCCAATGTCGGTCAGGTATTCGATCAGACTATCGGTAACACTATCCAGCCCGTGACTGCTGTGTCTGGTCTTTCGGCTCTGGAGATTGACCCGCAGGACGCCGCCCAGCAATACCGCGCCAGAATCGTTGACCCTATTAAAGGTCTTTTGCCTGATGACGTTGTTAACAGCATCAGTGAACAGCTTTCAGGAGCTTGTACGACAGAGATCGCTGCATTCGACGAGTTTACTGGCTTACTGACTGACGCTTCTCTGCTGACCCGCTTTGATCACATCATTTTTGATACTGCCCCAACTGGCCACACTATTCGCCTTCTTCAGCTTCCCGGAGCCTGGAGCAGCTTCATCGAAAGTAACCCGGATGGTGCTTCCTGTCTTGGTCCAATGGCTGGGCTGGAAAAACAACGCGAGCAATATGCTCATGCGGTTGAGGCATTATCCGATCCTGAACGAACTCGCCTTGTGCTGGTCGCGCGATTGCAAAAATCAACACTGCAGGAAGTCGCTCGTACTCATGACGAATTATCAGCTATTGGCCTTAAAAATCAGTATTTAGTCATTAACGGTGTCCTGCCTGCGAGCGAAGCAGAACGTGATGCACTGGCCGCTGCAATATGGCAACGGGAGCAAGAGGCGCTGGCAAATCTTCCTGCCGGGTTATCTGATTTGCCGACAGACAACTTATACCTGCAGCCGCTGAACATGGTTGGTGTATCCGCATTGAAAGGCCTGCTCAACGAACACGCTGAGATAACATCGCTTCCTGAACAAAGCCCACAGAACAAGCCAGAGAATATGTCGTTGTCTGTCCTGGTTGATGATATCGCCCGCAGTGAACACGGTTTGATTATGCTGATGGGCAAAGGTGGTGTGGGCAAAACCACAATGGCTGCGGCTATCGCCGTCAGTCTGGCGGATAAGGGTTTTGATGTGCATCTCACCACCTCAGATCCTGCTGCACATCTCAGTACAACGCTCAATGGCAGCCTCAAAAATCTGCAGGTCAGCCGAATCAACCCTCACGATGAAACTGAACGCTATCGTCAGCATGTTCTTGAGACGAAAGGCAGGGATCTGGATGAGGCTGGGAAACGGCTGCTCGAAGAGGATTTACGTTCTCCTTGCACAGAAGAGATTGCGGTGTTCCAGGCGTTTTCACGCGTAATTCGTGAAGCTGGCAAACGGTTTGTGGTCATGGATACGGCACCTACCGGGCATACGCTATTACTGCTTGATGCTACCGGGGCTTATCACCGTGAGATTGCCAGGAAGATGGGGGATAAAGGTCATTTTACCACTCCGATGATGCAGCTTCAGGACCAGGAACGTACCAAAGTTTTGCTGGTCACTCTGCCTGAAACCACACCTGTACTGGAAGCGGCAAACCTGCAGTCCGATCTTGAACGTGCGGGGATTCATCCCTGGGGCTGGATTATCAATAACAGCCTTTCGATTGCACAGACGCAATCGCCGCTGCTTTGCCAGCGCGCCCTACAAGAGCGTCCTCAAATCGAGGTTGTGAAAAACCAGCATGCAAGCCGCATAGCGTTAGTACCGGTAATGGCTGCAGAGCCCACTGGCATCGAGAAACTCAGAGAGCTGGTTGTTTAATTTTTTTTGTATATACAGGGCGGCAAAGCCGTCCTGTCTGGAGGATTTATGTTACTGGCAGGCGCTATTTTTGTCCTGACCATCGTTTTGGTTATCTGGCAACCGAAGGGATTAGGGATCGGCTGGAGTGCGACGCTGGGCGCGGTACTGGCGCTGATCTCTGGCGTAGTCCATTTTGGTGATATCCCTGTAGTGTGGAATATTGTCTGGAATGCGACGGCGACCTTTATTGCCGTGATTATTATCAGCCTTCTGCTCGATGAATCGGGCTTTTTCGAATGGGCGGCGCTGCACGTTTCACGTTGGGGTAACGGTCGCGGGCGTTTGCTGTTTACCTATATCGTTTTGCTCGGCGCAGCGGTGGCGGCACTGTTTGCCAACGATGGTGCGGCATTGATTCTGACGCCAATTGTTATCGCCATGCTGCTTGCATTAGGTTTCAGCAAAGGCACTACGCTGGCATTTGTCATGGCCGCCGGGTTTATTGCCGATACGGCCAGTCTGCCGCTTATCGTGTCCAACCTGGTTAACATCGTTTCTGCAGACTTCTTTGGGCTGGGTTTCACTGAGTATGCGTCGGTAATGGTGCCGGTGGATATCGCAGCCATTATCGCCACGCTGGTGATGCTGCATCTGTTCTTCCGCAAAGATATTCCGCCAACTTACGACCTGGCTCTCCTGAAAGCACCGGCAAAAGCGATTAAAGATCTGGCAACCTTCAGAACCGGCTGGATAGTGTTGATCCTTCTTCTGGTTGGCTTTTTCGTCCTTGAGCCGTTGGGTATCCCGGTCAGTGCGATTGCTGCTGTAGGGGCTGTCATTCTGTTTGCGGTGGCGAAGCGAGGCCATGCCATTAACACTGGCAAAGTGCTTCGCGGTGCGCCATGGCAGATCGTCATATTCTCTCTGGGAATGTATCTGGTGGTCTATGGTCTGCGTAATGCCGGACTAACAGAATACCTCTCCGGTGTGTTGAACGTGCTGGCAGATAAAGGACTTTGGGCCGCGACGTTTGGTACTGGCTTCCTGACGGCTTTCCTCTCTTCCATCATGAACAATATGCCTACCGTGCTGGTTGGTGCTCTCTCTATTGATGGCAGCACTGCAACAGGCGTTATCAAAGAGGCGATGATTTTTGCCAACGTGATTGGCTGCGATCTTGGACCGAAAATTACACCTATTGGTAGCCTGGCAACGTTGCTCTGGCTGCATGTCCTTTCACAGAAGAACATGACCATCACATGGGGATACTATTTCCGCACCGGGATCGTCATGACTCTGCCTGTGCTGTTTGTAACGCTGGCCGCGCTGGCGCTACGTCTCTCTTTCACTTTGTAATGAGATACTGATATGAGCAACATCACCATTTATCACAACCCAGCCTGCGGCACGTCGCGTAATACGCTGGAGATGATCCGCAACAGCGGTATCGAGCCGACCGTTATTCTTTACCTTGAGACTCCACCTTCACGCGATGAGCTGCTCAAACTCATTGCGGATATGGGCATTTCCGTCCGGGCTTTGCTGCGTAAGAACGTCGAGCCGTATGAGGAACTGGGTCTTGCAGAAGATAAATTTACTGACGACCAGCTCATCGACTTTATGCTACAGCATCCGATTCTGATCAACCGTCCGATCGTAGTGACGCCACTGGGAACTAAACTTTGCCGTCCTTCAGAGGTTGTTCTCGATATCCTTCCAGATGCCCAGAAAGCGGCTTTCACCAAGGAAGACGGTGAAAAAGTCGTTGATGATTCAGGTAAAAGACTGAAATAAAGACGAAGGGGGCATTTGCCCCCTTCATTATTACTTCGCCATTTCTTCCAGCAGGTCAATACCAACCGGCTCTTCGCTCTGTAGCGCTGTTAATGCAATACGCTTTGCATACTGCTCTTCCACATCAGAGATGAGAGGCAGCTCGCGGTTCGCCCTGATCTTCAGGAAAGGCGAAGACGGTTGAGCAGCTGCCAGGCTGTTATTAACGACCCATGCCCACGGCTCGATGCCAGCTCGGCGTAGATCCTGCTGCAGGTTAGCGGCTTCCAGTACAGGTGTCGTTTCGGCAAGCGTCACGATAATCACCTTCGTCTTCTCCGGGTCTGCTGCTTTTTCGCTATCACCTGTCTTCGATGTCAGAAAGCGAGAGAATTCGGCTTCATGCTGTCGCCAGAACACACTCATGCAATTGTTGAATGCCTTTACATCACTCATGTTCGTCCTCAAATTTTGCTCAGATTAACCCGGCTCTCATCTTCCAGAATTTTATAAACAGTGGAACGGGCAATACTGAGCCGGCGGGCAATATCTGTTGCACCAGTTCCCTGCTGATGAAGTGCCAGTACACTATTTCTGTCGATGATGCGCTTTCGGCCAAACCGGATACCTTTCAGCCTGGCCTCCTGCCGTCCTTCGTTCGTACGCTCCAGAATCCTCCTGCGTTCGGCCTGGGCTACAGCTGAAAGAATGGTCACAACCATTTTCCCCATTTCACCGTCGGTGCTGATCCCGTCGTCTATGAATCGGACCGCGACTCCCTGAGCGTCGAATTCTTTTATCAGTTGGATCATATCGGCAGTGTCGCGGCCAAGCCGGTCGAGTTTCTTCACCAGGATGACGTCACCTTCCTCCACCTTCATTCGCAGCAGATCCAGTCCTTTCCTGTCGGTAGAACTGCCGGATGCTTTGTCGGTAAATATGCGACTGGCTTTCACCCCCGCCTCTTTAAGCCCCTTGATCTGAATATCGAGGGACTGCTGGCTTGTTGATACCCGTGCGTAACCAAAAAGTCGCATAAAAATGTATCCTAAATCAAATATCGGACAGTGGGTGTCTGTTATAACAAAAAATCGATTTAATAGACACCTAGACAACACCATTTTAGTGTGTCCGAGAATTTATAATATTTCGGACGGTTGCGAAATTGTTAATTCATGACCATCAGGCAGGGAGGCCGGTATGCCCGTCGATTTTCTGACCACTGAGCAGGAACTGAATTATGGTCGCTATGTTGCAGAACCCAATGACGTGCAGCTGGCGCGCTATTTTCATCTTGATGAGCGGGATCTTGCCTTCATTAACCAGCGGCGGGGAAGGCATAACCGGCTGGGAATTGCGCTTCAGCTCACCACCGCCCGTTTTCTGGGCACCTTTCTGACAGACTTAACCCGGGTTCTGCCAGGTGTTCAGCAATTTGTCGCGGTGCAGCTTAATATTCGCCGTCCAGAAGTCCTTACCCGCTACGCAGAACGGGTTACCACCCTCAGAGAGCATACTGCGCTGATTAAGGAATATTACGGTTACCATGAATTTGGCGATTTCCCCTGGTCTTTCCGCCTGAAGCGCCTGCTGTACACCCGCGCATGGCTCAGTAATGAGCGACCCGGCCTTATGTTTGATTTTGCCACCGCGTGGCTGCTTCAGAATAAGGTCCTGCTGCCCGGAGCAACCACACTTGTACGTCTCGTCAGTGAAATACGCGAACGGGCAAATCAGCGGCTGTGGAAGAAACTGGCCGCGTTGCCGGACAGCTGGCAGACCGCCCGCGTGACGGAGCTTCTGGACATTCCTGAGGGGCAGCGTACTTCACCGCTGGAGCAACTGAAAAAGGGACCGGTCACCGTCAGCGGCCCGGCATTTACCGAAGCGCTGGAGCGGTATATCCGGCTGCGAAACCTGGAATTTTCCCGACTGAATTTTACCGGTCTGCCTGCTATACAACTGCGTAATTTGGCCCGTTACGCAGGCATGGCGTCGGTAAAATATATCGCGCGAATGCCACAGCAGAGAAAACTGGCCGTACTCACAGCATTCGTTAAAGCGCAGGAGACTGCGGCGCTGGATGAGGCCGTTGATGTGCTCGATATGCTGATACTGGATATCACTCGTGCGGCGAAGAAAACGGGGCAGAAAAAACGGCTCAGGACGCTTAAAGATCTTGATCGTGCTGCGCTAATATTGGCGCGGGCATGTTCATTGTTGCTGGATGAACAGGCTGACGATGCTGAACTGAGGGAGACCATATTCAACAGCATACCGAAAAGCAGGCTGGCAGAATCCGTCTGCAAGGTAAATGAGCTGGCCCGGCCTCAGAACAACAATTTCCATGACGAAATGGTGGAGCAGTACGGGCGGGTAAAGCGCTTTCTTCCGGCGGTATTGCGCGACCTGCATTTCCAGGCAGCGCCAGCCGGAGAACATACGTTGTCCGCCATTCATTATCTGACCGAACTGAACTGCTCGAAAAAGCGCATCCTGGACAATGCGCCTGAACATATTATTACCGGCCCCTGGAAACGCCTGGTATACGATGCGGAGGGCCGGATACAGCGTGCCGGTTACTCGCTTTGTCTGCTGGAGCGCCTTCAGGATGCACTACGTCGAAGGGACATCTGGCTCGAAAACAGCGATCGCTGGGGAAATCCCCGCGAGAAGCTGTTGCAGGGGGAAGAATGGCAGGCTCAGCGGGTCCCCGTTTGCCGGGCGCTGGGACATCCCACTGATGGACATAAAGGCGTGCAACAGTTGGCGGTCCAGCTAGATGAAACCTGGAAAACCGTCGCATCCCGCTTTGAAGGAAATGCGGAGGTTCATATTTGCCATGACGGTAAACATCCTTCCCTGACTATCAGCAGCCTGGAGAAACTGGAGGAGCCAACATCGTTGCATCGTCTCAACAGTCGGGTAAGGCTGCTACTCCCGCCAGTAGATTTGACGGAACTGTTGCTTGAAATAGATGCCAGAACGGGATTTACACGTGAGTTTACGCATGTCAGTGAATCCGGGGCCCGGGCACAGGATCTGCACATCAGCCTGTGCGCGGTCCTGATGGCAGAGGCCTGCAATATCGGGCTGGAACCGCTGATAAAGCACAATATACCGGCGCTGACGCGCCACCGGCTTAGCTGGGTAAAACAGAATTACCTCCGGGCAGAAACGCTGGTCAGCGCCAATGCCCGCCTGGTTGATTTTCAGTCCACACTGGAGCTTGCTGGCCGCTGGGGTGGTGGCGAAGTGGCTTCAGCTGATGGCATGCGCTTTGTCACGCCGGTGAAAACCGTCAATTCAGGACCTAACAGAAAATATTTTGGTTCCGGACGTGGCATCACCTGGTACAACTTCGTCTCTGATCAGTACTCTGGATTCCACGGCATCGTTGTCCCCGGCACATTACGAGATTCCATTTTTGTGCTGGAAGGCCTTCTGGAGCAGCAGACAGGGCTGAATCCGGTTGAGATCATGACAGACACAGCCGGTACCAGCGACATTATTTTTGGCCTCTTCTGGCTGCTGGGATACCAGTTTTCCCCCCGGCTTGCCGATGCCGGTGAAGCGGTATTCTGGCGAGTGGATAAATCGGCAAATTACGGTGCACTGGACGAACTGGCACGTGGTTGTGCCGATCTGTCGAAAGCCGAGGATCAGTGGGATGAGATGATGCGAACCGCCGGTTCGCTGAAACTGGGCACCATTCATGCTTCAGAACTCATTCGCTCTTTGCTGAAAAGCTCGCGCCCATCAGGGCTGGCACAGGCGATCATGGAAGTGGGGCGCGTCAACAAGACGCTGTACCTTCTTAATTATATTGATGATGAGGATTATCGTCGGCGGATCCTGACGCAGCTAAACCGGGGGGAAGGCCGCCATGCTGTGGCGAGGGCGATCTGCTACGGGCAGCGCGGTGAGATCAGAAAGCGCTATCGTGAAGGTCAGGAAGATCAGCTGGGGGCACTGGGCCTGGTCACTAACGCAGTGGTACTGTGGAACACACTTTATATGCAGGAAGCCCTGAGCTGGATACGCAGTAATGGAGAAGAAATCGGGGTTGAAGATATCGCCCGGTTGTCCCCACTGATGCACGGGCATATCAATATGCTGGGGCATTATACGTTTACGCTACCGGAGGATATTTTGAAGGGGGAACTGAGAGAACTAAATTTCAATTTAAACAATGAATTAACTTCTTAGCGTACGTTTTCGTTCCATTGGCTCTCAAACCCCGCGGACGGAGAAGCTCGCGAAGTGCGTTACTCATAGCCACTTGGCCTTCTTGAAGCGCATGAACAGGAGAAGGCAGAACACCGCTATCACTCCGAGCACGACGAAGTAGCCATATGGCGTGTCCAGTTCCGGCATGTGCTTGAAGTTCATGCCATATATTCCGGCGATCGCCGTCGGGACCGTCAAGATCGCCGCCCAGGCCGCGAGCTGGCGAGTGACCACACCGATCCTTTGCGCTTCCAGAAGGCTGCTGGCCTCGAAGACCGTGGACAGGACAAGCAGGAGGCCGTCGACCATGGACTGCACGCGGTGGACATGGTCCGCGACGTCGTGGAAATATGGTGTCATTTCGGCGCTGATGCAGGGAAAGTGGCCGCGAACGAGCTTTCGCACCAGCTCGGCCATAGCCCCGAGCGTGCGCTGGAACCGCGTGAGTTCGGACCTTAGTTCGAAGATTCGCGCCACCTCTTCTGGCCCGAGGAAATCGTGCAGCGACCGTCGCTCCATCGCCAGGACGTCGTCCTCGATCATTTCGAAGATGGGCAGATACTGGTCGACCACTCGGTGCAAGATCGCGTGCAGCACATAGTCGACACCCTTGCCGAACTGCGTCGGCGATGCCTCGAGTTGCTCCCGAAGTTTGCCCAGCGCTCCGGCATTGCCGTGCCGCACGGTGATAAGGTGATTGTGACCGGTGAAGATCGCCATCTTGCCGTAGCTGATCCGGTCGCCGACCAGCTCGGCGGTCTGGGCGACGACGTACAACTCATTGTTGTAGACCTCGAGCTTGGGCGGGCACAGCGGGTGCATGGCGTTGTCGATCGCCAAAGGATGGAGGTTATACGTCGTCTGGATCGCGCTGAGTTCGTCTGCGGTGGGCTCGCTAAGCGCGATCCAGCAGAAGCCCGAGCGATTCTCGTTTAGTTCGACGTGCTCATCGAGCCTGATTTCACGGACTCGCTTACCTTCGTTGTAATAATATGCGGCGATAATGGTCATGCAGGCCTCGCAGGAATTCGCAGGCCACGCTGTACAGCCGGTCGCGCCAGCCCGCGTTCGAGCCATGCCTGCACGTTCGAATAGCTGCTTAGGCCGAGGATGTCGCCCGCTGCGTAGAATTCGACCAGCGCATTCACCCAGCCAAACGTCGCAATGTCCGCGATCGAGTAATCATCGACAATCCATTCGCGGCCCTCCAGCCGGTGATCCAGGACCCCGAGAAGACGCCTGGATTCATCAACAAAGCGCTGCCGAGGTCGCTTGTCCTCATAGTCCTTGCCGGCAAATCGCAGGAAAAAGCCTAGCTGTCCGAAGGTCGGCCCAACGCCCGACACCTGAAAGAACACCCAGGCCAGAGTCTCGTACCGCTGGGCGGGTGTTGTTGAGATGAGCTGCCCCGTCTTGTCGGCCAGATAGATGAGGATCGCACCGGTTTCCCATATGCCAATGGGCTGGCCGTCAGGGCCAGCCGGATCGATGATCGCGGGTATGCGGCCGTTGGGATTCAACGACACGAACGCTGGATCCTTCGACTCGTTGTTCGAGATGTCGACGAAGTGGGGCTCATACGGCAGGCCAGTCTCCTCCAGCATCATCGAGACCTTGACGCCGTTGGGCGTGGGGGCCGCGTATAGTTGCAAGCGATCCGGATAAGATGCTGGCCAGCGCTGCGTGATGGGAAAGGAGGAGAGGTCTGTCATATCTGGATCCTGGCACTGCGACGGCGGCTGAATGGAATGATCTGCTTCAAGGCCGGGTTCGACGACCGCGTCGATTGACGCGGTCGTCGGAGGTTGCGAACCGGATCGGCGCGGCACTAACGGCAGCGAAGCCTATTCCGCTGCAGCCCCGGCCGCAGGGCTCACATCGCCGGCCTCATGCCGCTTTGGAAGAACCCAGTCGGGACGGACGAAGTGGCAGGTGTAGCCGCCCGGCCGCTTCTCCAGATAATCCTGGTGATCGGGCTCGGCCTCCCAGAACTCGCCGACCGGCTGGACCTCGGTCACCACTTTGCCATCCCACAGCCCCGAGGCATCCACATCGGCGATCGTATCCTCGGCGACGCGCTTCTGCTCCTCGTCGACATAATAGATGCCCGACCGGTAGGAGAGCCCACGATCATTGCCCTGGCGGTTCAGCGTCGTCGGATCGTGGATCTGGAAGAAGAATTCCAGGATGTGCCGGTAGCTCGTCACTGTCGGGTCGAAGACAATCTCGATCCCCTCGGCATGCGTGCCGTGATTACGATACGTGGCGTTCGGAATATCGCCGCCCGTGTAACCCACACGGGTCGAGATGATGCCGGGCCGCTTGCGGATCAGATCCTGCATGCCCCAGAAACATCCTCCTGCGAGAACAGCGCGCTGATGCATGTTAAGCCTCCTCTACTTGATCGAGATATTCACCGTATCCCTCGGACTCCATCTCGTCGCGCGGGATGAAGCGAAGGGACGCAGAGTTGATGCAGTAGCGCAGACCGCCGCGGTCGGAAGGACCGTCCGGGAAAACGTGGCCCAGATGGCTGTCGGCGTGTACCGACCTGACCTCCGTCCGGACCATGCCGTGTGCACTGTCCCGCACCTCGTTCACGTTTGCCGGAACGATCGGCTTGGTGAAGCTGGGCCAGCCAGTACCCGAATCGAACTTGTCCGTTGAAGCGAACAGCGGCTCTCCCGACACTATGTCGACGTAGATGCCAGGCTCCTTGTTGTCGTTGTGCTCACCCGTGAAGGGCCTTTCGGTCCCCGAATCCTGGGTAATCCGGCGTTGCTCGGGGGTCAGGCGGTCAACTGCTGCCTGTGACTTCTCAAACTTCATGATAGTCTCCAATAATTAATCTAGAGAGCTCGACACACTGTCATTTATCTTTGCAGTCATTGCGCCGACTATAGCATGCGCCCCAGATTTATCCAATACGCTGCGCGTATAGTTTCCATAGCGCCGAAGCTCTTCACGTCGTGATTCAGTTCCACTCATACCGGGCTGCCAGCTGCGCGATGTTCCGTATCTCGACCGTTGCCGTGGAGCCGGATACTGTCGCGATCACGACTTCGCGCTCCAAGACAAATCCGTCGATCGGCCGAGTGACGAGGCCTTGCACGGTCGGCGATCGTTCCGGAAGAATGCATATGGCGTGGCCGTCAGCGACGACCCGTTGCACCCAGTCCTCGCGATCTGATCGAAAGCGAGGTCGCATGAGCAAGTCCCGTCGCGCGAAGTGATCGAGGATCCGATCGCGAAACTCGCATTTCAGGCGATCGACGAAAGGAAACTCGAGCAGGTCTTCGCCGCGCACGATCTCGTTGGCAGCCAAGGGATGGTTTGCAGAACAGCCGAGCACGAAGCGCTCCCGAAATAGAGGATGCACATCCAGCTTGCGTTCCGGTCTTGTTTCACGCGGCATGATGCACGCGTGGTATTTTCCTGAAAGCACCTCCGATGTGTCCTCGTTCGACTGGAGCGAGTGCAGCTTGATTTCGATGGATGGCATCTCCGCCAATGCGCTCTCGAAGAATGCCGTAAATTCCTTTGGTCCGACGGTGGGCGCGACGGCGACATCCAGCACGCGGTGCCCCCCCATCGCCCAGTGCTCCGAGTGATTGCGAACGCTCTTCATCGCGACCACCATGCGCCGGAATTCTGCCTCGACGTCATGGCCAAGGCCAGTCAGGCGGCTGTTCTTCCCGTCGCGATAGATCAGCGGCCCGCCAAGCTCATCTTCCAAGCGGCGGATCGCGCGGGTCAGACTTGGCTGTGACACACCGCTCAAGCGAGCGGCCGCTGTGAAATTCAGCGTCTCGGCCAAGTTGATGAAATAGCTGACTTGATTGAGTTCCATAGTCCTTTGGCCCACGCGCCTGACTGATACCTCTTCCGTGAGACCGCCTTTGGAACGCAGGTCGCAGAAGTATGCTTGGCGCATATAATCATGATATAGGGGCTTGTCTATATGCGCCAGACATATAAATGATAGCCTGAGATGACGATTACCGGTTGGCGGTGCGCTCCGCTCAGCTCCGTCGAAGGTTCTGAGAGCGCAACCGCCAAGCCGCGTGCTGGAGGTTTGATGGACATGGCAGGAAGATCATTTACGTTTGTCAGTGGGGCTGGCTCTCCGCTGTCCGGGCACCTCGAACCGCCGGAAGGGACGCCGCGGGGCTGGGCGATCTTCGCCCACTGCTTCACGTGCGGGAAAGACAGTCGCGCCGCTGTTCACATCTCGCGCGCGCTGTCGCGTGCGGGCATCGGGGTCTTGAGGTTCGATTTCGCCGGGACCGGGATCGGCGGTGGGACGGGAGAACCTGTGAACTTCGCGTCGGACGTCGAGGACCTTCGGGCCGCCGCAAATGCGATGGCGGCGGCGGGCATGTCACCGTCCCTCCTCGTCGGGCACAGCCTGGGTGGCACCGCTGCGATCGTAGCCGCCGCCGACATGCCTGATATTGCGGCGGTAGCGACGATTGGTGCGCCGGCCGACCTTCAGCATATCTTGCGCCTCTTCGGACCGAATGATCTGGACACCATCGCGAGCGAGGGCGAGGCCTCGGTGGAGATTGCCGGTAGGCCCTTCCTCATTCGCCGAGGGTTCCTTGAGGCGGTTGAGGGGATCGACGTCGAGAAGGCCATTGCCTCCCTGCGACGGCCGGTGCTGGTCATGCACTCTCCGCTGGATCAGGTGGTCGGCATCGACCACGCGTCGCGCATCTTCGTCGCGTCCAGGCACCCTAAAAGCTTCATCTCGCTCGACAACGCGGATCACCTTCTCACCGACGTCGCGGACGCGAACTACGCCGCGGCCATGGTGGCGGTTTGGGCGAGCCGCTTTCTCCCACCACTCAGCGCGGATCTTCCGCAGATCGAGGTTGCGGAGGGCGTCGTCGCCACCGAAACTCTTGCAGGGACGTTCCAGCTCAAGGTCCGCAGCGGCGAGCACACTCTGTTCGCCGACGAGCCAGCATCGGTCGGTGGCCTCGGGACCGGACTATCTCCCTACGAACTCGTATCTGCCGGCCTCGCAGCCTGCACGGTGATGACGATGCGTCTCTATGCGAACCGCAAGGGCTTTCCGCTCGAACGGGCGAGCACGACCGTGCAGCACGAGAAGGTGCCGGACATGATGCCACCCGACCGGTTCACCCGCACCATTGTCCTCGATGGGCCGCTGAGTGATGATCAGCGCGCTCGGATCCTCGCGATCGCTGATCGGTGTCCCGTCGATCTGAGTCTCATCCGGGGTTCGGACGTGCAGACCGAGCTCTTGAGCGCCAGTCAGGCTGCGGATCCCGCGAGGCTGGCTTGACCGTGGCGCACACGGAGGAGGGCGAACGGACTGTGAGCCAATCGCCTACCGGCAATAGGGCGGCCGCGACAGAGCGAGCAATTCTCGCAGGCGGCTGCTTCTGGGGCATGGAGGATTTGCTGCGCCGAGCCAGGGGAGTCATTTCGACGCGTGTCGGTTACACAGGCGGAGAAATGCCTGATCCGACCTACGCGAGACATTACGGCCATGCGGAAGCAGTGGAAGTGACCTTCGACCCTTCCGTTCTCGCCTATCGCTCGCTCTTGGAACTCTTCTTCCAGATACATGACCCCACGACCTACGAGCAACAAGGCAGCGATGTCGGTCCGAGCTATCGATCGGCGATTTTCTACACCACCGAAGTGCAGAAGGAAGTCGCCCTCACAACCATCGCGGAAATCGAGGCATCAGGAAGCTGGCCTGGCCCGGTCGTGTCGGAGATCAACCCAGAAGAACCCTTTTGGGAGGCGGAGCCAGAGCACCAAGAATACCTGGTGCGCTATCCTGGGGGCTATAGCTGCCACTTCGTGCGCCCGACCTGGCGGTTGGACCGCTCAGACGAACGCCCAGCTGTAATACTTGACAGAAAGAGTTGATGATGACCGAAACCGTGACTAATCAGGCCGCCTGGCAGAAAGCGCCGGGGCAGCCACTGAGGATCGGTGTCACCGCTCTGCCGCATCTGGCGGCGAACGAGATATTGATCCGCAACGCGGCCATCGCGATCAACCCACTCGACTGGATTCTGCAGGACGTCGCGCTTTTGCCATGGCTCGACTATCCCGCGATTCTCGGCAGCGACGTCTCCGGTGAGGTCGCGGCGGTCGGTGGCGCGGTCGAGCGGTTCAAGGTCGGCGATCGAGTCATCGGACAGGCGGTCGGGACAACCGTAAATCAACCTGCGCAGGGTGCGTTCCAGCACCACACGATCGTGCTGGACCACATGGCGGCGCCGATCCCCAACAACATTGCCTTCGCTGATGCGGCAGTCCTCCCGCTTGGCCTTGGCACCGCCGCAAGCGGGCTCTACGGACGGACACAGTTGGCTCTCGCGCCACCGTTACACTCGCCGACCGCGCGTCCAGAGGTCGTTCTGGTCTGGGGTGGATCGTCGAGCGTTGGCTGCAACGCCATCCAGCTCGCGGTGGCGTCGGGCTACAGGTGCGTCGCCACCGCTTCGGCGCGCAACGTCGGCCTGTTGAAGGAGCTGGGTGCAAGCGAGGTTCTTGACCACTCGAGTCCAGCCATCGTGGAAGACGTGATTGAGGCAATGCGCGGGCGCAGTCTCGCTGGAACGCTTCACGCGACCGGTCACATGAAAGACTGTTTTGCCGTAGTTGCGAGATGCGAGGGCTCGCGCCGGGTGGCAGCGACGCTGGCCCCGCCCGACGAGCGTTCATTTGGAGTCGAGGCGACGCACATCTCCGGGACGAGCCTCAAGGATGACGAGGTTGGTCCAATGATCTACCGCGAATTCCTGCCGCAGGCTCTCGCGGCGCGCACGTTCGTCCCCGCCCCTCCGGCGAAGATCGTGGGCCAGGGCCTTGAAATGCTCCAGGCTGCCTTGGAAGCCCTGAAGGCGGGTGTATCCGCAGCGAAAATCGTCGTTACCCTGCCTTGAGTGACCAGCCAGGCGGTTTTTCGCGTTCGCAGTCTGAGGTGGCCCGCACTTTGCCGATTGGGAAGCTCTACCGGGAAAACGCGTGTGGGACGCGCGCTGCGCTCCTGCCGGAGCATGCGTTCCCGAAACCTGTTCCCGACTGCTTTTCCCCGAAACTACCTATCGGACATAGAGAAATGGGAATGCAGCGAGTGGTTTGAACGGCCGCTTCCGAAACCGCGTTCCGATCAATTGAGCGGCTAAAAGTGGGGCGATCACCGACATATTAGAATGAGACCGCCATGCCCGATCGGCCGGCTTGACGCGTAGCCAAAAGAATGCGGCTGATGGTAGGCTCGCTGACATTATGAAGCCCCGCCATCTGAGCAGCGTTGAGCTGCCGCAATTGCGAGTCTCCTACGCGTCGTCGTTCTTCTCGCGGTCCACACCTCGCTCATGCAATTCGGCATCGACGGGGCAGTTCGTGCAGCCCTCGTAGCAGCACAAGCGGCAGATGCGGTATGACTGCTCGAGGTTTTCCAAGCGATTTCGGAGAACGCGTTCAGCGATGTCCGATAAGGTTTTCAGTTCGTCTGGATTAAGGATCGATAGCCCTTCGGCAATCACTTGATCGCGCGAGGCCAGGACCTCGTCGCTCGCGACCTTGCCAGTTGGAGTAAGATAGAGGGATCGCGCGCGCCCGTCTGTCGAATGCTCCCTACGCTCGATCAATCCCTCGCTTACCAATCTATCCACCAGGCGAACAGTTCCAGCATGTGAAAGGCCCACCCCGATCGCAAGCATACGGATCGAGAGCCCGGGCTTGTGCGCGAGCAACGCCAGCGCTGAGGCGGCGGGTCCAGCTTCCGGCGCCCGCGATGAACTAGCGCGAACGATGTCGTCGCTGATCATGAGTGCGAACGCCCCGAAAATGTTTCGATCTCGAGGTCCATCCATTGCCACATCTATATGTGCGCGGAGCATAGACAGCAAGCCATACCGTGGTCCTCTTCCTCCGCGCGGCTTGTGGAAAATGTCCTGTTTTAGAAGGGTTTCGGAGGATTTCGACTGATCGAGCGCGCCGAAAAAAACGGGTCCGGCTCGTTAAGGCCGCGGAACCGTTGATACCTGGCGGCTATAGGGCAAGCCTTTTCGCTCGGAATCGCCGTAGGTCGCGCCCGAGAATCACTCCGCGTCAGCGCTGTCATCCAGGCCGCGCAGGTGCAGATCAGCGAGACCTAGCTTGCCCCCGGCGTCGCACTTCCATCGTGTCACCGCGCGCGATCACGATTGTATCAATCCCATTGAGGAACAGTCCGTGCTCCACGACGTCGGGGATTGCGGCGAAACGGGCGAAGACCGCGTCGCCATGCAGCTGAGCGCCTCCGGGCTCGATATCGCGACGGAGCATCCATGCCCCGCGGAGGTTCTGCAGGATTTGCACGCCCGCCGTCACGAGAGGACCACAGTCACGAGAGCACAAGCGCCCCTCTGTGGCGGACCGAAGCACGCAGCAGCACGAGGGACGCCGCTAGCAGAACTGCGTCCTTCAGTAGAAACTGCCCTGGTGCAGCCGAAATCGCAGGAAAGCCGCCGGCAGTCTGCTCCGCGACACCTGGAGTGGTGATGAAAAAGGTCAGCGTGATCAGATAGGTCGCTGCTGACATTAGTGCGCCTAGCGCAGAGAAGAGTGGACGAAATGCACCAAGGATCAGAACGAGACCGGTCGATAACTCGATAACGCCGATGAAATAGCTTTGCCCCTGCGTCCCGAACATGCCGAGCCAATTCATGATCGGGCTGTGTTCGATAAACGGGGCGATACCATAGGCCTCGTACGCTGTGAACTTCATCGCGCCGAACCACAGAAATACGATCACGAGAGCCCATCTAAGCAGGCCAAGATCCCTCCGACCGTGCTCGGGGACAAGAAATTCATAACGGTCGAAAATGCTCATCTAAAATTCCTCAACAGTGGTCCCGTGGGAACGTCACGAACGTCGTCTACGTGCTTCGGGCAGGCGTTGCAGTATATGCGCGACGCATATACCATATACTAATAAGCGAGATATGTCGAGCGGCTGGCTCGCGCTTCGCTGCCTCACGAAGCCATCCTCATCGGCGATGCCTTTACCCAGCAAACGCGCGACCTTTGCGGGATTTTGACTTGATGGGGCTGGCGCTCCGGGTGGGCCTATAGCCCGTTGGCAAACGTCCAGCCTGTACGGATGGACGCGGCCCTGGACGAGATAACCATGCCCACCGAAATCGTAGCAGCGATCGGCGAAGGCGCGCTCGCTTATCGAGAGAGCGGCATTCTCTCACTGGCAGATGGCAGAGTATTCTCCGCGTGCCGGCAGTATCGCTATCGCTTGAGCGAGGACAGTGTTGTCGTCGAGTTCGCAGACGGACCTCATATCGGGACGCAGTTCCTCAGCTTGAGTTTCTCGCGGACGGATACCGGGTTGGAAGCGAGTGGCGTCTATGCCTGCGGAGACGACACCTACCATGCAACCTACAGGATTCTGGGGCCGGCGGCCTTTGAAGTGGTCATCATGGTCCAAGGGCCTGCAAAGGCATACGAGCTAGTCAGCCGATATTCCCGGTCGGGATAAATGCTCATGTCAGGAGGGCAAGTCCTCTGTTGCCCTTATCATGGCCGTGAAAGGCAGCGCCGGAATAACTTACCACGCGCTGCAAATCCGAAGACGATTGTCGTCGTCATCAGAAGGTAGGCGACTATCCCACCAGGTGAAAGAGTCGGAACCGCTGCGAGGATCAACCCATCATTCCCGCCGGGTATGAGCGCGATGCCGATACCCATCAATGTGCCGCCGACGACAGATCGCAGAATGCCATTGGCTGTCGGCAGTTGGAGACGCAGATTGCCTTGGCGAAAGGAGGCGGTTAGGGCGCCTGCGATCGAAGAGATCACCGCAGTGAGCGCGACCTCGCCGGCCGGGGACATTCTGAGAGGAAGGGCGCGTTGAATCACGTCTGCGAAGGTCCAGGCCGGCGAGAGTGCATATAGAAGTCCGCCAGTGATACCGAGTCCAATCATCGAAGCGCCGAACGACCAACCCGGCTTTGTTCGCAGAACGCTCTTCGTGGAAACGAAAACGAGTGCCAGCACGAGCACAACTAGGAAGGCTAGGAGAGTAACGAGGCCTGTTGCGCTCGGTTTGGAGATTAAGCTTGGCCATGTTGAATCGTAGCCGAACCTGCCATGGTCGGCAGCCAAGATACCAATCGTTAATCCCAAGGGTAGAGCTAGAAGTCGCATCTCCCCATCCCCAAGCCGCGCCAGCGATCCGAGCAGGCATGTGTCATTAATGAGTGCGCCGAGGCCGAAGGCGATGGCGCCGATGAGCAGGAGGAAATTGATGCTGGTCGAGGGTGCGAGTGTTGCGCCCAGTGTTCCCGTCCAGACTATCGGGACCGCAACCAGGCCTGCCGCTGCCGACGCTGCGAGAAATCCGACGAACATTTTCGGCGGCTGTCTTCTGTGTAACTCATGAGCGGCCACCACTAAACAGGTTCCGCCTTGGTTCGCCGCATATCCGAACCCGAAGGCAAGTACGCATAGAAGAAGTTCGAGCGCAAACGATCCCATTATTTCAAGCCTGCCTGATCATATCGTCAGCCTTCTGATGCGACGTTCCAGCGTGGCGAGCGCCCCGGCTTAGCTTTACCACGGGAAGGCGCGATCCTGCTGTAGCCGCACAGATGGCAAAGGCTGACCGAGCCATCTTTGTCGAAGCCGTTTGCCACAAGGAGCCGCTCCGACAGCATGCCTAGAATGTCGAGGTCATTGGGCGACAGGGGCGAAATACATTCGGAGATCACCTGCTCCCGTGCCTTGAGCAAGGCGTCCGTTATCTTCTTCCCCGAATTGGTGAGGTGAATGAAGCGCGCCCGCCTGTCGGTGATTTGTCTTCGTCGTTCCACCAACTGTTCGCGCTCGAGCCTATCGATCAATCGCACCGTCCCGGCATGAGAAAGCCCGATCGAGGTAGCCAAAACGCTGATCGGCAGTCCGGGCTCCATGCTGAGTAACACCATCACGGCGGTCCCCGGGCCGCTTGGTGAAAACGAGGCCGAGACACTGGCGATGCTGTCTGCAACGGCCAACGCGAGTGCACCTAAATGGTACTTGGCGACCTCAGGCTCCATACCGCAAGAATATATGCTTCGCGCATAGACTTCAAGCGTGTGAAAATGTATGACCGCCGCATGCATCTATGACAGATTCGGACATGGTCATGCTCATTGAGGGGCTCAGCTCGGATTCCACATCTGAGATCAACGGACGTGCTCGTTCCCCAGGCGCTAGCGGGGGTGGGCTCGATGAAAGTGGACGTGCATGGGTGCCGCTCACCGGGCGCAGGCGGTTCGCCGATGAGACCGCCGGTATGATCGGACGGGTCTCATGCCCGACCTGACTCTTGATCTCCGATACCTGAAGTACGCCGTTCAGGTCGCCGAGGCCGGCAGCTTCCGCCGAGCGGCGGAGCGCCTATCGATATCGCAATCCACCGTCAGCCGACGTGTGCAGCTGTTTGAGCGCCAACTTGGCTTTTCTCTCTTCAAGCGTACGCGAGCGGGGGCAGGGCTGACTCCAGAAGGTGAGCGCTTCCTTCAACAAGCGGTGGTGGGAGCGCGCTACCTTCGTAACGCCGCAACGGAGATCCGCTCCGCGCGGAAACTCAAGACCGGGCTCGTGAGGTTTGGAATGCTTGAAGCGTTCCCGGCGTGCCCGATCATCAACATTCTCTCGGCATTCAGAAATAGACATCCGACGATCGAGGTAAAGCTTGAGGAAGGCACTTCAGAAGAAAACACTTTGGGGGTGAAGCGCGGATTACTGGACGCAGCAATCAGCCTGAGTGCGAGCAAGAGCCCTCAGTTCCAAGTTCGACGTCTCTGCGAACCAGATCTGTTCGTGGCATTGTCCCCGCTTCACGAGTTGGCAGCACGGCCACAGCTGTCGTGGGAGGACGTTTGTGACGAAGTCTTCCTCGTTCGCTCGGATGGCGCTGGGCGTGAGCTCGCTGGCATACTCCGGCGCATGGTGGGCGCCGGAGACGGAGCGGTTCAACTCTCGATCCAACAAGTCAGCCGAGAAACCCTGCTGACGATGGTCGAACAGGGCTTCGGCTTGACCATCACCAGCGTGATCTACCGGCCGGATATCGCGTTGATCCCGCTCCCATCGGCGCGGGCGCCGACGGCCGCTATAATTTCTTCCAGTGACAACGACAACCCGACTCTGCCGCTGCTGCTGAAGTGTTTCGACACCCCCTCTAGAGCGGGGACCACGGATTAATCGGCGCTCCCCGGCGTCAACGTTCGCCTGGCTTTGGCGAAGCCACGGTCTGTCGCGATGAACCGTTGTAACATCGGGACGATTAACCGAGCTGGGTCAACAGCGGACTGACCTTGCTCTCGGCCCAATAGGTGGGCGTAGTCAACAAGGTCCTGGTGGAGAGCTGCAGGTAGCTCGACCTGTACCTTAAGCGGCTTGTCGTCCGCGATGGGGCCTAGCTTAAGCTTCGACATCATCACCCTCCATATGGCTCCAGTACCAAGTCTCGCGTCACGAGAACGCGCACGGGAAATCCGGGCCGAATAGTGATCGTGGGCGCGACGTTGAGCTGACGCCTCACAATCTGCTGCCCTGCGTCGTTGATGGTGTCCTGCCCACCGTTCCGGATCGCCTGAACGAGCTGATCGTCGTTGTCGACCGCGAGTTCGGCGCCGACGCTCAGCAGTGTCGACAATCCCGCAGCCTTGGCCAGATCCCACCAATGGTAATCGACGCCATCCTGCAGCCCGGCGAACCCTTCAGCGTCAGCACCAGGCTGGCGCTCGAGAACGATCGAGCGCCCGTTCGGGAAGACGAGCCGAGTCCAGACGAGCAGGACTCGGCTCTGGCCGAACTGCACGTTGTTGTCGTACTGCCCGACCACACGAGTGCCTTGCGGCACAAGCAAGATACGGCCGGTTGGGCTGTCGTAGATGTTTTCGGTGACCTGCGCGGTGATCTGGCCGGGTAGATCGGATCGGATGCCGGTGATCAGCGCCGCGGATATCACTGCTCCCGCCTGAAGGACGTTCGGCGATACTGGCGCAGCGACGCGATCGGGCGCAACCGTCCTGCGATCGGCCGCGGCGTTCAGAAACGCGTTCTGCCGGTCCTGCGCCGAGGGCGTGGCGGGCGGCGGAGCGAGGCCAATGCTCGCCAAATCCGGCACCGGCGCGAGCGCTGGGGCAGCTCCCGCAGCAGCGGGTGTGCCCCGGCTTTCCGATCCGGAGAAGAGACGGCTGGTGCGCGCGGTCTCGATTTCCTGAAGGCGGCGCTGCTCTTCCGGGCTGATGCCGGGATTGGGCGTGGCCGTCCCGGGTGTGGGCACCGGCTGTCCGCGATCCTGGGTACTAAGGATCGGCCGGCCGAGGTCACCGGGAAGAGGGGGACCGAGCTGTGGCACGCCACTGTAATCTCGCGGCAGGCCGGCCAGTCCGTCAGCGGTCGAGCGGTTCTCGGTCGAATAGAGTTCGTCGTTCGGCCGACCGGCGTCGCGGGTCTGAAGCGCGTAGATCAGCGCACCTCCGAGCCCGACGCTGGCGACAAGACCGAGGCCGGCGAGAACCTTCCGCGACAACCGGGTGACGCGGGGCGGTTCGGCCCGCAGCCGCATCGGCGCAGGCCCGACCGGCTCGCCGGTCAGGGGCTGCGCATCGTCGTCCGGCACTTCCTCAATCCGGGGCGGGTTCTCGCTCACGAGGTCGGCCTCCCGTCTGTGCGGACGATCCTGACGCGCTTCTGCTCGCGGCCGGAGCCGAAGCGAAGTTCGGCAGCCGCGAACAGACGATCAACGATCATGTGGTGGCCGCGAACGCGATAGTTCACGAGCTCAGAGGTGTTGCCCTCGGGGCCGACGACGAAGAGTGGCGGCATCTCGCCCTGACCGATGCCGCGCGGAAACTCGATAAAGACCTGGCGTCCGTCGTCGAAGGCGCGCAGCGGCCGCCACGGCGCACGGTCGCCCTCGATCGCATAGCGGAAGTTGACGTTCGCGAGATCGACGCCGCTCGCCACCGGCTGGGCCGCCTGCGCCTCGGCGTTCTGACGGCGCAGCGCAATGAGCTGGTCTTGCGGATACTGCCATGAGACCGACGCCATATAGGTGCGCTCTGTCGAGCGCAGCTCCATGTGATAGGTGCGCATGTTGGTGTTGATGACGAGGTTTGTCATCAGGTCGGCGCGGGTGGGCTTTACTAGGATGTGGATCTGGCGCGTTGCCCCCGATCCGCTCTCGGTGTCGCCGATGATCCAGCGCACTGTGTCGCCGGCGGCCACCGGGCCTGCGCCGACAAGCTGCTCCCCGGGTTGGAGCGCGATGTCGGTGATCTGCCCGACGGCGGTATAGACTTGATAAAGCGCCCCTTGAGTCCACGGGTAGACCTGCATCGAGTTAATGAAGCCGTCGCGCACCGGCTGGACTCGTGCCGCCTCGTTTGCCTGGTTGACGCGAGCGGTCGGATTAGAAGGCTCCGGGGCACGCCGCGTCTCCTCCACACGCTGCAATTGGCCAGGCAGCGGCAGCGGCCGGGGCAGCTCGACCACGGTGACCGGCGCGGGTGGATCGACGGTCTGCACCGCCGGAGCCGCATTGTCGTAGGAAATCTCCGGCGGCGGATTGGTGGTCGCGCAGCCCGCGAGCGCGGTCGCCGCTAGCAGAACGACCGGGAATGCGGCTCTACGGAGAGCCGGGAGTACGTGTGTGTGTGAAGCCGGGTTTCCGGCTTTACGGAAATACGGCTTCATTGCCCAAGCTCCCGTGACCAGTTGATGGCGTTGACGTAGATGCCGAGCGGGTTCGCCCTGAGCCGGTCGGCGTTTCGGGGGATCTGCACGACGATCGTCAGGATCGCGGTCCAGCGCGTGGTCTCGGCGAGCTGGCCATTTTCGTATCGGCGCTCGACCCAGGCGACGCGGAAGCTGTCCGGGGACGCGCGGATGACGCTGGAGACGTCGACAGCGACCTGCTGCCGGCCGACCCGTGTAAAGGGGTCGTTGGAGCGGGCGTAGTCATTGAGCGCCATGGCGCCGCGGTCAGTCGTGAAGTCGTAGGCGCGCAGCCAGGGGTCGTCTCAGAAAACGGAATCTATGGTCACTCCCGTTTTTGCAACACCGATTTTGACGACAAGTTGGCTTGCTTGAATCTATCCGGCGTCTGAATGGGATTTTATTCCCGCGCCTTGATGAGTTCCGCGCCTGATGAACCTCCAGAAAATATACGGCTTCAATGAGCCTTTCCGTTTTACAGGTTCCTCAACAGGCCGGTGGGCCGTTAGTATCATCAATATCAGTATTCGCAAAACCAGATCAGTAATTCTTTAAACCGGTGTATTTCTGCCGTTATGCTACATAAGTTTGCTGTCGTGCCGTTAGGGCCCAGGCTATTCTGGCCAGCTTGTTTGCCAGAGCACAAGTGACGACAAAGTTGCTTTTCCGGCACAGTAAATCCCTGACCCAATCGGCCAATTTGCCAGACTGGTGTTCCAGTTTTTGTATGAATACCCTGGCACATTGAACCAACAAAGTTCGGATCTTTTTATTACCTCGCTTACTAATTCCCAGCAATGTCGTCCTACCTCCCGTGCTGTACTGCCGAGGTACAAGCCCTGTTGCCGCCGCAAAGTCACGGCTGCTGGCGTACTGCTTCCCGTCGCCAATCTCAGTTGAAATAGTACTCGCTGTCAGTGTTCCGACGCAGGGAATGCTCAGCAAGCGCTGTCCAACCTCATCTTCGTCCAACTTTCGTTTCAACTGGGATTCCAAATCTTTAATCTGCTCAACAAGATAGTGATAATGCTGTTGTAATTTCAGCAATAACTGGCTGAGGTAAAGAGGCAAACTATTGTCCTCAAGAAGGGTACTCAGTCGGCTAATAACGGCAGCTCCTCGGGGAACGCTAATGCCAAATTCCAGCAGAAAAGCATGCATTTGATTGGTTGTTTTTACCTTATCCTGAACCAGGGATTCACGGACACGATGCAGAGCCCGCATTGCCTGCTGAGATTCCGTTCTGGGCTGCACAAAACGCATAGACGGACGCGATGCAGCTTCACAAATAGCTTCGGCGTCGACAAAGTCGTTTTTATTGCTTTTAACGAACGGGCGGACAAATTGTGGTGATATCAGCTTTGGGGAATGCCCCAACTCTTCCAACTTGCGTGCCATAAAGTGAGAACCGCCACAGGCTTCCATTGCGATGGTTGTAGCGGGGCATGTCGCCAAAAATTCGATCAACTTTGGCCGGGTAAATTTTTTACGGTAAACAGCCTTCCCGCGACGATCCTGGCAATGAATATGGAAAGAGTTTTTACCCAGATCGATACCAATGAGCGCAATGTTTTCCATGATAGTTCTCCGAATGAAAGCCTGTCCTCAGCATAATACCGGGAAGGAGGGAGTGACCATCTCATTAAATAAAGCACGCTAAGCCGGTTGCAGCGGCCGTAGCGGCCTGAACTTGCCCGCGCCGATCTTGGCGCTGCTGCGCCAGAGGTAATCGCCGGTCAGGTTGATGTGCTCCCAGCCGAGCGGCGACAGGTACTGCAACAGGCCGTCATCGACGGCTTGACCGTGGCCACGCAAGGCGTTCGCGGCCCGCTCCAGATAGACCGTGTTCCATAGCACGATGGCCGCCGTCACCAGGTTGAGGCCGCTGGCCCGGTAGCGCTGCTGCTCGAAGCTGCGGTCGCGGATTTCCCCCAGGCGGTTGAAGAACACGGCGCGGGCCAGCGCGTTGCGCGCCTCGCCTTTGTTCAGCCCGGCATGCACGCGGCGGCGCAGCTCGACGCTTTGCAGCCAGTCCAGGATGAACAGTGTGCGCTCGATGCGTCCCAGCTCACGCAGGGCGACGGCCAGGCCGTTCTGGCGCGGGTAGCTGCCAAGCTTCCTGAGCATCAGCGAGGCCGTCGCCGTGCCCTGCTTGATCGAGGTGGCCATCCGCAGGATTTCATCCCAATGGGCGCGGACGTGCTTGATGTTGAGCGTGCCGCCGATCATCGGTTTCAACGCCTCGTAGGTGGCATCGCCCTTCGGGATGTAGAGCTTGGTGTCGCCCAGGTCACGAATGCGCGGGGCGAAGCGGAAGCCCAGCAGGTGCATCAACGCGAAGACGTGGTCCGTGAACCCTGCCGTGTCGGTGTAGTGCTCCTCGATCCGCAGGTCGGATTCGTGATACAGCAGGCCGTCGAGCACGTAGGTCGAGTCGCGCACGCCGACGTTCACGACCTTGGTGTGGAACGGCGCGTACTGGTCGGAGATATGGGTGTAGAACGTCCGCCCTGGGCTGCTGCCGTATTTCGGATTGATGTGGCCGGTGCTCTCGGCCTTGCTGCCGGTGCGGAAGTTCTGGCCGTCCGACGATGACGTGGTGCCGTCGCCCCAATGCCCGGCGAAGGGATGTCGGAACTGCGCGTTGACCAGCTCGGCCAGTGCCGCCCCGTAGGTTTCGTCGCGGATGTGCCAGGCTTGCAGCCAGGCCAGCTTGGCGTAGGTCGTGCCGGGGCACAATTCCGCCATCTTGGTCAGGCCCAGGTTGATCGCGTCGGCGAGGATCGTGGTCAGCAACAGGTTTTTGTCCTTGGCCAGGTCGCCTGACTTCAGGTGGGCGAAGTGCCGGGTGAAGCCCGTCCATTCGTCTACCTCCAGCAGCAATTCGGTGATCTTGACGTGCGGTAGGATCATCGCCGTCTGGTCGATCAGGGCCTGTGCGGTATCGGGCACCGCCGCATCGAGCGGCGTGATCTTCAGGCCCGACTCCGTGATGATGGCGTCCGGCAGCTCGTTGGCCAGCGCCATGCGGTTGACGGTGGCGAGCTGCGTTTCCAGCAGCGTCAGCCGGTCATGCAGGTACTGGTCGCAATCGGTGGCCACGGCCAGCGGCAATTCGCTGGCCTGCTTGAGGCTGGCGAATTTCGCGGGCGGCACCAGGTAGTCCTCGAAGTCCTTGAACTGGCGCGAGCCTTGCACCCAGATGTCGCCGGAGCGCAGCGCGTTCTTCAGCTCCGACAGCGCGCACAGTTCGTAGTAGCGCCGGTCGATGCCGGTGTCGGTCATCACCAGCTTCTGCCAGCGCGGCTTGATGAACTCGGTCGGCGCGTCGGTGGGCACCTTGCGGGCGTTGTCGCTGTTCATGCTGCGCAGCACCTCGATGGCGTCGAGTACGTCCTTGGCGGCGGGCGCGGCCCGCAACTTGAGCACGTCGAGAAATTCCGGCGCGTAGCGGCGCAGCGTGGCGTAGCTCTCGCCGATGCGGTGCAGGAAATCGAAGTCCTCGGGTTGCGCGAGCCGCTGCGCTTCGGTGACGCTCTCGGCGAAAGCATCCCAGGACATGACGGCCTCGATGGCGGCGAACGGATCGCGGCCCGCTTGCTTGGCCTCGATCAGCGCCTGGCCGATGCGCCCGAACAGCCGCACCTTGGCATTGATCGCCTTGCCGGATGCCTGGAACTGCTGCTGATGCTTGTTCTTGGCGGCATTGAACAGCTTGCCCAGGATGCGGTCATGCAGGTCGATGATTTCGTCGGTGACGGTGGCCATGCCCTCGATGGCGAGCGCCACCAGGGTCGCGTAACGCCGCTGCGGCTCGAACTTCGCCAGGTCGGCGGGCGTCATCTGGCCGCCCTCGCGGGCGATCTTGAGCAGCCGGTTCTGGTGAACCAGCCGCTCGATGCCGGAGGGCAGGTCGAGCGCCTGCCACGCCTTGAGGCGTTCGATGTGTTCCAGCATGTGCCGCGAGTTCGGTTTGACCGGGGATTGCCGCAGCCAGGCCAGCCACGTCGTCTTGCCGTTGTCGCGGCGCTTGAGCAGATCGTCGAGGCGACGGCGATGCACGTCCGTCAGCGGCTCAGCCAAGGCGTCGTAGAGACGCCGGTTGGCGCGGGTAATCGCTTCGGCGCTCGCCCGCTCGACGGCGTTGAGGGCGGGCACAATGACCGACTGCCGCCGCAGGTGCTCGATCAAGGCTCTGGCCAGCACGATGCCCTTGTCGGTTTGCATGGCCAGCTCGGTCAGCAACTGGACAGCCTGCCGGTAGTGGCCAATCGTGAACGGCTGGAAGCCGAACACCGTTTGCAGCTCGACCAGGTGCTCGCGTCGGGTCTGCTCACGCTGCCCGTACTCGTCCCAGCTTTCGATGCCGACCTTGAGCTGGTTGGCGACCAGTCTCAGCAATGGCGGGAACGGTGGCTCATCAGCGCCAAGGATGACGCCGGGAAAGCGCAGGTAGCAGAGCTGCACCGCGAAGCCCAGCCGATTGGCCGGGCCGCGCCGCTGCCGGATGATGGAGAGGTCGCTTTCGCTGAACGTGTAGTGACGGATCAACTCATCCTTGGTGTCCGGCAACGCCAGCAGGCTTTCGCGCTCGGCGGCGGAGAGGATCGAACGGCGGGGCATGCGGTTTCCTTCTTCTTGAAAACGTAGGTTTGTGACAAGCCCGCCAAGGCAACCGGCGCGGCACGGGAATCAAGGCATTGCGATTCTCGAAAATAGTTCTTGAAATTCTATTCTTGATTGCATATCATCTCAACGAGTTTCGATAAGAAAGGATGCGCATGCGACCGTCTGTTGTGCTTGACATGAAGCGAAGCGCAGTGCGTGAAGCGGTAGGCCGCTTTCGCGCCGCGAACCCGCGCGTCTTCGGCTCGGTGCTGCATGGCACCGACCGGGATGGCAGCGACCTCGACCTGTTGGTCGATGCGCTGCCCGGTGCCACGTTGTTGGACTTGGGCGATTTGGAAGAAGAACTGAAATCGCTGCTCGGCGTTGACGTCGATCTGCTGACTCCCGGCGACCTGCCGCCGAAGTTCCGGGCCAAGGTGCTCGCGGAGGCGCAACCGATATGAGCGAGAACCGCCTGCCCGATTACCTCGACCACATTCAGCAGGCCGCAACCGATGCGCGCAGCTTCGTGGAAGGGATGGCCAAGGACGACTTCTTGGCCGACAAGCGCACCCAGCAGGCCGTCATCATGAGCCTGATCGTCATCGGCGAGGCGGCCACAAAGGTGATGGATGGCTACGTCGAGTTCACCCAGGCGCATGCCGACGTGCCGTGGCGCAGCATGCGCAATATGCGTAATCGCATGGCTCACGGCTATTTCGACATCAACCTCGATGTGGTGTGGGAGACGGTACAGGAATGGCTGCCGGCGTTGCTCCAGCAATTGCCCGCCGTGCGTCAGGATGCCGACGATGAAGACCGTAACGACAACTGTGAAAGAGGGATCTCCGATGACTGTTGAATCGAGAATATTTTCTGTAGCCGAGTATGTTCAGCCGTCCGAAGGCGAGCCTATTCGTTCCGTTGTGCTTGAAACCCGAGACTCAATTATCGTGGTTTGGCATGTCCATCCCGGGCAGGAAATTGCGGCTCACATTCATCCTCACGGCCAAGACACGTGGACTGTTTTGTCGGGAATGGCTGATTACTTTCAGGGCAATGGGATTGTTCGTGCCCTCAGGGAAGGTGAGATAGCCGTGGCAAGACCGGGCCAAGTGCACGGGGCGCGAAATACAGGTACCGAGCCATTTGTGTTAGTCTCGGTTGTGGCATCAGCCAATGCCGGTTTCGTATTGGCTGAGCGATAGAGCCCAATCTCTGGAGTTGGTCCAATGAGCGGTCGGGGAGATAGGTAACAGACATGCAGCGGACACGGCTGCTAAACCAGGTCGCAAACCTCCTTGCGTCGCAGCGTGCCGCAAGCGACGCGATCAATCGAATGGGGTCGGCATGAGACTGAACACCATCCAGTTCCCGACCGCGTAGCCGCCTGTCCTGCCGATCAGGTCTTGACCATCGACGCCTGGGATCAGTCCTGAATGTTCTTGGAGACCACTACGTTATGAGCCGCAGCCGCCGCAAAACACCCATCGTCGGGCACACGACCTGCGGCAGCGAGCGCGAGGACAAGAAGCTCTGGCATCAGCGCTGGCGCACCCGTGAGCGCACGGCGCTGACCAGCGCGTCGCCCGAAGCCCTGAGCGCCCATCTGCCCCTGCTGGAAAACCAGGCCAGCAGCGTCTGGTCGATGGGCAAGGATGGCCGCTCCTACTGGCCCGTCAAGCGCCAGGCCGCCACGGCGGATCGCATCGCCAATCACAAGGGACGCAACCCGCAAGAACGCGCCTCCCTGAAAAAGCGCCTGCTTACACTGTGATTCCTTCAAAATATCTCAACGAAATTTCCCGACACCTGTTTAAGCTATCTTGCTGATATTTCTGTTTTTCGATTTTTGCCGGCGCGATGCCGGCGACGTTGGCCAGCTGCCCCGGGCGCGATACTGAGATCAGTTTCTTTGAACAAAAAAACCGCCTTTTGGCGGTCAGTATTCAGTAGCTGGAACGGTAGTCTCTCCCCCGATTCCAGCGGTCTTGCCAGTGTTCGAGGAATGATTCAGCGAGCTTAGGCATGTTCCAGATCACCACCGCATTCTCCGAGTTTTTCGTTTCGGCCGCTTTGGTGAAATTAAAGCTGCCAGTTTCAACGGTCACATTATCCACGATGATCACCTTGTCATGCTGGATAGGGAAATCACTGTCAGTACGCAAAGGGATGCCGCTGTTCGCTATGTAGTTCATGGCCGCAATGCTGGCGCGCCCCGTATTGCCCCTTTCATCAATTACGATTTTCACATCAACTCCCCGTTTTTTGGCTGCTACCAGTGCTTTCATAATATCCGGGGCGGTAAAAGAATAAGCCATCATCCGTATCGAGGTTTTTGCGGAGTCAATGGCGCTCAGGACGAGAACGCGGGCGCTTCCTTCAGGCGAGTAGCCAACCTGAACGGATGGTTCCACCGCAAAGGCGGGCAGGGCGGCTGTCGTAAATGCTGCGGCCAGAAGCCAGGTTGCTAAGTTTTTCATTACAGGCTCCCGTTCACACACTGCATTTTATATTCAGGGTCAAAATAAATTTCTTTGATTTTCCGCTTTTCCATATGCACCACAACGTCAATGGTGGAGTAGAGCATTCGCATAATATCGCTCATATCGAGCATACGGCCGATAGGGGTCGCCTTGATAAGCAGCCCAATACGGTTAAAGGCATCGCGCGCAGAGTTAGCGTGCGTTGACATAACACCGCCTGGATGGCCGGTATTAAGTGCTTTAAGATAATCCCACGCAGCATCATCCCTAAGCTCAGTCATGATGATACGGCCCGGTGTCAGACGCATACAGGCTCGCAGGGCATCAGTGGCGCTGACGCGGCCGATCTTTCCTGCATCGCCGTACATCATATAAACGGCTTCTACAACGTGATCGACCGTGACTTCGTGAACGTCCTCTAAAATAATTACACGCTCGTCTTTATGTAGCGATTTTAACAGCGCGCGCGTGAGTACCGTTTTCCCCGACCCGGTTTCACCGCAGATCACGATAGTGCGTTTCTTCTCAACGGCGGTTTGCAGGAATGCGGGCCATTTTTCGCTGCTGTGCAGCTCTTTAAGGAAAAAATCATCATCCGTTAGGCTTTGCTTGCTGCCGGTAATCTTCCGGCAGTCACTGAAAATCCCCTCGCGGGTCAGCTGCTCCAGATTTTTATCGGCCGCCAAATCCTTACGAAACGCTACGGCCGTTGTACCGTCAATCACCGCAGGGGGCAGACAGATAACGCCCCTGATCCCGCCAGGCAGGATCACGTCATTAATGGCCTGCATGGTCAGCTTGTTGCTGCTCACCAACGATTTAGCAAGGTTCCTAATAAAATCTGCCGTAATTGCCGCGTTCTGCACAACCCTGCGGCCGCTGAACGTATCACAGATAACTTCCTGAAAGCAGTTAATGCGAATTTCAAAAACAGTAGGATCTTCTAAATACTCGCGCAGTGGGCCAAGTTGATAGAAAGCTGCATCAGTCATGATTACTCCTGAAGAAAAGCGGGCGCTAAGCGCCCACTTTTTTAGTTGTCTGCGAGCGTATAAACGCCGCTGAAATCGAGGTCGCGGGCAACAAAAATGCTCACCGCATCACCCTGCTGATCGTAGAGGGTAGGGGGGATAGACATGTAAGAGCGGAGTGCTTCAGACGCCAGCTGCTCACCGCTGTTTTCTGTACTGTTGTACTGAATGTTATTACTCTGCGTCTGGTTAACCAGCGCCGTTAAGGTGTCAGAGAACAACGAAATCATGATCGCACCACGCAGACGCTCCCACATATGGGTATCCACCTGGCCCGGAATCCCCGCGCTGCCGAGTGAGTTCGTTCCGGCACTGTCAATATTAACGATTGTTCCGTCCTGGTCATTGCGGATACGCTCCCAGAGAACAAACACGCGCGCCTGGCCGTCTTTGATACCACCGGTAATCTGCCCGTCAACCCATGAGCCTTTATCAATCAGCCTAACGAGTCCATCAGCTGAGTAAACGTCCTGTGAAACCCGGCAGGAAACCTGACCCGGAACAGTGGTATCCAGCTCGGTGCCGGTACCACAGGGGATCATTTTGCCTTTCGGAACAGTCAGGCTGGGATTAGCCATGACTCCAGCGCGGCTAGCCTTCAGCCTTGCAGGAGTCAGGTTTTTAGCGAGTGCTGAACTACCTTCGCTTGTTTCGTTGTCCTGGGGCTGCACTCCGGGACTATTGCTTGTAGCCGCCTGATTAGTCTGGGCCAGCTCGCCGCCCAGACGACGCTGCATAGCCAGTTCTTCAGGCGAAGGTTCTTTACGCTTATTAGAGGTACGCGCGCCGGTATTGCTGCTGCCCGCATCTGCATCTGCCTGTGCGGCAGCCTGCACAGCACGGGCATCAGTGGCGCTATTCTGCGCAGTTGCAGGTTTATTAACATCAGGATCGCTGTTAAAGCTGTAGTTTGGCAGTGTATTGGCCTGTTGCGCTTTACCACCGTCTTTATCAGCTTCAGCTTTAGCCGGGGCGCGAATTTTACCCATGACCGTAATCCCGATGAATACCAAAGCAAGCAGCGCCATCAGTATGACAAAGGCTTTCATACCAGGAGCCGAACGGCGGTTACTGCCATTAAATCCGCCACGCTCGCTTTCAAATTCACCGTCTCCGGTGTTTTCATCGAGTTCCTGATCTACATCGACACTTTTACGGGCCATCAGTTATCCTCCCCAATTTGAACCCTGCGCACATCCGGGGAAGCCGTACCGGTTGCTACCGCACCGGCGCCCGGCGCGAAATTATTATTACGAACGCCAACGACTTTATCGCCCAGACGAATACGCCACTCTTTAGCGACGGTTTCCACCTCGATGATGTTGCGGTTCTCACCCACAACATGAGAGTTAGGCAGCGTTTCTTTGCCACTGGCCGAGATCATGTAGACCTGCGGTAACTCCGCATTGGCCGGAAACTCAAACCGGGTAAAGCGGTAGTTATCCCAGACGTGAACCGGCTGGATGCTGCGCATTTCAGGCTGTTCGCTCATTACGTACTGATAGTTCTTCGCCCCCGCAAAAGCCGTCTGCTTCAGCTTCTGCGTAATGCGTTTTTTATCAGCCGCGCTTTTGGCTTTTTCCTGCTGGGGTCGTCTCAGAATTCGGAAAATAAAGCACGCTAAGGCGTAGTCACCCCGTGACTCCCCCGCGCCGATGCAGCGAGCTTCGTTCCGTCTTGCAGTGACGCAATCAGCGGGCAGGAAACGTTCCCTTTCCGCGCATGGCAGGCGCACACCAGTTCAGACAGCACGGCCTCCATGCGTGCCAAGTCGGCCATCTTCTCGCGCACATCCTTGAGCTTGTGCTCGGCCAGGCCGCTGGCTTCCTCGCAATGGGTGCCATCCTCCAGCCGCAGTAGCTCGGCGATTTCGTCCAGGCTAAAGCCCAGCCGCTGGGCCGATTTCACGAACCGCACTCGTGTTACATCCGCCTCGCCATAGCGGCGAATGCTGCCATAGGGCTTGTCTGGCTCCGGCAGCAGGCCCTTGCGCTGGTAGAACCGGATGGTCTCCACATTGACCCCGGCCGCCTTGGCAAAAACGCCAATGGTCAGATTCTCAAAATTAATTTGCATATCGCTTGACTCCGTACATAACTACGGAAGTAAGCTTAAGCTATCCAAACCAAATTTGAAAGGACAAGCGTATGTCTGAACCACAAAAGTCTGAACCACAAAAGTCTGAACCACAAAAGTCTGAACCACAAAACGGGCGCGGCGCGCTCTTCGCCGGTGGGCTGGCCGCCATTCTTGCGTCGGCCTGCTGCCTGGGGCCGCTGGTTTTGATCGCCTTGGGGTTCAGCGGGGCATGGATCGGCAACCTGACGGTGCTGGAACCCTATCGCCCGATCTTCATCGGCGCAGCGCTGGTCGCGCTGTTTTTCGCCTGGCGGCGCATCTACCGCCCGGCGCAAGCCTGCAAACCGGGTGAGGTCTGCGCGATTCCCCAAGTGCGAGCTACTTACAAGCTCATTTTCTGGATCGTGGCCGCGCTGGTCCTGGTCTCGCTCGGATTTCCCTACGTCATGCCATTTTTCTATTAATCACAGGAGTTCATCATGAAAAAACTGTTTGCCGCCCTCGCCCTCGCTGCCGTTGTTGCCCCCGTGTGGGCCGCCACCCAGACCGTCACGCTGTCCGTGCCTGGCATGACCTGCGCCTCTTGCCCGATCACTGTCAAGCACGCGCTTTCCAAGGTTGAGGGCGTGAGCAAGACCGACGTAAGTTTCGACAAGCGCCAGGCCGTCGTCACCTTCGACGATGCCAAGACCAACGTCCAGAAGTTGACCAAGGCGACCGAGGACGCGGGCTATCCGTCCAGCCTCAAACGCTGATCCGTTAACCGAACTCGGGAGCGACACATGGGACTCATCACGCGCATCGCTGGCAAAACCGGCGCGCTCGGCAGCGTCGTTTCCGCGATGGGCTGCGCCGCCTGTTTTCCTGCCATCGCCAGCTTTGGCGCGGCCATCGGACTGGGCTTCTTGAGCCAGTACGAGGGGCTATTCATTGGCATCCTGCTGCCGATGTTCGCCGGCATCGCGTTACTCGCCAATGCTATCGCTTGGCTCAATCATCGACAGTGGCGACGCACGGCGCTCGGCACGATAGGCCCGATCTTGGTGCTGGCAGCGGTGTTTTTAATGCGGGCTTACGGCTGGCAGAGCGGTGGACTGCTCTATGTCGGCCTGGCCTTGATGGTTGGGGTGTCGGTCTGGGATTTCATCTCGCCAGCACATCGCCGCTGCGGGCCGGACAGCTGTGAATTGCCAGAACAACGTGGCTGACGGCAACAGCCGTAGCCACCACAGAAAAGGAAAAATACATGACCACCCTGAAAATCACCGGGATGACCTGCGACTCGTGCGCGGCTCACGTCAAGGAAGCCTTGGAGAAAGTGCCCGGCGTGCAATCGGCGCTGGTGTCCTATCCGAAGGGCACAGCGCAACTCGCCATTGAGGCGGGCACGTCATCGGATGCGCTGACTACCGCCGTGGCCGGACTGGGCTACGAGGCAACGCTTGCCGATGCGCCACCGACGGACAACCGCGCCGGCCTGCTCGACAAGATGCGCGGCTGGATAGGGGCCGCTGATAAGCCCAGTGGCAACGAACGCCCGTTGCAGGTCGTCGTCATTGGTAGCGGTGGAGCCGCGATGGCGGCAGCACTGAAGGCCGTCGAGCAAGGCGCGCAGGTCACGCTGATTGAGCGCGGCACCATCGGCGGCACCTGCGTCAACGTCGGTTGTGTGCCGTCCAAGATCATGATCCGCGCCGCCCACATCGCCCATCTGCGCCGGGAAAGCCCATTCGACGGCGGCATGCCACCCACACCGCCGACGATCTTGCGCGAGCGGCTGCTGGCCCAGCAGCAGGCCCGTGTCGAAGAACTCCGTCATGCCAAGTACGAAGGCATCCTGGACGGCAATTCAGCCATCACCGTTCTGCACGGTGAAGCGCGTTTCAAGGACGACCAGAGCCTTATCGTTAGTTTGAACGAGGGTGGCGAGCGCGTCGTGATGTTCGACCGCTGCCTGGTCGCCACGGGTGCCAGCCCGGCGGTCCCGCCGATTCCGGGCTTGAAAGAGTCACCCTACTGGACTTCCACCGAGGCCCTGGCGAGCGACACCATTCCCGAACGCCTTGCCGTAATCGGCTCGTCGGTGGTGGCGCTGGAGCTGGCGCAAGCCTTTGCCCGGCTGGGCAGCAAGGTCACGGCCCTGGCGCGCAATACCTTGTTCTTCCGTGAAGACCCGGCCATCGGCGAGGCGGTGACAGCCGCTTTCCGTGCCGAGGGCATCGAGGTGCTGGAGCACACGCAAGCCAGCCAGGTCGCCCATATGGACGGTGAATTCGTGCTGACCACCACGCACGGTGAATTGCGCGCCGACAAGCTGCTGGTCGCCACCGGCCGGACACCGAACACGCGCAGCCTGGCATTGGAAGCGGCGGGGGTAGCCGTCAATGCGCAGGGGGCCATCGTCATCGACAAGGGCATGCGCACCAGTAGCCCGAACATCTACGCGGCCGGCGACTGCACCGACCAGCCGCAGTTCGTCTATGTGGCGGCAGCGGCCGGCACTCGTGCGGCGATCAACATGACTGGCGGCGATGCGGCCCTGGACCTGACCGCAATGCCGGCCGTGGTGTTCACCGACCCGCAGGTCGCCACCGTGGGCTACAGCGAGGCGGAAGCACATCACGACGGGATCGAGACCGACAGTCGCCTGCTAACACTGGATAACGTGCCGCGTGCGCTTGCCAACTTCGACACACGCGGCTTCATCAAGCTGGTCATCGAGGAAGGTAGCGGACGGCTCATCGGCGTGCAAGCGGTGGCCCCGGAAGCGGGTGAACTGATCCAGACGGCGGTGCTCGCCATTCGCAACCGTATGACCGTGCAGGAACTGGCCGACCAATTGTTCCCCTACCTGACCATGGTCGAAGGGCTGAAGCTCGCGGCGCAGACCTTCAGCAAGGACGTGAAGCAGCTTTCGTGCTGCGCCGGATGAGGAAAAGGAGGTGTTCAATGAGCGCCTACACAGTGTCCCGGCTGGCCCTTGATGCCGGGGTGAGCGTGCATATCGTGCGCGACTACCTGCTGCGCGGATTGCTACGGCCGGTCGCGTACACCACGGGCGGCTACGGCTTGTTCGATGACACCGCGTTGCAACGGCTGCGCTTTGTACGGGCTGCCTTCGAAGCGGGTATCGGCCTGGACGCACTGGCGCGGCTGTGCCGGGCGCTGGATGCTGCGGACGGTGACGGTGCGTCTGCGCAGCTTGCCGTGTTGCGGCAACTCGTCGAGCGTCGGCGCGAGGCCCTGGCCAGCCTCGAAATGCAACTGGCCGCCATGCCAACCGAACCGGCACAGCACGCGGAGAGTCTGCCATGAACAGCCCAGAGCACTTGCCGTCTGAGACGCACAAACCGATCACCGGCTACTTGTGGGGCGCGCTGGCCGTGCTCACCTGTCCCTGCCATTTGCCGATTCTCGCCATTGTGCTAGCCGGCACGACGGCCGGCGCGTTCATCGGGGAGCACTGGGGTATTGCAGCCCTCACGCTGACCGGCTTGTTTGTCCTGTCTGTGACGCGGCTGCTGCGGGCCTTCAAGGGAAGATCATGACCGCTTCCCAGCCAGCCGAGAGTGGGCAGCTTTGAGCTTCGCTACCAATCTGGAGGAGTACCACCATGAACGCAAACGCCCCGAACACTGCCAGTTGCACCACCTGCTGCGAATGCTGCAAAGAAATTCCGCTCGATGCCGCCTTCACCCCGGAAGGCGCGGAATACGTCGAACATTTCTGCGGGCTGGATTGCTATGAACGCTTCCAGGCACGCGCCAAGGCCGCGACAGAATCTGACATTGCGCCTGTCCCTGGCGGTTCGCAGCCGTCAGATTGAGGCATACCCTAACCTGATGTCAGATGTTGAGCACAAACAACGTCAGAGTAGGGTATTAATTTATATTTATTGATACATTCAGCCAAGGGTAATAGATTTCATCCTGACATTTTTACCTTTGGAGGCATCTTGCAAGGTCAACGTATCGGCTACGTTCGCGTCAGCAGCTTCGACCAGAATCCTGATCGACAACTGGAACAAATAGAAGTCGGCAAGGTATTCACCGATAAGGCTTCAGGCAAGGACACACAACGTCCCGAACTTGAAAGGCTGCTGGCCTTCGTCCGCGAGGGCGACACCGTGGTGGTGCATAGCATGGACAGGTTGGCACGCAACCTTGATGACCTGCGCCGCATCGTCCAAGGGCTGACACAACGGGGCGTGCGCATGGAGTTCGTCAAAGAAGGGCTAACGTTCACCGGCGAGGACTCACCGATGGCCAATCTGATGCTGTCGGTCATGGGAGCCTTTGCTGAGTTCGAGCGCGCTCTGATCCGCGAACGTCAGCGCGAGGGAATCGTGCTGGCTAAGCAGCGCGGGGCCTACCGGGGACGAAAGAAATCGCTGAACAGCGAACAAATTGCCGAGTTGAAACGGCGAGTTGCGGCAGGCGACCAGAAAACCTTGGTGGCCCGTGACTTCGGCATCAGCCGCGAAACCTTGTACCAGTACCTGCGGGAAGACTGACCATGCCACGCCGCTCAATCCTGTCCGCCACCGAGCGCGAAAGTCTGCTGACACTGCCAGATGCCAAAGACGAACTGATACGGCACTACACGTTCAACGAAACCGACCTGTCGGTGATCCGTCAGCGTCGCGGCGCCGCGAATCGATTGGGCTTCGCCGTGCAGCTTTGCTACTTGCGATTCCCTGGCATCTTCTTGGGCGTCGATGATCCTCCATTTCTGCCCCTGCTGCGCATGGTGGCCGCACAACTCAAGGTGCCGGTGGAAAGCTGGAACCATTACGGCCAGCGCGAGCAGACACGGCGGGAGCACTTGGTCGAGCTGCAAACGGTGTTTGGATTCAAGCCCTTCACCATGAGTCATTACCGGCAAGCCGTGCATACATTGACCGAACTGGCCTTGCAAACAGACAAAGGCATTGTGCTGGCCAGCACCCTTGTTGAAAACCAGCGGCGGCAGAGCATCATCCTACCCGCCATGAATGCCATCGAGCGCGCAAGCGCCGAGGCCATTACCCGTGCCAACCGAAGCATCCATGCGGCATTGGCCGATTCCTTGATACCTGTCCATCGCCAGCGCCTGGACGAACTCCTCAAGCGCAAGGATGGTAGCAAAATGACGTGGCTAGCGTGGCTGCGCCAATCGCCCGCCAAGCCGAACTCGCGCCACATGCTTGAACACATCGAACGCCTCAAAGCCTGGCAGGCGCTTGACCTACCTGCTGGCATCGAACGGCAGGTACACCAAAACCGCTTGCTCAAGATCGCCCGCGAAGGCGGCCAGATGACGCCCGCCGACCTGGCCAAGTTCGAGTCGCAGCGGCGTCACGCCACCTTGGTAGCACTGGCCATCGAGGGCATGGCCACCGTCACTGATGAAATCATCGACCTTCACGACCGTATCATCGGCAAGCTGTTCAATGCGGCCAAGAACAAGCATCAACAGCAGTTCCAGGCTTCCGGCAAGGCGATCAACGACAAGGTGCGGATGTATGGGCGCATCGAGCGCACGCTGTTCATTCTGGATTGGCTGCAAAGCGTGGAGCTGCGCCGCCGCGTCCATGCGGGGCTGAATAAGGGCGAGGCGCGCAACGCGCTGGCCAGGGCGGTCTTCTTCTACCGATTGGGTGAAATCCGCGACCGCAGTTTTGAGCAGCAGCGCTACCGGGCCAGCGGCCTCAATCTGGTGACGGCGGCCATCGTGTTGTGGAACACGGTCTATCTGGAGCGTGCCACCAGTGCTTTGCGTGCCCACGGCAAGGCGCTGGACGACACGTTGCTGCAATATCTGTCCCCGCTGGGGTGGGAGCATATCAACCTGACCGGCGATTACCTATGGCGCAGCAGTGCCAAGGTCGGTGCGGGGAAGTTCAGGCCATTGCGACCGCTGCCACCGGCTTAGCGTGCTTTATTTAATGAGATGGTCACTCCCTCCTTCCCAGTACTATGCTGAGGACAGGCTTTCATTCGGAGAACCATCATGGAAAACATTGCGCTTATTGGTATCGATCTGGGTAAGAACTCTTTCCATATTCATTGTCAGGATCATCGTGGGAAGGCCGTTTACCGTAAAAAATTCACCCGACCAAAGCTAATCGAATTTCTGGCGACATGCCCGGCAACAACCATCGCGATGGAAGCCTGTGGCGGTTCTCACTTTATGGCACGCAAGCTGGCAGAGTTAGGGCATTTTCCAAAGCTGATATCACCGCAATTTGTCCGCCCATTCGTTAAAAGCAACAAAAATGACTTCGTTGATGCTGAAGCTATCTGTGAAGCAGCATCACGTCCATCTATGCGTTTCGTGCAGCCCAGAACCGAATCTCAGCAGGCAATGCGAGCTCTGCATCGTGTCCGTGAATCCCTGGTTCAGGATAAGGTGAAAACAACTAATCAGATGCATGCTTTTCTGCTGGAATTTGGTATCAGCGTTCCGCGAGGTGCTGCCGTTATTAGTCGACTGAGTACCCTTCTTGAGGACAGTAGTTTGCCTCTTTATCTCAGCCAGTTACTGCTGAAATTACAACAGCATTATCACTATCTTGTTGAGCAGATTAAAGATCTGGAATCTCAGTTGAAACGAAAGTTGGACGAAGATGAGGTTGGACAGCGCTTGCTGAGTATTCCCTGCGTTGGAACGCTGACTGCCAGTACTATTTCAACTGAGATTGGCGACGGGAAGCAGTACGCCAGCAGCCGTGACTTTGCGGCGGCAACAGGGCTGGTACCCCGACAGTACAGCACGGGAGGTCGGACGACATTGTTAGGGATTAGCAAGCGGGGCAACAAAAAGATCCGAACTTTGTTGGTTCAGTGTGCCAGGGTATTCATACAAAAACTGGAACACCAGTCTGGCAAGTTGGCCGACTGGGTCAGGGAGTTGTTGTGTCGGAAAAGCAACTTTGTCGTCACCTGTGCTCTGGCAAACAAGCTGGCCAGAATAGCCTGGGCACTGACGGCGCGACAGCAAACTTACGAAGCATAAAGGCAGAAATACACCAGTTTAAACAATCATTCATCTGGTTTTGCGAATACTGATATTGATGATACTAACGGCCCACCGGCCTGTTGAGGAACCTGTAAAACGGAAAGGCTCATTGAAGCCGTATATTTTCTGGAGGTTCATCAGGCGCGGAACTCATCGAGGCGCGGGAATAAAATCCCATTCAGACGCCGGATAGATTCAAGCAAGCCAACTTGTCGTCAAAATCGGTGTTGCAAAAACGGGAGTGACCATAGATTCCGTTTTCTGAGACGACCCCCTTATGGCAGCACTTTAAATTGAGTCTCATACAGTATCTGTTTTCTTTCTCTTCATCTCTCATGACCTGCTGCCCACTTACAGACTCCAGGGTAAAGCAAAAAATTCTCCACCGGTGAGCAGAGTATATTGCATATGCCAGTTTATGAGTGTATATATAGCATATGCCAATAAGGAGCCTTCATGCCAAGACCCAGAATTCCCCGTAACATCTGTGGCCGCCCTGCGGATACCTGTTTTAAGCCCAATGCGCGACCGATGAGCCAGCTTGAACATGTTCATTTAAAAGAAGATGAGTTTGAAGCGTTACGGCTGGTCGATTTACTGGGCATGCAACAGCAGGAAGCGGCTGTTGCAATGGGGGTTTCAAGGCAGACACTGGCCAATGTCCTGAAAGCAGCCCGTTTTAAGGTTGTGGACTGTCTCACTCAGGGCAAGGCCTTAATAATGCACTCTGAAAGGGAAGGAGTTACACAAGATGATCACAGCCATTCCAGTGAATGACGACCGGGTAGCAAATCATTTTACCAAAGCGAGTCACCTTGTCCTGGTGGATGAGCGCGGTGTGGAGCTCAGCCGGACAGAAAATCCCGCGCTGGGCGCAGATTGTTCAGGTAAACGGAAGCTGGTTGACCTGCTGGTTCAACAGCAAGTCAGCCGCGTTGTGGTCCGTAACATCGGGGAACGGATGCTGGGTAAATTACTGGGGCATCAGATCGCGGTGTACCAGACTGACTGTGGTCGTCGTTTGTTCACTGAACTGTGTGATCCGGATACCCGTGTTCTGACTGAACTGAATAAGCCGGAGCAGGGACGCCAGTCCTTTCATCATGAGGCGAAAGGGAAAAAATGCTGTCACTCTGACGGGAACACAGCAGAAAATGCGTGCCAGGGTGGGCGTCAGCATCATCACGGAAACGGGCGCTGTTGCCATTCATGAGTTTATTTCATCACGGGCGGTGATTTTTATCAGACCCGTATTGTGTATAAACCAGGAGCCGGAATGTGTGGAGGAGGCAGTAATGATGCCGGGGGAGCCCCTCAGCTGACTGAATTCCGGATGCCTCCCGTCAGTACAACCGGACGCTGAGCAGAAACAGATGAATTGTTATCTTGATGCCAGAAAGGCCCATACCTGTTGTATGGTCTGTAGTTCCCGCGACAACAACCCTGATACGGTGAACTTAATGTTTTCAGAGCACCCGGATGGCTCTGTATGTGCGGACTACACGGCCAATCACAGGCATCAGGGGTATACGGGTCTTTTACATGGCGGAATGACGAGTACCCTGCTGGATGCAGCAATGACTCATTGTTTGTTCATGCAGGGTGTGCAAGCCCTGACGGCTGAACTGACGGTAAGATTCATTTCACCCGTTTGTACCGGAGACAAACTGATGGTATGTGCCAGACTGCTTGGGCAACGCAGGGGGATTTACCTGCTTGAAGCATGGCTGACAAAAGGACAGCAGACAGTGGCACGTGCCACGGCGAAATTCATTGTTCCGTCGCAGGATATTGCTCTGGCGCATCGCTAGTGTGACAGACGACAGGTGTACCTGGTTATTATAAAAATTTGAGGCGTGTTTTGCTCAGACCGGAAAGAATAATCGCATATCGTATATTCCACTGAAACCGTGTAAGAGGTAGTTATGAGTAAACAAATCATTGATATTGGTATTGCTGAATCATCCCGGGTGGAGATTGCAGACGGCCTGTCCCGGCTTCTTGCTGACACCTATACCCTGTATATAAAAACACATTACTATCACTGGAATGTAACTGGCCCCATGTTTAACAGCTTACATTTAATGTTTGAAAATCAATACAATGAGCTGGCCACTGCCGTTGATGATATCGCTGAACGTATACGCTCGCTCGGATGCTTCGCGCCCGGCACATATCATGAATTTTCACGTCTAACAGCGGTTAATGAAGATAAGGATATTCCGGCAGCAAAAAACATGATTGAAAATCTTGTCCAGGGCCAGGAGACCGTGGTTAAAACTGCACGCTCCCTGTTCCCGCTCGTTAATAATGCGAATGATGAAGCCACAGCAGATCTGCTTACACAACGTATCCAGTTACATGAGAAAACTGCCTGGATGTTGCGTAGCCTGCTTGAATAATGTCACCCCGTGGCAGCAGAAAAAACGGTTTGTCAGCCACAGGCTATTACTGACAGTGCAGAATCATCCGTGTTCCTGTGGCTGTTTTTTCTGACCGTCACAGTATTAAACACCATTGAATCAGTGGGTTAATCAGTGAATGCGTGAACGAGAAATACTGTCCGTGACGGGCATCATCGGCTGGTATATCCGGACCACTGTTGTTTTCCCGTTAAGGTATCGCAGGTTCCGGTCTGGCATTTCACAGCCTGAACAGGGTTAATGATGCACGGATAAAACGGTTTACGGGGAAAGCAGGATCATATTATTCGTTGTTATGGCTTCCTTTACCGGTGCCTGCCTGCGGGCAGTAGAGATCATATAAGGTATTTAACAACGTCATGATACGGTTATCCTCAATACGGTAATATACCATTTTACCTGCCCGTCGGGTCTCGACCAGCTTCAGGCGGCGCATTACACCCAGCTGCTGGGACAGGGTCGGCTGAGTGATACCGACCGCCGCTTCCAGCCCGGCCACATTCGCTTCCCCCAGGCTTAACTGACACATCAACAGCAACCGGTCGCTGTTGGCCAGTCCCCGTAAGACATCTGCTGCCCTCAGGGCCGCATTCTTCATATCTGTCTGACGTTTTGTGTCTTCATTCATGAGCATTGCTGATTTCTCATACTATGTGTTTTTATATAATATAATTTAGTATACTGACGGTATCGTAATTTTGCCATCGTGTTCGTCAGGTCTGCAGCGTCCTGCCGGCCCGGGGAAACGATTATATCTGGCAGGCATTTCGCCCCGGGTGAACAGAGAGGATGTAATGAAAATAGTGATTGTTGGTGGTGTTGCCGGCGGGGCATCCGCTGCAGCCAGAGCTCGTCGGTTATCAGAGGATGTCAGTATTGTTGTGTTTGAACGGGGAAGCGATGTCTCTTTCGCCAACTGTGGATTACCTTATCATATAGGCGGAAAAATTCCTTTAAGGCAGTCACTGATTCTGAAAACCCCGGAGGATTTTAAATCCCGCTTTAACATAGACGTCCGTATCTGTCATGAAGTGACGTCAGTGGATCCGGTTAATAAAACGGTGACGGTTAAAAATCTGACCTCAGGGGAGGTCTATAGCGAAGAATGGGATCGTCTGCTCCTCAGTACCGGCGCCGCTCCGGTTGTCCCTCCTTTGCCCGGGCTACAGGAAGAGGGTGTCTTTACGCTGCGAAATCTTACTGACATGGATGCTATCCTGGGGTGGATTGAGCAACATCACGTAGCTCACACCACGCTTGTCGGGGGGGGATTTATCGGACTTGAAGTGATGGAGGCTCTGAGCGAACGGGGGATCAGTGTGACCCTGCTGGAGATGGGGGAACAGGTTATGGCTCCGGTTGATCCTGAAATGGCATCTGCCCTGCATCAGGAAATCCGGAGTCATGGCGTGGATCTGCGTCTCAGAACGGCGCTCACCGAGGTACTGCGGACAGAGACGGGATTCCGCGTTGCACTGTCTGAGGGTGGGTTTCTGCAGACCGACATGGTTATTCTCGCCATCGGGGTAAAACCTGAGAACAGCCTTGCCACAGGAGCCGGGCTCGCAGTGGGTAAACGGGGAGGCATAAGCGTCAATGCCTGTATGCAGACCAGTATCCCTGACATCTACGCCGTGGGGGATGCCGTTGAAACCCCAGACTTTGTCTTTCAGGAACCCGCTAATTTTCCTCTGGCAGGGCCCGCCAACCGCCAGGGACGCATTGCTGCTGATAACATGCTAGATCGTCACAGCCTTTACCATGGCAGTCAGGGGACATCCATTTGTAAGGTATTTTCGCTGAGTATTGGCAGCGTCGGTGCGAATGAAAAGCAGCTGAAAGTTCATGGCACCCGATACGAGAAGGTTTACGTCCATGCCGCTGATCATGCCGGTTACTACCCGGGGGCAACGATGATCAGTCTGAAACTGCTGTTCAGCCCCGATACCGGTAAAATTCTCGGGGCTCAGGCATCAGGGAAAAAAGGGGTTGATAAACGCATCGATGTCCTGTCTGTCGCACAGCGCGCGGGGCTTACCGTCAACGATCTCGAACATCTTGAGCTGACTTATGCTCCACCTTTTAACAGTGCAAGGGACGTCGTTAACCAGGCTGGTATGGTGGCGACAAATGTAATGAAAGGAGATACGGTCATATGTCATGTCAGCGATGTGTTACAACGGGAACCGGGCAGTTATTGTTTACTTGATATTCGCTCTCCTGCCGAACTGAAACAATTTGGTGAATATCCTGACGCGCTATCCATCCCTCTTGATTCCCTGCGGGAAAACCTTGGAAAATTGCCTAAAGATAAAGAAATTTTTATAGGATGTCAGAGTGGCCTGCGCGGGCATGTGGCATACCGTATTCTGCAGGCTCACGGCTTCCGGACATATAATCTGAGTGGTGGTTTCATAACCTGGCAGACGGTAACGGAGTCAATGAGTAAATAAGAGATGAAGTGCCATACACACATGGCACTTCATTTCTCCAGATTCGTTGAAAACATATTATATGGAATAGAAAATCTACAAAAATTATTAACGCCTTGAATGGCAGCTATAAGCGCATACCCTGAATCACTTTAAAGTGATTCAGGGTGTGAATGACTATTTTTGGATTTGGCACACAGCGTACTTCCAGGCTGCTAGTCATTAACAAGCCCTAACTATGACGCCTATGCAATGATCGCAATAAACACCGTTATTCCAGCCTTTCAGGAAAATTCATTATTTTTATACAGCGCTTGTATCCGACATACCTGCGAAGCACTGTAACCTGTTGCATCTGCGGTTTCACGAATACTCAATTTCTTAACCTGCCGATAATACAGTACTTTCTGGTGACGCTCCCGATCAGCTTGCTTACCTTGGTATTTACCTAGTGTATGAGCCCGTTCAATCCCCTGTTTTTGCCGCTGTCGGCGGCTCAGCCAGTCCTTATGCGACATCGCGGCCATCAGGTCGATTAGCATGTTATTGATGGCGGTTATTACTGCGCGAGTAATCGGGTCCGCCTGCGAAGGATCTTTATCTGACAGCGCCTGCCATGAGGTGGGCACATCAAGACTGACAATCCGCAGCTCATGTTTTTCTATCTGCTTTTTCAGCGTCATCCAGTCGCTGTTGCTCAGACGGGTCAGACGGTCTATCTGTTCGACCAGCAAGATATCATTGTGGTGACTGTCCATCAGTAAGCGCCCCAGCTCAGGGCGATCAAGTTTTGTGCCGCTGATATTCTCCCGGTAGTAGCTGGCGATTTTATGTCCCCGCTGCTGAACGAACTGCTCCAGCATCTCTTTTGCCCGGTCAGCGAACTGATCTTCCGTCGATGCCCTTAAATAAGCTCTGATGAACATTTTTCCGCCATAATATCGCATTTAAGTTATTGCATTTAATCTATCGCATATAGGTTATGGCATAAATCGTGTGATGTCACGTTTTGGTTATACCGTCAGGGTGTACCCTTATGCGATAACCATTTTTGTTAAAAATACCGCATCGGATAATTTATGAGGGAAACTATATGGCAAGGAGGCAGATTCTTTCTCTGTCGGAAAGAGAATCATTACTGGCATTGCCAGACGATGAGTTAACGCTGACCCGGATGGCCTATTTCAGTGAGCATGATCTGGCGCTTATCTGTGCTCACCGTAAACCCGCCAGCCGTTTTGGTTTTGCCGTCCTTCTTTGCTATCTGAAAAATGTTGGCTTTGCCCCGGATAAAAAAATCCCACCCTCTGATGCACTGCTGAAACATATCGCCAGCAGGCTAAATCTTACCGGTGATCTCTGGCCTGCTTACCTTTCCGGCAGGGATACGACCCGGCGCGAGCATTTAACCGAACTGTACCGCTATCTTGGCGTGAAGGCATTTACCGGCAAAATACAGCAGGACTGTATTACACACCTGCTGTCGATGGCGACGCGTACTGATAAAGGTATTCTCCTGGCCGAAGAGATGCTGGTCTGGCTCCGGCAGAACAACGTAATAATCCCCGCGATTGATGTCGTGGAGCGTACCTGTGCTGAGGCCATGGCAGGCGGCGATAAAATCGTATTTCAGACTCTGAATGCCCCGTTAACTCCGGCTCACAGGGATGCCCTGGATCGTTTACTTGAGTCATCGGATAATCAGTCTTCCAGGCTGACATGGCTTCTGCAACCGCCGGGTAAAATCAATGGTAAGAACGTGCTGCAACATCTTGATCGGCTCAGCAGCGTTGAATCGCTGGCATTACCGGAAGGTATAGATCGTACCATTCACCAGAACCGGTTGCTGAAACTGGCGCGGGAAGGCCGGAAGATGAGTAGCCGTGATTTGACCCGATTTTCAGCAACCCGGCGTCATGCGATCCTGGTGTGCGTGCTGGAAGAAGCCAGAGCCACACTGACAGACGAAGTGATTGAGTTGCATGAGCGAATGCTGAACAGCCTTTTCAGCAAAGCCAAAAGAACACAGGCAGAGCGCCTTCAGCAGACCGGAAAGCTGATCCAGTCAAAACTGAGGCAGTACATCGATGTCGGTCAGGCGCTGTCTGATGCCCGCGATTCCGGTGACGATCCATGGCTCGCAATAGAAAATATACTCCCATGGCCTGAATTTGTCGCCAGTCTGGAGGAAACACGCCATCTCGCCAGAAAAAATAATTTTGACCCGCTGCATATTATTACCGAGAAATACAGCATATTACGGAAATATGCCCCACGCATGTTATCCACTTTACAGTTAGTCGCAACCCCGGCAGCGCAACCTCTGGCTGATGCGCTGGTTGTGATCAAGGATATGTACCTGAAGCACTCACGTAAAGTTCCGGCGACTGCGCCGCTTGAGTTTGTCCCTGAAAGCTGGCACAGGGTGGTGATTACACCTGCGGGTATTGATCGGCAGTATTATGAATTTTGTGCGCTCAGCGAGCTTAAGGGAGCGTTGCGCTCCGGGGACATCTGGGTTAAAGGCTCACGGCGCTACAAAAATTTTGATGATTACCTCATTCCCGAAAAGGACTTTGACAAACTCACTCCGGCGCTGCCACTGCCCGTATCTGCTGATTACCATGAGTACATTACCAGCCGTATGACCCTGCTTCAGTCCAGACTTGAAGAGGTCAATGCCATGGCAGCCCTTGGTGAACTGCCCGATGTGGAAATTTCCGACAGGGGCGTAAAAGTCTCTCCGCTGGATAACTGCGTACCGGCGCAGGTTTCACCGCTGGCAGAGCTGGTTTACAGCATGCTACCGCGCCCTAAAATCACGGAAATTCTCGATGAGGTAAACGGCTGGACGACGTTTACCCGACATTTTTCGCATATAAAAAATGACATTACCCGTCCCGATACCCGCCTGCTTCTCACCACCATTCTTGCGGATGGCATCAATCTTGGCCTGACAAAAATGGCAGAAGCCTGCCCCGGGAGTACCAAATCATCACTTGAAGATATTCAGGCATGGTACATCCGCGACGAAACCTATTCAGCCGCCCTTGCAGAACTGGTAAACGCGCAGGGGAAAAGGCCGCTGGCGGCATTCTGGGGAGACGGGACAACATCATCATCAGATGGACAGAATTTCAGAACAGGCAGCACTGGCCGCTACGCAGGACAGGTTAACCCGAAATATGGGCAGGAGCCCGGACGACAGTTTTATACCCATATTTCGGATCAATACAGCCCGTTTTACACCTGCATAATAAGTCGGGTCAGGGATTCAACCCATGTTCTCGATGGCTTGCTGTACCACGAAAGTGACCTGAAAATCAGGGAGCATTACACCGATACCGCGGGTTTCACCGATCATGTCTTTGCCCTGATGCATCTGCTGGGATTTGCGTTCTGTCCGCGAATCAGGGATCTCCATGACAAGAAGCTGTTTATCAAAGGGAAAGCAGACCAGTACCCGGCGCTTCAGTCACTGATATCAACGACCAGCCTGAACCTGAAAGAGATCGAAATTCACTGGCGTGAAGTGTTGCGTCTGGCAACCTCGATAAAGCAGGGAACAGTGACGGCATCCCTGATGCTGAAAAAGCTTGCCAGCTACTCAAAGCAAAATGGACTTGCCAAAGCACTGAGAGAAATTGGCCGTATTGAACGAACGCTGTTTATGATCGACTGGTTCCGCGATCCGGCACTTCGTCGGCGGGTCCAGGCGGGACTGAATAAAGGAGAAGCCCGTAACGCGCTGGCGCGCGCGGTATTCCTGCACCGTCTGGGTGAAATCAGGGATCGTAAACCGGAAAATCAGAGCTATCGCGCCAGTGGACTGACGCTGCTGACGGCAGCTATCTCGCTGTGGAATACCGTCTATATGGAAAGAGCGGTCGATGCCCTGAAGCGTAAAGGGGTGAAGATCAACGATCAATTGCTGTCGCATTTGTCCCCGCTAGGCTGGGAGCATATCAATCTGACAGGCGATTATATCTGGAAAAGCAACCGGATACCGGCTTCCGGTAAGTTTCGTCGGTTGAGACCCGCTAAAGTCGAAAGGTCAAAAAATAGCCTTAACGAATGGAAGGGACTTCCCCTGGATATGCGCCTGATTAACTCTTGTGCAATCATGGGGTAAACATAGCCCCGGAGGGATTCGTTATGACCATCACGACTGTCGGTATCGATCTTGCTAAAAATGTGTTCGCTGTTCACTGCGTTGACCAACACGGTAAAACTGTTCTGGTTAAACCCAAAGTATCGCGTGCTGCCCTTCCTGAGCTGATTGCCAGTTTACCTCCCTGTGTTATCGGGATGGAGGCATGCTCCGGGGCTCACTACTGGGCAAGGTTGTTTCGGCAATATGGTCATGAACCACGGCTGATGGCTGCTAAATTTGTATCTCCTTACCGCATGGCCGGTAAATCAGGCAAAAATGATGCAGCTGATGCTCAGGCTATCTGTGAAGCAGTTCGTCGCCCGCATATGCGGTTTGTACCAGTGAAGGATGAGAGCCAGCAGGCGATGCAATGCCTACACCGTATCAGACAGGGTTTTATCGAAGAGAAAACAGCAACATATAACCGATTGAGAGGTTTGATATCGGAATTCGGTGTCATCGCCCCACAAAGTACAGATGCCCTGCGTCACATGGTTTCTGAGCAGAAGAGTTCTTTGCCACTTCAGGTTCAACAATGTGTTAATGACCTGCTGGAACACATTGATCGTATTGAAGATAATATTACTGAATATGACCGGATTTTGTCCCGCATGGCAAAAACAGATCACCGCAGCCAGCGATTGATGGAACTGAAAGGGATTGGTCCCACAACGGCCTGTGCGCTGGTCGCCAGTATCGGTAATGCACACGATTTTAAAAATGGGCGACAACTGGCAGCCTGGCTGGGACTAACGCCATCGCAGTACAGCAGTGGTGGGAAATCAAAGCTTGGCAGGATAACTAAAGCTGGCGATTCGTATCTGCGAACGCTACTGGTTCAGGGGGCTCGTTCGGTTCTGATTGGTGCCGAGAAAAGGACTGATTTATTCAGTCGTTGGGTCTGTTCACTGGTCGATCGCAGAGGATACTGGCGTGCCGTTGTAGCCATCGCCGCCAAAAACGCAAGGCTGTGCTGGGCATCATTGCATTACGGTGATGATTTCAGGCTGTACTCAGCCAGCTAAAGCACGAAACAAAATAACCATCTGACCTGCAATTCGTTGATGATAAAGGGTTAGACCCCGTGAGGCCTATCTGGCTATTGTACAGGATATACGTATCCGCTTAACGAACAAGAACCTCACGCGCGTCTTTCATCAGGGTCCGAATCGATGACGATTCATCATGGCCGTTTATAGTACCGCAGTCTCTCCCCTTTATTTTTACTGAAGAGCAGACAGAAACCATAAACACCGGCGTTGACACGCCGGGGAAGCCCTTATAGTACAATAATTTTCGATATCCAAACTGACCCCAAGTAAGGACGGTCGCGCCTGTGGTGGTTTTATCTCCGTGGAGCGCCTGGCCCCGGCCATAATTGTTAGTTCGATACCCCATGAGTCACGCCTCCGGGTATTGCCAGAAAGTCGGGGGCTTCAGCCATACCTTTGCGCGATAACAGCACTAATCTGTCCTGCGGGGTCGAGACAATTTCATCCCCGTTATCCAGTACGCTGCCCACCAGCGCGAGCCCTTTCTCGAAGTGTGTAGCTTTCTGGCCAGCGCTTGAAACAATCCGTGCAGATGAACCATCGGTATAAGTGACTGCATCACCCTCCACTGCGATTTTGACCATTTGACCGTTGCCTAGATCCATAACCCTGGCGCTATCAACAGCGGTTACGACACCACCTCGCGCAGTCAGGCTTCCCTCGACCGCAACACGCCAGATTGCTGTTACCGGGTGTTGGCGATCCCTTTCAGCGTTCTGCTCAATAATTTGTCGAGCATCCACATCCATTGCGGCCAGATCAGCGTCAGAGAAAGGGGATTTGTCAAAGTCGGCCAGCATTTGTTGAGTTGCTTCATTTGTAAACTGCTTCATCGTTATTACTCCTTATAAAATGTACGGATAAATTCCGAATTGTATACGAAGTAAGCACGAGTAAATTCTGAAAATGAACTGAGGAATCATATGGTTGCAATTTGTTATGTGCAGTTACCCACTTCTGGACAAGTGATAAGAAAAACCTGAAGAGTGATAGCGGAAAATAACTTTCGGAAAAGGAGGTGCGAAAATTCCTGGCTCCTGTCTATAATACTGTATGGATATACAGCACCACGAAGAGCAGAGCATTATGAAACTTATCCCAGTGACACAACAATCACCAGGCCAATTCCCGTTGTTCGTTGAGCCTGTCAGCGCAGGTTTCCCTTCAGTCGCTTCCGATTATGTTGATGAATTTATTGATCTAAATACTCACCTCATCAAACATCCATCTGCAACCTACTTCTTACGAGTAACAGGTTCATCGATGGTAGAGGCACGTATTCACGAAGGCGATCTGGTCATCGTGGATAGCTCACTTGAGGCGAAAGAGGGGGATATTGTGATTGCGACCGTTGATGGTGATTTCACCATTAAGCGGTTGCAGCTAAGCCCGGCTCCCGCGCTACTGCCAATGAATAGCCGGATGTCACCGATCTATCTGAAAGAAGGCGAAGAACTGGCCATTTTTGGCGTGGTGACCTTCATCGTGTACAAGGCCTTGTGATGTTCTGCCTGGTGGATTGCAACTCATTTTACGCCTCCTGCGAGAGAGTCTTTCGGCCCGATCTGGTGAACAAGCCAATTGTATGCCTTTCGAACAATGATGGCATGGTCGTGGCACGTTCAGCGGAAGCTAAAAAATTAGGTATCCAGAATGGTGACGTGTACTTCCAGAAGAAAGCATTCTTTGAAGCTAACGGTGTACATGTTTTCAGTTCTAACTATGCCTTGTACGCGGAGATCTCCCGTAGGGTGTGTGAGACATTATTTAAATTCTCCAGTAATACTGAGGTCTACAGTATTGATGAAGTTTTCCTTTCGTTTGAAGGAATGCAGAAAAATTATAATTTTGATGACTATGGAAGAGAAATAAAGAAAACCGTATTAAAGAGCACCCATATACCCGTGGGGGTGGGCATATCGACAACTAAAACTTTGGCAAAACTAGCAAATAAAGCTGCAAAAACATGGACTAAAACAGGCGGAGTGGTTGATCTCAGCAGTCCAGAAAGACAACGTAAATTATTGCCATATATTGACGTAAGCGATGTCTGGGGGGTGGGCCGGAGATATGCCACCAGACTGAACAGCATGGGCATCAGGACTGCTCTCGATCTGGCCAATGCGCCAACATCGCTTATCCGTAACACATTTGGAGTCGTACTGGAGCGAACGCAGCGCGAATTGAATGGCGAGTCCTGCATAGCCCTGGAAGAGGTGAGGAAGGTTAAGCAGCAGATCATCAGCTCGCGTTCATTCGGCCAGAAAATAGAGCACTACGAAGCAATGCACCAGGCGGTGTGTGAGTATGCCGAACGTGCAGGCGAGAAGCTGCGCGAAGAGAAGCAATACTGTCGCTGCATAACGGTTTTTATTGGCACAAGTTACTATTCGAAAACGGCCCCTTACAGTGGCCAGCAGACAGTCAAGCTGGAAAACCCCACCGCCGATACCCGGGAAATCATTGCGGCTGCGGTCGCAGGGCTCCGGCATATCTGGCAGGAGGGATACCGATACCATAAAGCCGGAGTGATGCTATCTGACTTTTATGATAGCGCCACCAGCCAGCTCGATTTGTTTGGTGAGAACCGACTCTTTGCCAATGGTGAAGCGTTGATGGGCGTGATGGATAGAATTAACCGGTCAGGTCGGGGGAAATTATGGTTTGCGGGCCAGGGCATCGACAAAGACTGGACGATGCGGCGGGAGTTATTGTCACCATCCTATCTCACTAACATTAATGAAATCCCTCGCGTCAGGATTGGCTAATCAGCAGTGAAAACTTCATTCGTCATCGATAAAATTCGTCTGTAAACAAAACGAACTTGATATACTCGGTTTCGCTTGTTATGAGTATGTATGTACATACAGTCCTCCGTGCAGCGGAGGGAGTTTAGAGCCCTTTTTCGGGGATAGAAATGAATATCTCAACAACTTTCCAGACGCTGGAGAGCGAGATCACACAACTTCGTGGAGTGCTGGGTTCCCGGCTTCCGCTCAAGGCGAGTGTCTGCGTCCTGCCAGCCGTTGCTGATGGCGAAGAAGATATGGCCATCGAACACATCATGCCTGAGCTGAAACAGGGACACGATGCTGTCCATGCTGCCTGCGCGGCATACGCTGACCTGCATATCAGGGATGGCTATTCGCAGAAGTCCGCTCGGCGCACTACCGGCGTATTATGGTACGACAATACAGATGCGGAATTCTCTCAGCTGGTTACCCGTTTGGTGACATCCATCAACCAGCATAAAGAGAGCATTCAACGCCACATCATCGAAAACTACGGTGGTGATCGCCGACCGGAATACATGCGCTTCAACGCGCTGCATAGCGCCTGCCCTGGTGTCATGACCCTGCATCTCTATCGGCAGCTGCGTATGTTTGATAATGCTAACGTCAATCTGGTCAGTTTCGGCTGGAGGCAAAAGACGCTTTTTAGCAGGGTTAACAAAATCGAGTTGCTCCAGAAGATGGGCAAGGACATCGAGGAAGATGAAGATAAATCAGTCAGACTCAACTCGTTGATTAAGGCTATTGCGCGTGTACCGGAAGAAAAGCTTCGCTTACGCCGTCCGGTTAAAGTGCATCCAGCTGCAAACATCGCGATGGCTGATCCTGAACACCCCGACCAGATACTGCGTCTTTCTGCCGCTTCATCTATGCCGTTCATTATCATTCAGGATGAGCACGTGAAAATTCGGCCATTGCCAGAGTTCGTGGCCAATGAAGTAAAGCCGAGGAGTAACCGCCTCAAGACAGATGTGATCGGTATATTCCACGGCGAAAGTATCGAAATGATTCTCTGACCACACCGGCCAAAGGACTGGCCGTATTCCCCCCTCATAATTTCGTCACTCGCCGTCCATGCCATACCCTGAAACTAATATTGAAAATTCATTATGTTCAGCAAGGAATGTGGCGTGAAATACTTTGAATGTGCGCTCAGGTTCAGAATCGCCCCAGGTGACGTGTATGGGATCCACCAGCAACTGGATAAGGTAGTCCAGGAACGTTCTGGGTCGCGACTCCCATACACCTTCTACTCTCGCAAACAAAGTGCCTCCGACACCCAGGTTGTTCTGAGAACGGCTGTTGCACTCGGGCTCCCTGGCGAAGTCATGAAGGAAATCATGTTTGTGTCTGGCCAGAAAATTCGAATCTGCGGCTCGCTGGCCACTATTCGACGCGAGGAAGCTGGAGGCCGGAAAAGAGAGATTTGTCCACCTGCCCATGAACTCCCGGATTATATCCACTATCACCTGGAACGGGCCGGAGTGATCTGTGGACGGTTACGTATCGTTCGAAGCACCAAGTTCCATATTATTAAGCCCGGGAGCGTTGGCCGTACATCCCACAAGATCATTGTACCGATGAGCCAGTACGATGCTGAATGCGTGATTGAAGATGTCGGCGCACTTGAACAGGCATACGCTTTCGGGATCGGCAGAAAGCGGATATTCGGCTTTGGCTATATGAACAGCATCGAAGTGCTTTCCTGAACAGGCCATTAAGCATAGTTATTATCTGAATTTCAAACCGACTCGCAAACTTACGGCATTAACACTTCTGATACACCCTTTAAATGCTGTAAACTGTTGTAGCCCTTACTAAATCGTAAGAGTGGGGATTTGCAGCCCCGACTAATGACACGCCGTTCATGTACTTGAACGGTTCGCACTCGCTCGCCTGTTTTTTGTCAATGGTGGGTCGGGGCGTGGGAGCCTTACGGCTCGCCAGTCGTCATTAGCTGGTACTGCAAACCATGTTCCGATTCACCACCAAAGGAAATGGAGATGGAAAAACAGGACTGGCATAAGGCAGACATCATAGCTGCGCTACATAAGAAAGGTTTGTCACTTGCCTCACTGAGTAGGGCTAACGGTCTTTCAAGCAGCACTCTGGCAAATGCACTGACACGTGACTGGCCTAGAGGCGAGATCATCATCGCTAATGCAATTGGTGAAGAACCTCAAGAAATATGGCCAACCCGATATTTTGATAAGGCAGGAATGCCGATCAAGAGAATCATAAGAAAACCGGTTTAAATGAAAAAGGCTGGCATTTTTGCTGGCCTTATATACCTCCTGGCTCTGCTACTGAAACCACTAACACCGATCAAATGGTCATCAGCGAAATACCCCGTTCATTTCTATTGACCTCTTTACCTCCATGTAATCAAATTGATGGAATAATAACGGTTACGAGAGACAAACTGATGACGGTGTTATCTGCCCCTGAAATGCGCTTTGGAACCAAACAGGATGTTCCCTTTATCATAGCGGTGATTCGCGACGGTATGCGGGATGGGTATTTTAACTTTGATGATGATGACGGACTGTCTCAGTTCGAAAGTCAGATCTCAGAAGCCATTGCCAGGCGGGAACGGGGAGAGAATTGCGCCGATTTCTTGTTTGTCTTTGATGCTCAACATAATGGCGCAGCGATAGGTTTTGCCCTACTGACGGGCAAAAATGGTGCAAATGGACTTGCTTCACATCTGGAAATCAGGATGTTTGGTGTTACCAGGAGTCAAAGACAAAAAGGATTTGGGCGCTCCATGTTGCAAAGTATTCTGGATGCTACTCCCGGCCATAAAGTGGAGGCATCCTGTCTTCCTGCATCAGTTGTCATGGCCAGGATGCTGACTAATGCGGGTTTTCACGTCAAAGAGATAAGCCCGTTTGGAAAGCGTACTTTCAGACGCTAATGTAAAATTCAGATAAAAAAACCGGCTGACGAATTCAGTCGGTTTAGTAATCCTGCAAAAGGATGCTGGACAGCGACGGACGACTTCAGAGCTGTGGCAATGGCCCCTGGTTATCTTCAGTCGCAGCCTGGTCTTTATCCGGGGTGGCCGTTGCAGTCCGCGAGGCATCAAATGAGACCGTTGGGTCGCTGAGAGTCAGGATGCCAGTGTCTTCAACTTCTCGCGTTGTCAGCGTAAGCTCAGATTTACTGTCATCACACTTATTCGTTTTCTCCGCCAGTGCCTTGCACCAGATATAACGACCTCTCTGGGCATCAGAGACTGAAGGCTCTCCATATTTCTCGATCGCCGACTTCAGTAAGAGATCAGGGTTGCTGAATGAAAAGCGGATTTTGTAAGCCACCGGCTCAATGGGGTCAACTGCCGTATCGGGGATAAAATAGACCACCGTCTCCTGGTGAGCATCTCCCCAGAAAATACTATTCAATGAGTTGTTACTGTAGCGCTTTTGAATTTCTTCACCAGCAGACTGGCCAAGTTTGTCAGTGATAGCAGTGATCGCTTCAGAAGCTGTCATCCGCAGGCTTACCGGCCCTATAGAAAAAGACATAACATCAAAGCTATTCAGGGGGGTAATGGTGCTTTCTGGAGCGGTAGATGAATCGGGTACGTCATCACTGTACAGACTGTCATCCCCCGGAGAAGGCGTTACAGGTGCTGAATTTTGGATGTCAGGTGTGTAGCTGGGATCGGGAGCGTATAGGCCCATTGTATCATTCTGTACAGCAGAATATACCGAAGCGGTCGGCAGGACGGTAAGGAGCGCAAGGGCGCAGTATCCAAGGTATCTGGTCATATTCACCTCGTCAGTAGCAGTTGTCCTACTGTAACAGCGCGAGGTTTGAGAACATCATGGAAATGGGGTCAAAGCGGGGCGAAAAACAAGCCTGATTCACATGGCTTACGTAGCAGCATGGAGATCTCCTGAAGTCGGAGAAAATGAGTCAGATAACGCGAATATCGAAAATGGAACGAAGTACTTAATTACCTAACAGGAGGTACATGTTAACCTGACGAACATTGCTTACTGCCTATTTGTAGATTCAGGCTACAGGGAGAATCCAAGTGCCAAACTGCATACCCCTTAATCCGGTATTACCTAAAAACTTCGACGATACACCTAATGAAAAGCGCTCAAAGTCTCAGCTTGATGCCTGGTGGGATCATCCATATGGCATTACTTGCCCGGACGGGAAAATCACTGTTCGATGCCTGAATGGAGGAGCTTGGGATCGTTCGACAGTGCTGGGAGTAGCGGACAATTACGAAGAAGCCTGCGAGCTCGCAGAGCGCGAGCAATCAGCATGGGTCAAACGCCGTGCGGAGCCAATATTCTACTATAGCGGTGAAGCTCCATTCAGAGCGATAAGGGATGCACAACGTCCTGATCAGGAGCAGACCTTTGTCGCGTCTTTTGACACGCAAGATGAGCTAATCAGCTGGCTTAATAGTCAGAAAACCAGTTAATACCAAGTCTGGAAGTCTGCTTCTCAACAGACTTCCACATTTGATTATCAAGCTCCCCATAATTTGGGTTCAGTATAAACATTCCATTACGTTCTATTCCCCTCATTACATTCATCTATCCGTAAATTTCGTTAGCCAGCACATCGGGGTGATACTGATGTCAGGTAAACAAAACGGATGCAAAAATGCAGACATGTTCGGAAGTCCTGGCGGTTGAAATATTCAATCAAGTTGGACGTGAGGCAGCTATTGCTCAATATAACTTAATTTGTGAAATAGCCCAGCGACGTTACGAAGACAGCCTGGCCAAATATGGTTCCGTGCCAGCTGGTTTCACCGCGCTCAATTTCCTCCATCCGGCAGAACTTCAGGAGCGTTACATCCTGGGGTTGGGAATTCAGCTTTGTATCGATGAGCAGCATGAAGCCAGGGAACGGGTTTTAGCTCGCTGCCTGGCAAGAAAAAGGGCCGCATAAACAGGTGATAAAACAACTCAGCTATAGCTGAACACGCACTAATTGGCTATGTTAACAAAACGAACAAGGTGGCGATTATGTACAGTGAATCTATCGATCGTGCTATCAGTATCCTCAAGGACGCGGGCGAAAAAATCGGTATGGAACTGGGTAGTAATGTGACATCTCAGGAATCAGAACTGCTTGAGGATGCGCTGGTGGGCCTGACTAAAGTTAAAGGGCAACTCTGCGGTAATCACTCCTTAACTGATGTAAAAGCGGACGTCGTGCCTTTTAGTCTCAGTTCGACGAAGAACGTCGATAGCCCGCATTAATTAACAACCACCAACTGGACGGAAGGGATATGACTGAAGACAACGCCGGTAGTGTTTCTGGAAAAGCACAGAACGCCCCAAAAGCAAATGCCCACCTGGACAGGCTCTTTGATTTCATTGTGACAGAAATCAAAGAGCAGGGTGCAGCACCGTCTTACGAGCAGATCTGTTCTTCTCTGGGGTATTCAAAAGGGCTCGTTTCCCGGCGTATCCGGCAGTTGCATGACCAGGGACGAATCATTATCGATGGTGAAAGAAAGTCTATGACGCTGCGCGTAGCGAAAGGACAAGGTCATGATGACATTGCCGAACTCCCGGACATGACCAGTGACAGGAAAGCAATCATCACGTATGTCAAAAAATACATGAACAGAAATGGTGGCCGTGGGCCATCAGTTCACGCAATAGGGAAAGCGCTCGGCTTCTCGAATAACAAGGCGCGTAGACATGTGGACTATCTCGACGAAGTAGAGAGGGTACGTTACAGCCCTCATCTTAATGAAGTAATCGTTATCAATCAGGGTGATTACGTTAAAATTACCCAGGACAACGATGAACCACCGAGCCCGGCAGAAGGTTAGCCATGATTCGCATATGGAGAGAAGTTGTAAACGTAAAGGTTCAGGACGGGAGCCGTAACGGACGAATCTGGTTTCTTGAACTTTCGTGTGGCCATCATGCTGTCAGACGTATACCTCGATTACGTCTGCATAATCTGACGCAATTCGAACGACTTGAGCCACCAGCTAAATGTCACTGTGTATTGTGTGAAATAGATGCTATTGCAGGACAAAAATAGCAATAAACACAACATAAAAGCCCTCAATTTGTCCCCATTGTTTTTAGCCTGACAGCATTGGTACTGATAGCCTAATCATATTTAAACGCATAACCCTATGGTGGACATATGAAAAAAGCTGTTTTTGGCCTTTTAGCACTATTGCCCTTCATAACCAGCGCAGAATCGATCGATCCGAACGATTTCTATGCTCAGCAGCCTTCTCAAAACTACCAACAACCTGCTGCCAGCGAGCAACAGGACGATGCTGACAATTCCAGTGACCAGACAGCTGCGATCGTATTGAACCTGGAAAGTTACAAACCGCTGGGGAATTTTGTAGTCCCCCAGGGAGTAGAACGCCCATTCATTGGTCTTATTAACAGCAAAATTTTCATACTGTCTGAGCAACCAGATAAACGCTTGGCTGGCCTATGGATAGGTCGTAGTCAGGATGGTCGTGAAGCACTTTGTGGTTACCTGAACAACAGTATGCAGGTCAGAAAATGTTATTACATCTTATATCGTGAGTAAAAAATGGGGCCGTAGCCCCATTTATTTTAATGTTTGAATGAGGGTATAAAGGGTATTACTGGATTTGTTCCTAGCGAAGCTAATTCGTTAGGCGCAAGATAACGTCGCAGTTCAGTAATCAATATATCAACTGATTTATCCCAGCCATCTCTCACAATGTTTAGAATGTGCCGAGCTGGATAATGTGTTAGAAAAGGATGGTTGGGGCCAAATTTATTAAGGTGTTCAATAGTACCTATTGCATCGAGATAATCTGTAACAAGATGGTGTTCTGACTCAAAAATAGCGACAAATTTATAACCATCAGCAGCGTTTACCCACTGGCAAGTACAGTCATTAAGCTGAAATTGATTAGAACGTTTTTCCCCCTTGGGTTTAGGATTGACTCCAATACCAAAAGACAAATACAAACCTTTCCTTCCCCAGAAGGCCGGTCTCTTCAAGTCCTGACCATTGTTTCCTTCGACCTCTCCAAGAATGCCAAACAAAGTAGCTGATTCTTGGTTAGGATTCGTTCTCATACGGAAAAGAATGCATAGATCTGCAAACTTTAAGCTATTATAAACTGAATTATAAAAGACATTCTCATGGCCAAGTAGATAAGGATTATGCTCTACCGCAAAATTAGTGCCACTTCTAAAGTCACGGCAGCTAATGAATACACCAAACTGGCTCATATTAGCGAGGATATCGACATTGCGATAATCAGACAAATTAATAAGTATAGTATTTAAGACTTCTCTACCTTCATAACTCATCAGATAGTGGCAGAGCAAATTTTGTAGACCGAAGTTTCTGAACTGATCTTTAATTAAAGAAAAATATCCTTCACCAGCTAATGAAACTAGGTTTCTCATTGTTGGTGTATGTTTCCCCATGAGAGGGGAATTAAAACGTACCTTCATCCGGTTATTATCATAAAGGGTTTCAATAATTGAGCAAAAGTGCATCGCCCAATACGCGTTGTTATCACCAATTAAACCGGGTTTCACTACAGTAGTTTTAGAAAAATCCATTCTGTCTCCAAAGCAGTAATCAGTCACTCATAACACGATATTTGCAGTGAAAGTTATATCTGTAAGCAAATTTCGTCAGCTGTTAGCGTCGTATTAGGCTTAGTAAAAAGCCGGAGGTAGATATGCCTAAAGACGATGTTGCAACAATCATAATCCAGAATGGGTTGACGCATAAAGTAAATGTGATCTGCAAATTCAGCGCACAAATCGACAATCAAATGTTCTCATTCATCATCCATCGCACATTAAGCGTATGTCGATATGCGCTTGTCTGTAAGGCAACAGGCCAAAGAATTGCAGTTCTTGATACCAGTCGAGTAAAGGCACTTGGTATGGAAGCAGCAGGTAAACTAGCGCTATCAGATCTGGCCTCATCATTAGGCGAGACTAGACTTGCTGCGATTCTGACAAATTCACTTCAGAGCAGGAGCGCGGCAAGTGAGTGATTTAATCGACGATAACTTTATTATTCCTGCACTGAGTAGCATAGCAGGCATCACCACGCCACTATCAGGACAAACGTACAGGAACGCTCCAGATATCGACATATCTTGCTATGACGTGATAATCATTTGCCTTAGCGGCGGAAAAGACTCCATAGCCTGCCTTCTCCACTTAATTGACATCGGGGTCGATCTGTCCAGGGTGGAACTCTGGCATCACGATGTTGATGGCCGCGAGGGAAGTACTTTAATGGACTGGCCATTTATGGCCGACTACAACCGCAAAATAGCTTCAACATTTCAGATACCGTTGATGTTCTCCTGGCTTCAGGGAGGAATGGAAGGTGAGATGCTGAAAGAGAATGGCTACAGTCGCCCGCAATGTATCGAAACCCCAGATGGATTAATAATCGCGGAACGTGATATCCAGCGAAGCACTCCCGCCACGCGACTTCGGTTCCCTCAGCAATCACCAAGCCTTAAAACACGTTGGTGCTCATCAGCACTAAAAATTGATGTTGGTCGGCGAGCACTCACAAATCAGAGACGCTTTGACGGAAAAAAGGTGCTTTTTATTACGGGGGAAAGGAGAGCGGAAAGCTCTAATAGATTCAATTACTTACAACTGGAGCCACATACCAGCAGTTGCAAAAAAAGACAAGTTGATGCCTGGAGGCCAGTACTTGAATGGTCTGAAGAACAAGTCTGGGAGATTTTAGCAAAACATCGTGTTACAGCCCCAGTACCGTATCGTCTTGGATGGGGTCGCAGTTCATGCTTAACGTGTATATACAACAGTGCTCGCATATGGGCAACCATCAAACATTATTTCCCCGAGCGTATTCACGCAATGGCCAACTATGAAAACCGCTTTGGGGTCACTATCAGTCGTAAACGAATAAATGTTCTGGATCTAAGCCAGAATATTTCTCCTATTAATATCACGGATGAGGAAGCGCTGCTGCAAGCGGTAAATCCGGTCTATACATTGCCCGTCATTAACATGTCAAAAGAATGGGTGCTACCTGGTGGGGCGTACAACCGGGAGAAATGCGGGTCAGACTAATTAGCCATCAGCGATTTATAGCTGAGATTTCGTCACCTGAATATTACGTGGAAAATAGATATCAAATAGCAACATTGATACAGGCTTAACCGCCTCTGAAGGAAATATTATGACGATGGTAACGGCCAGAAATTGTACTGAAACACGGTTCAACCAGTTATGGGATGCTCTGCATGAAAAAAGCAGTGCGGAAAACGAATCCTTGTTTCAGCAAGAATTGCATCGCTGCCGCAGTAAACGTCAGCGAAGTAAACTGGCCGGGCGATTCGCCGGTGCCTGGCAAACCTTATTCGATGCCTTCTGTGAAGGTCGGGTCTTCTGCTCACTTCTGGACTCGGTTATCCACCAGGAGAGTATCAGCGAATGGCAGGTTGAAGAGTTAATCTCATTCACTTCTGCCCAGATGTCGACTCTATACAAAGGGTAGAGGTAGATATGGGACAAAGAAAATGTGCAGCAGCGTTCCTGCTCGCTGAAGAAATGTACCAGATACCAGCGACCAAATCGGTGATACTTGCCCGGGACCTGGAAGAAAGAGGGTTGTATCTCCGCGCTGCCAGGCAATGGGGAGAGGTCATGTTTGAACATACCCAGTGTACTGAGTACATTGTTGAACAACGGGAACGTTGCATTCGGTTATCCAATTCTCGCCATGAAGACCGTATCAGACAGCATGAGCAGGCAAGTGATCTTCAATATATTCACAAGCATATTAATGATGTATACACACGGATGGGACTAAAAGACGATGGTGTCTTTAATACCGCCTGATTTGTCGACCTTTTCCGTTCATTAAAAAATGAAACTGAGGAGAATGAGCGCACTCTTGACTGATTTTGACGGAGGATTACGTAAGTGGTTAAACAAAGTTTATTTGACCTTATAGGAGCTACCACGGGCCCAGAGCGAGATCTGTTGATCGTAAGCCTTCAGTCTCTACATCGTGAACGAGTAAGCTCATACAATGCATTGTGTACAGCCTGCTCAATCTCTGGAGATAAAGTCCCGCCAATGTCTTTATTCGGCATAGACGAGGTTACTGATGCACTACGCCGGTTAGGTGCATTACCGATCAGATAGTTCTTCAAGTAGTCAGGGTGAACAGGTTTGAATTGATACAAACGGCCTATGCTGAAGAGGAACAGAGATAACTGATGAAAACAAACGAAAACCTGCTGAACAGCATTGGAAAAAGTATTCGAATGTGGCGAGATAACTGCTTCCCTCCATTTCAGCGAGCGTATGGAACATGGTTATTGGTTCTGGTTTCGGTTAATGCCGGGATATGGTTTTACATAACCTCTGACTGGTCTGTACAGTTCGTCGGCAATATAGCAGGGCTCTTGGTTTTCCCAATGCTGGGTCGAAAGGTTTTTACAAAACGCGCCAGATCTTGGCAAGAAGAACTGGATATTAAGCTGGCAAAATACAAACCGCATAACATAGCTGCATGGAGGGAGTTGCAGGCTTATGCCTTGGAATCCAATACGCTATCTTCACAAATTGTTGAACGGTGGTATTTCAAAGAGCGGGAATTTATCAAGACGGCCCAAAAAGGGAAGCCGGGTAGTTCTGAACTCAAATTTCTCAAGAATAATACTGGATCAAAGCCTTAAGGAATCTGAGAGCCGGTGCGTAATGCAGAACCCACAGCCGAAGGGTTTTGGGAGTTAAACTGATACAGCTTTTACCGTGAGGTGGGATTTATGTCGAATGTCTTGCAGAAAGAAAACATCATCATGTCTCTGCCTCATCGTGACTGGAGTTGTGAAGTCATCGAGTGCCGATTAAAAGTGTGCCCCGTACCTGACGAACTCGACAGGGGGAATAACATCTTTTTCATCGTGGAAGACCTTTACCAGCTACGCGAGAACAGTGAATCACTTAACGTGCTTGGACAAATTCTGGCGAAACGTTTCCCACACATACCACCAAAAAGAATGCACCTTGTGCTGCACCGACGTGATGTGCAGAAAGCTCATGGAGTAGCCATCCACCTCTACCGCTTCATGCGTAGCGAGAAAGAAAATAACCGTAGTATTTTCATTGGTCGTAACCCTACTGAAGTTTCCCAGAAGACGGCATACGCCTCGATGTGCATTTTCTGACCACCAGCTGTTGAATCGTCACAATAGCCGACATAGTCGGCTATTTTTTTACGCTAAGAAAAACCATTTATGCCCACAAATTGCGGTTGAAAAAGCTATTTATTTTTGGGTGCAAAACGTCCTCATTCTCACTGTAACAATAAATTTCAACATGTGATTATAGTGAGAGTCGAAGCTGAAACATGAATGGTGGCTACATATGCATGATCTCCAGAATTCGTTAACTAGCAAAAATACCAACATTATCCGTGCTGAATTTGAAAATATGCTTTCTGCGCGTGGAACATCTATCGTGCGTTTTGATACCAACGCAGGGGCGAACAGCGGCGAGTATATAGGAAAAGGAATTCAACGTGAGTGGGTTGGGTATTTGCTAAACCATACGAGTTCTGGCCATACGGTCAAGGCATTTGAACCGGTGTATTCTATTCCTTTAAAAATCAGGCCAGACCTTCAATCCAGAAATATTGCAGACCACCAGACTAAAGTAAAAAAGTTATTTGAAAGTTATGATGAAGCGTATCTTACAGCCGCTATAGACTCAGAAGAGTATTGCAAGCCATTCTGGGTTTATCAGAATGCAGATGACGGTCATTACTCGATCAGTACTCGCGGTTTCAAAAATGCAAATGCACCTGCAAGCATTCCGAGCGATAATCGCATTGATATCGCTCAGATGAAAATGGGATATCCCATGCTCGATTATTGCCATAACATTATACCGTCCTCAGTCGTGCGATTAGGATTTAATGGGCGAGTGTTTACGCAAGGTAAGTATTATTACACCAATGAAGAGGTTTTCAGTTGGTTGTCCCGGAACCCGGATAGCGCAGTTTTCATTGCGTTCCCAAAAGTTAACCAGACTGATAGATCTGAATTGATGTCAATTATGAAACGAGAATTCCTGAATTCGTGGGGTTTATTCTCATATTATCGCTGGCTGGGACGCAGCACCGCATTACTGGCATTGAGCCCGGTCAGTTCTAATGCTTCTGTTAAGTTAAGAAGTAGCAATGCACACTTCTTCAAAAATGCAATGCTGGCTGTTAACACGATCATTCCTAAAGGTAACGGAATTTCGTAATCGGAATAGTTACCGTTAGAGTGATTTAAAGATCGATTCATTCTGGAAATTGAACGAAGAAAATTTAATGGGAGTAACTATGACTGCACTACGCCGTATCTCAACAGAACCAAGCTGGACTCCAGTTGGCATCCGGGGCGAAGGGTTACCGACTAAAGCAGGTGTATACCGTTTTATTGTTCCCCGGGAAGCCGATAGCTCAGAACATATTGAGTTTCTGGCGTTAGTGCGCTGGCGTAAACACGGTGTTCATCAACTGTTATTTCCCACCTTTGAATACATCGTATGCGACGAGAATATCGTGCTCCCAGAAGGCACATGCTGGCGTGAACGCGAACCGTGGGATCCAGATACGCTGGGGGAAACCGAGTTCATCATCGTTCCTGAAATGAGCGCGGGTGCTCAACGCTGTCCGTTCTGCAAAGAAGTTCCGCGCATCGTTGGTGATAAATACAACTTTGAGTATAAGGAAAACTACATCACGAAAATGCCTCACCGGTTTAACCGCCTGTGGTTCAGCTGCTGTAAATGGGTTGCTCCTGTGCCCACTTCTGGGATTCAGTCACTGATTACGGCCTGGAACAAAATGCTCGGGTCATCCCGGTAGGAGTAATGATGAAATGTGCGTACCTACGAAAGTTTCTGATCATTGCTTTCATAACCGGCATTAGCGGATGCCAGAGTCTCGGAATAGGGTTAAGCCTGGATGAGCGCTACCAGAAGGCTTATCAGAAAGTACTGGCTGACCCTAATGACGATAACATTAAGACTTTCATGAAACTCAGCCAGGAAAAAGGCGAAAGAGACATGCAAGAGGCAAATTCGAAAGCCGCAGCCGACACTCGTGAAAGCGATAAGGGGTTTACTGAGTATTTTAAATCATATGGCAACGATGGATTTAAGCGGGCCAGACAATAAGAAAGAGGTTATATGTCATTACAGCAATCGCATGAAAATCTGGAGTTCCTGAAGGGGGCGGTCTGGTGCGCCGCAAAACTCGTTCAGGAAATTGGCGATTCAAAAGGTGCAGCTATTCTTATCACAAACTTGCCGGTTGGAATTTTCCCTCAATGTAGCGAAAGGGATTTATTTGTTCTGAGGCAATATGTCAGGAAAGATCTGCCACTTGGTATTGATGCCGAATATAGCGATATCAGGCCGGTCTTAATTGATTATCTGGGAGAGCCAGTAGACCTTCCTGAGTGTGAACTGGATAATTATGAACCGGCTCCTGGTGAAATGCTCCGCTGGGGAGTAACTGGAGATCTCAGTTCCGGGACACGATGTGTGCTGGTGGATAATCTTGCTTATCTCGCTGAAGCAATTGGTATCAGCAACGCACTAAGGCAACAGGCCGCAGAGTCAATCCAGCGCACCCTGTGATTAGTGAGTCGCCCCGAATTTCGTAAGCAGCATAAATGCCCTTAATCTTTATCCTACATATTTCAGGTTGTTGGGGTTTACCATGTACAAAGACCATTTTCCACAAGCGTGTCCTTCATCGATAAAAGAGGGCCAGTCATGCTGGCGGGTATTTATTGATATGGACGTAGACAACCCGTCGAAAATAAAAACCAGCGTCGAATTAATAGAAGTTGGCGTAAAAACAATTCGAATGAAAAAGAATGCGGCAGAAGGCAGTGAAAAAACTGTTTTTCTTGTGGATAAAATCCCTGGAATCACATTTATCAAAATTCGGCCTAGCGACAAAAAGCCAAGCGTCTGGAATACAAGCATCAGCAGTTTCTATAAACATGACGTGGAAATCGGGAAAACATTCCCCGTTGGTATCAGAACGACTAAAAGCGCTGCGTTTCGTACAGCAACAAAAAAAGTTGAACAGAGTATGCAAGAATACACTGATACTATAGCTAAGCTTGAAAACGACTATGTTAAGAATGAGACGGAGATTGCTGAGTACAAAAATGAACTCGCTGCTTACCAAACAATACTCCAAACCCTAAAACGTATGGCAAAAAGGCATCTCAAGCAATAATACATTTCGTCTCTTTTCAGGTAAACAAAATGGAAACACAATGTATTTTCATTGCAGGTTTCAAAAATTGTTTCACTCTGGGCCATACATGTTTAGTATGGGGACATAACAAAGAGAACGCTGGCGAGTACGCTGGCATAAAGATCACCTTTCCCGGCCTGGCCGGGATTTTTTTTGTCTGATGTGCCGTCCTTCTCACCACAAACTTAATATCCTGACTATTTTTATGGATGTGCAGTGCAATTATTTAACGAATTACCATTCGTCACCAGACCGGACAGGCTGATAATAATGTCATCCGATACAGAGCTGGGGAGGGTGTATGACTAATCGTGGCTATAGCAAAGTAATTATCGAAGGTACTGTAGGCCGTGAGCCTGAAATCCGACAACACCCTACCCACGGCATCTACGCAAAGATTTATGTAACAACATCTGAGTCCTCAATGGAGGATAAATCTGGTCTGGAGAAAATTACGGAAGAACACTATCAGATCATTTTGCTTGGTCAATTTGCTGATGTGGCCCGCAATCATCTTCATGTCGGGACAGGAGTGTACCTGGAGGCCCAATTGCGTACCCGCCTAATCAAGGAGGATGGTAAAGAACGCTTCTTTATGGACGTACTTGTCAACCCCGTGAAGGGGCATGTTCTTCGCAAAGTCAATGTAGGCGGTAATAAACTGGTGAGTCGTCACCTCCAGCAGAACCGTGGGCAGGATCACCGGCAGAATACCAGTTATAGCCGCAGGCCACAAAACACGAACGCGAGGCCAGCAACACCACGCAACTCGCCCCCAACAATGGAAAATTATTATTTGGGAAATCAGGATGAAGTTCCAGGAAGCACTGGTGCTTATGGAACTGAGATAGCCTTTTAATGATTAGCAGCATATCTGTTTTAATTTGTATCATAACTAATGGGGAATTATTGCCGTGAATGAATTCAATAACGCACTCCAGACGATACTGGAAAATGGGTCTATGTCATATGGCCAGGCTGCTATTTATGCCGGTGGTGCAATTTGCGTTGCGGCCCTTTTTTCGGCGATACTCAGAAGTGGACTACTGGTAATTTTGGGAATTGTCTCAGGCTTTTATCTGTTCAGTCTCAACACTCCAGACAGTACACTGGCGTATACTGCTGCTGCCTCAGACCGTCTCATCGAGCAGGTTAAAGCTGTCGGTGGATGCGCCACTAGACACATTGAGGATGCGCAAACTCTGGGTATCATCATAAAAAATGGCGATGTTATCGAGATAGCAAAGCAGTGCGGTATTATAAAATAATAACCGTAGCATATTATGATTGATGAATGCCTGAATGGTAATCTGCTCGCGGATTACCATTATTTTTTGAGATGTCTTATAGAACTTATCTAAAATTACATACGACTGTCATGACAGTATAAGGTCTTTATGAAAAACGTCGTCAAAACTTTACTACCCTCAGTGAACACTGGTGATCAAGACGAAAGCGTAAAATCGGATACGCTGACTGGCACTACTAAACCCTGCGACCACGGACTGGTTCATAATCATCTTTTAGGGCAGGAGGCCTGTTACTATGCCAAACACTAACGACTCGCTGACAGGACTCAACGTCGAGCTCGTTGGTGCATCGAAACAAGAGTTTACTCTCCTCACTGAAAACCATCTGATGCGCCGCATCATAGTGGCTTTATCTGAGTTAATGCGTAACGCGGAAGGCGTGATGATTGATTCTCATGTTTACCCGTGGGATCAAGTTCTCCCTGCTGCGATGGACATTCCATCATCCAACGCTTCTGATGAAGAGATACAGAACTGGATGATCAGTGCCTGTAAGGAGTGGCAGTGCGAATACAATCGCCGGGTTCAGTCGTTTACCGCATCAGAAGTAAAAAGCAAAAGCGACACCGAGAACGATAACCTATTCCTGCTGAATATCACCAACCTAGCCCATATGCTGATTGACCGGTTACTGCCGTTTGTCAGTATCGAGGAGATTAATCATGAGGATCCAGATTTACTCCCCCAAGTTATTGATATCGTGAATTATATGGTTGGTGTTATAAATGGTACAACCAGCACACAACAAGTCAGACAAGAATTGTTTACTGCCGGTGCTGATGACGCAGTATTTGCACTCAAACTAAAGCACAAAGAGCTAACCAGCCGGGGTGAAGATGCTGGATGGCTTGAAGAGGCAATGAAGATAATCGAAGAAAACAAACGCCAATCCATCGACTTTATGCAGCGCAGCTAATCGTTCCCATAATAAAAGGGTAATGCTATGAGTAAACATCTGTACTGTATTAAGGGTGTTTTAAAACCCAGGAAATTTTCTGTAAGTCTGATAAGAAATAAACTTAGCTCATTTGGTTTAAGGGGAAGTACTCTTCGTAGCGAAACCGCTCGCATTCTTGCCGGGCCAATAGATGGTATTAAGGGTACGTATCCCTTCGGCTGGTCAGAAGAACATTTTGACCGCAGGATGAAACGCATATTCATTCGCGCCGGTAATGCTTCCAGACTTTCTGATAATCGTCCATTTGCATTAAAACGACGCAGCGCTTTAACTATCAGTAAAAAGTATCTTTCTGTGTAACCACCAGCAGACGAGTTTTACTCGTCTGCCTGGCCCCATGCCTCTAATCTTCGCACCCGAAATGAAGTTGCCTGGAGTTCTCCTGATGAAGTTAACTCAAATGAAACTGTAAGATCGTTTTTGTTCCGGTACTTCCATACATAGCCATTTTGCTGCAATGTTTTGAGTGACTTACGTAGGTTGGGCTCAGCTACATCCTGGCTGTCTGGAACAGAGTTAATAAACCCCAGCAACCTGGTGAATGGCACTATCGCAGTGCCTTTTTCTTTGCACAAAAGAAGAAGTACCAACGCATCCTTCTGAATACGGGAAAAGCGCTCCAGGCGATGTTCAGTACCATCTCCCTGCATATTGGCATTGTTCATAATCAACCTAATCATATGGGATATGATTAAGGTTAAAAAACACCCCCCGTTTTGTCACCCTTTTTTTTTCTTACTCACCACTTAAAGCAGTAAGCTCAGTTCGATAAATCTGAATTAAATAAGGCGAGGTTATATGAAAACGAAATTATTGCTGGCGCTAATTGCGGGATCGACTTTCTGCATCAATATTGCTGAAGCCAATATTCCTCTTAGAGCAGATGGAAGTCCAGCAGCGGGGCAGACACCAACTCAGTTCATTCAGCTTAAAAATGAATGTCCTGAATGCGTCATGGTCGCAACTGATGTAGTAAAGATGCGTAGCGATAGCTGTAAACAGCAGGCATCCATCGATTCTACAATCCTACAGGATCCTGTTTACGCATATCTCAACAGTATCCGTCTGGTAGTTGCCGGGAATGGTGGTTATGCAAGTCCAATCTATACATCCGCCCGTCAGGTCGTAGCGTCAAACATCAATTGCAGTGATGCAAACGACTGGGTAGCGAGAAGTAAAACGGTAATGGATAACACCTTCAAAACGCCGTAAACAATCCCTGAATATTTCGTTGCAGTAATGCTATCCCGTAGTATGACGTTAAAGGCGGAGCTTTGAATCGGGAAAAAATAACTACTGCACTTAGAGGTATTTATATGGGTCGTCACTTTACTGGTCTGATTGATAGTTCGCAGCAAAATTTTACAATGCCAATCCGTCCGTATGGACGGAGCCGCATGGCTGCAAAATTAAAAGGAATCTCCCGATTGAAAAAATCTGAAAAGCATGACGATGAATATCCTGATGAACTCTGGAAATTTATGAGTCCTTCAGAGAAAGCTAAATTTCTGGTCGCGGATGTATTTTCACGCAGTAGTAAAGACTCTTCCGCCATTCAACCGGGAGAACATAAGCAAAAGGAGCATGATAATGAGCACTGATAATTTACTAGCAGAACTCACTTCAAAAACAGGCCTGACAGAAACGGAACTTAATCGGCAGGCATTGATTATCGGTTTGATGGCATTGTGCCACCCGGATGCTATTGCCGGTGATTTGGTGAGCGCGGCACTTACGGGGTCATACTCAGATAGTACTGATAAACTACTTACCCGTGGTGATAACGCATCAGACAGTGTGTTGATGTCCATGCGTATCTTACTTCACCGGTTGAGTAAGTATGAAGGGTCTGATGGCAAAGTAGGTCAGATCAATAAAATGATGCACCGACTCGGCTACTTTAAGGCATCCGATGTGTTACGCGAGGCTCAATAAAGAGGCTCAATTTATGTTCACCATGACGAATTTCGCGTCCAATATTCTTGACATGGTTTTTCTATCAGAAATGGAAGGGGAACTCATTTATATAAAAGCGCTTAGCGGCGTTACTGGTTACGTTCCTCAGATCCATCTTTTCCGCCTCCAGCTTATCGCATTTGATATAGGTTGGTACTACGAGTACAGATTGAATTCAGGCAACCTCATTATAAAGGAAATTGTTGAGGCCATCACATCTCTTGGATGTGCTTTAAATGAATACCAATGGCAGTTCGCGTTTGAATTAGGTTATCGCCGTCACCACAAATAAACTTCATTTTTTCATAATTTGCTATTCGTCACTTGATTGACCGGGGGTACGATTAATTTAACACGGATAATTATGGGAGACAGTAAAATGACAGACGCATCTACAATAGACGCAGTTCAACCAAAGGCAAGACGCTTATCATTTAAAGAGCTTCCAGGGTTTGATATTTCTGCTGAAGCACTTCTCAAAATTATCGAAATGCCGTGTATGGTTATTCGCCGGTCTCCTGCAATGAAAGTACTGGAGATGATCACGCTGCGGTTACGTGGGGATTGTCTTTCTGCCCTTGGCATTGACTTAAACTCTGCCCAAATTACCAGTAAAGGGACGGTATCGGGGGGCAATGGTGATATGGACGTATCAGTACCTGCAACACAACTCTTTTCTTTAATCCGCAACATGCGCGGCGAAGATGAAATTAACGTCCGCTTCCATGCGGCAAAAAACCATCTTGTCATTCGCACCGACAAAAACTCCTATAACATCCCGGTTTGCTTAGACCATATACCCGAAATTCAGGCTGAGACGCTGGAACATAATTACAGCGTTTACTTTCCAACGCAGATGCTGAGTCAGATTATCAAGCGTGTCAGCCACGCTGCGGCTCAGAACGATGTCCGCTTTTATATGAATGGGGTCTACCTCGGTATCGATAATGGCCAATTTATTGCTGTAGCCACTGATGGACATCGTATGGCCGTCAGTTCTCATGATATCGACTTCAGCGATGACGTGGGCGATGAGATTCAATCTCCGACAGCTCCTACCTCTATCAGTAACACGAATGCAGGTGTGATTTTACCCAACGGGGTTTTCCCCGTGCTCCATAAAATCCTGAGCGGTAGCCAGGGTCAATTCAAAATTGACTACAGCAACCGTAACCTGACATTTACGCTCGGAAGCCATACAGTCATTTCAAATCTTGTCGATGGCCGTTACCCGGACTGGAAGCGCGTGGCCAGCACGGTAGCCAAAAATACTGAACTGTTTAAGGTTGATCCTTCTGAACTCACCACCGCACTAAAACGCGCAACCCCATTGCTTAAAGAGGGCTCGCCAAACAACACCAGTGTTTGTGTGATGTCATTCAAAGACAACGCCCTACAGCTTAAGTCGCCCGGCTCAAATGCAATCAGTTGCAAAGAGGTGATGGACATTGCGAAAGAGGCAGGCGAGCCCGAAACAATTGTTGATATCGGTATGAATGCCGATTACCTCCTGGAATCACTGGCAAGCCTGGGGGCGTGTTCGGAAGAAGGAGAAGCCGCACAGATTGCTTTGCGTGATACAACGACCGGCATATTGATTTCAGTAAACAAAAACAATTACGACATCATCATGCCTGTCCGTGTCTGACAAAACGCTCTCGTTTTGTCGGCCTTTTCGAAATAGCCAATTTCATGGGCGTGATAACGTTAAAACAAGCTTCCTGACGGGATGGCTATATGCCATCTCGCTCCCATTGGTCGCGATCACTGCGTCCTAATATTCTGGAGCCAGAATGAAATGAAAAGCGTTCTGAAGTGGGTAGGAGCCAAACACAACATTATGGCAAGTCTTAAGCATGTACTACCGAAAGGTGGTCGGCTTATTGAGCCCTTTGGCGGTTCAGGCGCTGTAATGATGAATACGAATTACCCAGAATACATTTTGGCCGATATTAATAGCGACCTGATCGATACATACCAGAGTATTTTTAAGTCGCCTGAAAAGGTACTTTCTGAGCTTAAACGCCTTTACTGTCTCGGGCGTTCTGAGGACGCCTATTATGAGCTGCGAAGCCAGTTCAATAATCATGATAGTGCAAGTGACACTCAAGCTGCTCTGTTTATCTATCTGAATAGGTTTGGCCATCGCGGACTATGCCGATACAACCGGAAAGGCATCTTTAACGTCCCCTGGGGTTATTACGCCAACCCCTATCTCCCAGAGACAGAGTTATACGCAATGGCTGAGAAAATGTCCTCAGCAACTTTACTTTGCGCCAGCTTCCAGACCACGCTATCAATGGCCCGCCCGGGTGATGTGGTGTATTGCGACCCACCATATGTTAATCCCGGCAGATTCACGGCTTACCATGCCAGCGGTTTTACACCCGCTATGCAGATTGAGCTTACCAAACTGCTCCAGTTGCTGCCTGAACGCGGGGTTCATGTCATCGCATCATGCCACGATGCGCCTGATATTCGTGAGCTTTATCAAGCCTTCGCTATTCATGGTGTGACTGCCCGGAGAAGCATATTTAAAGGCAGCGGGGATGGGAAAAAAGCTTCAGAAATCTTCGCGGTCAAATTAGCGGATAACTCGAAAAAGGGAGCTGCGGCATGAAACGCTTCCATTGTTCTGAAAAGCTGCATAACCCAGAGACTGAGAAATTTTGTCAGGATATCGCCGAACAATATCGGACAGCACCTGATATTGCCGTGGCGCAGTTTAAACAAGTGCTGAGCTCTAAGCCTCTAACTTACTGGGAGTGTGTCGTGATCCGCGAGCGTGTCTCTGACCTTATTAAAATTAATCAAGCAACAGCTGAGGGCCACGATGAGCCAATTTAAACCCAAAAGCCTTGTAGTCTACCGCATCCAAAAAGCTCTGGAATTAGACAAGCTGGATGAACAGTTAAGTGAGTTGAAATACACTCCCTGCGGGCCTAATGATATGGCACGGTCAGGATGGATCCCGCCATTGGGTGAAGATGTCGAGCTGTTAAAGCATGAGTCGAATAATCTCATTCTTCTGACTGTTAAGCACGAATCGAAAATACTTCCTCCCGCGACCATCAAAGAAATTGTGCGAACCCGGGTTCAGAAACTGGAGAAAGAGCAAAACCGCAGGCTAAAGAAAATGGAGATCCAGGCCGTCAACGATGCCGTGCTCGCTGAGCTCATACCAAAGGCTTTCAGCAAATACAGCACTACAAACATTTGGGTGGATACTAAATCACGTCTACTGCTTGTTGAGACCACCAGCCATAAAAAAGCAGATGATGTAACAGCTTTGCTACGTAAAACTATTGGCTCACTTCCAATTATCCCATTCACGCTGGAAACGCCGGTAGAACTGACGTTAACAGAGTGGGTCAAAACAGGAAGTCTGCCGCCTGGCCTAGCTTTATGCGACGAAGCCACGCTCAAAGATGTGCTCGAAAACGGGGGGGTCGTTACAACAAAACGCCAGGATTTGATATGTGATGAGATCGCTCATCACATCGAGGCCGGAAAGCTTGTGACAAAGGTTGCACTGGGCTGGATGAACCAGATGTTTTTCATCCTGAATGACAATTTCATCTTTTCACGACTGACCTTTACGGAAGAACTTATTGAACAGAACGATGACATTTCGCCAGAAGATCACGCCCAAAGATTTGATGCCGATTTCGTTTTGTTTACCTCTGTTGTTATGGAGGTTCTGGACACAATGATAAAAGCCCTCGGGGGTGAAAGCCCAGGACTCATCACAACGCCGTCAGACGAACAACAAGGTGTCGCGGCAGAAGCCAAACAACCAGAAAAAACCTTCCATTAAAGGGCTGAGAGATGATTACAGCTACAGAACTCCAAGAGTTATCACGCCAGGTTGAAAATGCTAACATTGCCCGAGCCCTGGCAGTTAAAGAGTTGGTTAAAGAGACAAGAGATCGTCAGTTTTCATTGTGGGCGCTATTTATTGGTCTCTTCAGAGAGACACCGGCGCGAAAAAAGCTGAACGAATGTGAATTGCATCTTAACCTGCTGCTGCCAAAATGCAGGAGCATCTTTCTTCAATACGTAGTTATGTCCTCGTTGGAAGAAATTTCGAAATCACCAGATTGTGAGATTTATCAGCATCTAGTCAACTGCTGGAAAGAAGCTCAGATAAAATATAACGAGTCAGGCAGACGACTCAAACTTGCAGAAAATGCCCGTGAACTATTAAAAACAGCAAAGGATGAATGTAATAGTGCTTCCACAACTGAATTTCTGGATATGGTTACTACCAGTAAAGCAATATCCATACTTTCAGCAATAGACACATCCTCTGCGAGTAGTTCGTTAAAGAGAGCTATGGGTGCGCTTAAGCGATTAGCAGATGAAATGCCTGCCCGGCAATCACCTATTGATTCAAATTTACCAGATGACACGCTTGATCTGTTTGTCGATCTGACTATAAATCCTGTTATCGATATTCTCTCCTGGTTAAATATTGAAAAGCTGGATAATGCCGAAGTGCAGTGCAGCAAAGCCTTAAAGAAACTTCAGACGTTATTAGGACAACTGGGTGCTGAGCATGATTTGAGAACTAAGGATTATCAATCTCAATTAGATACGCTTAAGAGAATTGAACAACCATACATCAAAAAGGTGATGCGGCATATACCCGAAAATATGAAGTTCAAGGAGCCTGAGTATCTCCAGACTATAGGAATGAACCCATGACTCTAAAATATATAATCGCTCTCGCAATATTTCTGACATTTGTGTGCTTTGCAGCTTTCATACTTATCTACGCGAGTCGAACAAAACGAGAACAACAACAAACTCAGCAACCTTTGGACGAGCATGATCAGCAGGCAGATATTAATGCCGATGCCGACGAGAACGCCGCACTTGATGGGTTGAGCGAGTACTTCATCAAAAAAAATTCGATATTGCCAAAAGTCCTGATGGATCTTTATGTGCGCTTGAGTGCGGTGTTCAATGGTCAGTACATTATCGCACCCCAGGTGCTTGCCCGGGACTTAGTAGAGCTGGAGCTCGAAGATGAACCGGTTGCCCCGGTTGACGTACTTCAGGCGCAACAGTACGCAGATGAATTCGTGTTCGATTTTGTTCTCTCCGATGCGCATACCGGGGAACTAGTGCTAGCAATGATCAATGAAGATGCTATCAGCGCTCAGCCTGAAGGAGAGTTCATTATTGCCCTTTTTAAAAGAACTCACATTCCTGTCTTTCGCTATGAAACGTTGTCAGGCTTGGACGATAACGCCCTGGCAGTCAACATCGCTGAATCAATAGACGATGGCCGATTCTCTTAGTTCCACAAGGAATTTATTATGTCTCTGTCAAAAAAACAAAGAATAGTACTGAGGGCTAAATTTGGTGGTCGATGTGCATATTGTGGCGAGGTACTGAAAGAAAAAGGTTGGCACGCTGATCACGTAGAACCTGTGCTAAGGAAATCCGTCCAGGATATGCAAGCTGCGGCCAGAGGGAAATTTAAGCTTAAGGCTACCGGTGAAGTGTTTAATGAAAGTGCCAACTGCTTAGAAAATCTTTTCCCAGCCTGTGCGCCCTGCAATCTGCTCAAAACAACATATTCACTGGAAATGTTCCGCAAACAAATAAGTTTACAGGTTGAAAGGGCACGGAAGAGTAGTATGAATTTCAGAACGGCAGAAAGATTCGGCCAGATAAGCATTGTAGAGAAACCCATTGTTTTCTGGTTTGAACAGTATTCAGAGAAAAATGGTGCTATCAAATAAACGACTAATTTAACATTATCATGGCGCGTATCGCGCACTGCTTCGTCAAATATTCAGCCGTGATAATATTGTTTAGTAGGCCCATTACGGAGCGTATATGACTAATCATACAAACTGGACTGGAGACCTGACCGAAGGCGCAACTATATTTGTAGCCACACCAGATGGCCAGCTCAGCAAATGTAGAGTCGAGTCCGTTCGAGACCGACATTTCTCGGTCGAGGGTATTGAACGTGAATTCGATAAGTTGAATGCCTGCTCAGTTGATGGGTTACTACACTCTTACCCCGACGATTTCGAGTCGAGGGAGTTATTTGGTCTGTGCCAGCAAAAAAACAGGCTCAAGTCTCTGCAAATTGATTCATTATCGTTACAGCAAGTCCAGTACATGCTGGCTGGCCTGGAACTTGCCAGGAAGAGATATGGATACCAGTACCGAGGCAGCAAAGCCGTAGATACCAATCAGAAGGGTAGACTGGCCATGAGCATTGATGATTCGCTTCACCCAATTCAGATCGCTTATATACTGGCAGGTTTAAAATTATCTCTCCTTCAAACAGAGGTGAACCATGACTGCTAACCAACGTAAACGTCCTTCGCGTAACAATCGAGCTGTCCAGTTAACGTCCGAGCAGCTGGTAGAAGCGAAGACGCTTGACCTGAAAGCCCACCATTCGTTTAAAAACCTTATGGGTCTTGCTGCAATCAGTGTCGTGGTGTTTGTCTGTCTTGGCTCCTTGATCCATAAACAACGCTCAGTAATGAACGAATGGGACCTGGGTGAAGTGATCAGAGGCGTTGATTTGAAAGCCGGAACCCTCGCAAAAAACAACTTTTTCATCACCAACAAAGGGCAGTTTGAAGCAAGTGGCGTTACAGTGTCACTTACGGGTACAAAACTGAAATTACAGCAGCATCAGGACGGAAAATATTACGTTTGTAATTCTGCAACAGGTGATTGTGTTCTGGTATCCGATGTACAAGCTGAAAAAATTCGTGACCAGCTGTAGCGAGGGGAAAATATCGGTTACTGTCACCGGTAACCGAAGGAACCTTCGTATATGTCACGACAAGAAGCCGCAACGCAGTTATTTATGTCTGCACCACCAGCAAGTATTGATGTCGTTATTGAGCAGCTGGAAAGGGACGCTCAAGCAGCCGGTATCGATATCCATACAATCTCTGTAATGGCCAGCCTGTTACGTGATCGAATAGAAGCATACAGTGACGTGCTTAAAATCGAGCCTGAGCGGGTGATACACGCACTTGAGGTACTGCGAGGTACGGAAGTGCCGTGGGCTTTTTACACTCCGTCCAGGCTACCTGAGCTTGAAGATGTTCATTGCTGGGAAACTCCTCACGATTTTGACCAAGACCTAGGTGAACACCAGCTGCGGCGCTATATTTGCCCTAAATGCGAGCATGAATCAACCGACCCAATGCGCTGCACGGCTGGCCATGCTCCTGGAGTTAACCAGTATCCTGAAAGCTGTGATGCCACTATCTGGAATTCGCCCGATTCTTGGGATAGTATTAACCCTATAATAAAATTAATTATCAAATCTACGTTCCTGGCTGACCTGACTGTTCATACAATCTTCTATCCGAAAGGGTTGAAGCTTCCTGAAATTCAGGACGTTGAGTAGTCTGCTTCGGGCTCTGTGATCTGATAGTTATATATACCTCATTTAAGACCCCTTACTGGGGTCTCTTTTTTTGGACTTCCGCCGTGCTATGTACTTCACGGTATCCCCAAATATCCCGGCTTATGTAGTTCGTCGATTTGCTTCGTCACCTGCCATACCTGTCTCATAATTTCTCTATTTGGAGAAATCTGATGAACCTACCGACAGCTGTATTAGCGAATAACGATGAAAATGAATCAGACGTCCTCAGCCTTTATGCTAATCCCGTAGACAGTCAAAGTGGCCTCATTGAACATGACGGCTTTCAAAAACTAAATGCCATGCGCGATCTGCTGGTGGAATACAACACAACACTGAAGCACATGCAGGCCATGTATGATGCAGTGATGCGGAACCGGCATGATGAAGCATGGCGCATGTTCTGTGATTCTTGTGACAATTCCATCAAATATACGCTGGCTGTAGAAAATTTGTTCTGTATAGAACGGGCCCGCTGTGCTCTCGATGAAAAGTACTGGCAAAAGCTGCTCGATCTGACCGGCGTAAAACCATTTATGCCCACCGAAAGATACGATGACTGGAACGAAGGATTAAGGGCATGGCGAAAATCATCAGAATCAAATTTTGAGAAGCTTAAGCCTGTACCCTTCAACGAAGAAAGTATCTTTTCTACCGCATTCGCATTGAATGAAGAGAAAAAAGACTACTTCGCCCAGATGGTTCATGGTGTGTTTGAAAAGCTCTCCGCTCTGCATAAGACTAACCGTGCCCAGGGCTTCAGCAACAAACTCATCATAGCCAGCTGCTTACCAAGTAGAGATAACCGCAGATCCTATGACTATCTCAACTATTTTAATGACCTTCGTAAGGTTATTGGACTGATGTATGGACGAAGCGGTGCTGAGGATGTGAATTCGGCTGCGGTCAAAGAGTACATGATGAGTAACCCTGGCGAATGGGTAAGTATTGATAACGATAGTCTTAAAGTGAAGGGGTTTATTAACGGCAATGTGCATATCCTGATTGAGGAGGAAACTTGTGACAATCTCAATCTGGTACTATCCCATTTAATGCCAGGCTGCATTCCTCTCGATCGCCGATACACCACCGGCCATAACTCCGCAAGAACTGTAAAAACCAATGAATATCGGTCGCAGTTGATATCATTCTCTGCTGTTAACTCCTTAATATCATATGCCACTGACCATTTGAACGCGGGCAAACACCTGTCACCGGGGCCGCACACTTTTATCCTGCGGGACAACCAGTCTGTTAGTGAGAAAAAAGAACTGGTGAACATATGGGAGTCATTGGGTGCTGTCAGAAGATATAGAGAAGTATATGACTTTGACTTTAGCCCCGTTGAAGCATTCAAACTTCTGGCATTACATGGTTCTATACCTGACCGCTATACGCACCAGTTCTATGCAACGGTCGGAGAACTCCAGAAACGAGCAATTGATGAATGTATGGTGGCTTCAGGTATGCGTTTGCTGGAACCGAATATCGGTCTTGGTGCGCTACTGAAAGGGTTACCAGAGGGGGTGGATGTTACTGGTTTTGATATACACCCCGCAGCTGTTGCAATTACTGGCCTGCGCTGGAACGTCACCCTTAATGATTTTCTATTGGTCAAGCCTGAAAATACCGGCTTGTTTGAAAGAATTCTGATGAATCCTCCATTTAGTGACTCACGCTGGATTGCACATTTTCAACATGCGATGAGATTCCTGAAACCGGGAGGACGCTTGATAGCAATACTGCCAGGGAGCGCAAAGGAGCATCTTTTAACCCGAGAAGCTGGGCCCGGTTACGACATCAATATTCTGGGTTGCTATGACAACGCCTTTGAAGGAACCGCAGAATCCATAAAACTTTTCTCCGTTGATGCCCATGAATAGTGGGGAAAGGAAGAGCTGGTCGAGTTAATTTCGTCACCCGTAACTGAACAGAAAAAATGAGATAGAGAAAAAGCCGTCAGTTTGTCGATGTTAAATGCTATTCAAATTTTTCAACATGCGACAATTGAGCCAACTACATGAAGAGGAAACACAATGTCAGCATTTCTCATCAATAAATTATCTTTCGAAGATACCAAACAAATAATGTTGTCCTCCATGAAAACAATGGCATCTCTTCATGGTATTTTGGCAATATTCTTGCCGATAATTGCTGGTGGTGGACTCCTGACACTCATCATGAAAAATGTGACAATGGAGGGGCTTGCATTTTTTATCTTACAGCCAGTTGTACTCACCCTCTACCTTACGGCTATCTTATGCCGATATCAAAGCTCAGAGCTAAGATTGAATATCTGGGAAGAACTACGCAACTTTATCGTTGTGTTAGTTTATGCATTATTCCTGACCGTACTAATGATCGTAATATTGTGGTTGGTCAAATTTATGATTGCTTCAGCGGTTGCGGGTGAAACCAACCATGTTGAATATAAACAACCAACATTAACAAGCATTAGTCTGGCTTACTCCAACCTAATAGTGTATTTCAATATGTACGCCCTTGCCACTTTGAGCGTATTTATCGCTACGCCAATGCTCGTTTTATTCATACCAACAGTTACGCGGTGTAAAGGTTCTCTGCTGAAAAGTATACCAGTCATTTGTAAAAGTACTTTTATGAATATTGGGCCGTTGTTCGCATTTTCAGCTATCTCTGGTGTTGTTTTACTTTCGTGGTCATACTTTTCGCTCAGGTATGAATGGTTAATCCCGGCAGCAACTATACCTCTGGCCTACTTATCAATATTGAATTACCAGCTGTCTGAAGCAGCATTGCCTCGTAACCAATAAAAAGGAAACCTGTGATGAGAAAAATAATATTAAATGCGGTTGTTTGTTTATTTGCAATTAATGCATCAAGTTTCGCAATATCAGCGGAAAGCTCTCCATCTCGTGACGAACTGAATGACGTGATGAAAGTTCATGCTTCCGAGATTGCTGCTGTTATCGCATGTAAAGACTACCTCGAAAATGGCGAGGAACGTTTGACTGAAGCGAAATCAAAAGCTGGCCGTGTACTGGGTAAGATGGTAGGCAATCAAGCCAAGGGTAGCGAGTATGCTAGTCGGATTCTGGTAACTGTTAACGAAGCTAAGCCAGATGAGCAACTGAAGGCTGAATTCGACAAGGTCAACCTTGACCACTCAGTCCGCGTTGCAAAATGCGCTCAGCTAGGCTGTGTCCCTTAATCGTCTGAGCTATAGTAACCATCTGTTTCTACAACATATTGAACTATGGCCCGCTACGACCTTCCCGATGAAGCATGGGATATCATCCAGCCTTTACTGCCCGCTCAACCTGCAACACCACGGGCCGGACGCCCATGGGCGGAGCATCGTATGATCATCAATGGCATGTTCTGGGTGTTGTGCTCTGGTGCCCCATGGCGTGATTTACCTGAACGATACGGCCCATGGAAAACCGTATATAACCGCTTTAACCGGTGGTCTAAGTCGGGTGTGATTAATATTATTTTCAACAGGTTGCTTTCTTCTCTTGATGCTCACGGCCTCGTTGACTGGTCAGCTACTGCGCTGGATGGCAGCAATATCCGGGCACTCAGGTGCGCCGCCGGCGCGCAAAAAAACATCCCGATATCGCCGGAGATCATGGGCTGGGTCGCTCTCGCGGTGGTTTTGGCACCAAAATCCATATGGCGACGGATGCAGGCGGTCTCCCGTTAAATATCGTGCTGAGTCCCGGACAGGCTCACGAAAGCCAGTTCGCATTACGCCTTCTGGACGGAATTGGTGTTCAGCGCCAGAACGGCAGCATGAAACGTCGTGGTTATGCGGTGCTGGCTGACAAAGCCTACTCAGGACATGCGCTTCGCAATGAGCTGAAACGAAAAGGGATAAAAGTGGTTATCCCGCGGAAATCTAATGAAAAAATGGCAGCAGATGGTCGTTCACAGCTTGATCGTGATGCTTATCGTAATCGCAACGTTGTTGAGCGGTGTTTTGGCTGTCTGAAAGAATACCGTCGCATTGCCACGCGTTACGACAAAACGGCGAGGAATTATCTGGCGATGGTGAAACTGGGTTGCATTAGACTGTTTTACAAAAAATTATGCAATTAAAGGACACAGCCTAGTAGCTGGTAATGCCGCACGTGCGGACGATGCTGATATCAATTATCTGAATTAAGAGGCTAGCAATGGCGAAGATCAGGATCACTCATCGTTATGACATCAATAAAGACATGTTCTATGGCGTAGAAACTAACCAGCCATATGAAAAGGTTGTTCAGAGGTTAGCTTATCTCCAATTGATTCATTCCACGTTGCCTGATTTTCCCTACATGGCTAATTGCCTGGAACAGGCCGATGCAGTAGAACTCTATTGTCGAATCTTTGGTGGTATTCCTTTAAACACAAATCAACATTATACCGCAGAGATTGATTTATATAGGAACTGGGAAATAGATACACGCGAACTCGTTAATGACATTAATTGCCAAAATTCAATTGCCATTTCCGGCTGCGTAGAAAAAATATTTAAATACATTGTTGAAAACTCTGTTCAGATCTATCAGCTCACAAAAGAAGCTTATAAATTAGGGCAGGGCATGACTAATAATGAAAAAGAAGAAATGGCTCTTTTACTGATTTATATGGATTGGCAACTTCAAAGGATGGATCGTGTTTTAATGGGAGAAAAAATTCAAAAGGAATGGGATTGGCACGATTTTGAGGGAAGGTTGATTTCAGACATTTCGTATACACACACCGGACAACCTGACCTATACATCCACAAAGATTAATGTCATTGACGCACAAGCTGAATATATTTCGACCTTGCACAAATAGCAAACAAACACATTAGAAAGAATTAACCATGCATCTATAATGGATTCTGTTAAGCATAAAATATGGGTAGTAATAGATCCGTTATTGAAAATGTAAGACATGCTGGTAGAGTAAAACGAATGATAACCGTTTACCTTCTCTGTTCTGGCGGATGCCAGTTTATGGATGTGCATACTGGAACTATTTGAAATATGTAGGTAGAGGGATCTACTTACTATGTAGTGTGATTAAAAATATTCTGTTTTCTATGTGGTCAAAAAGTTCAGTATGAGTGATATATGATTGATGATTACAAAAGCTTCCTCAAAAACCCCGGGAATTTACCGGAACTAATTAGTTACTCTCCGTCAGGCAGACCTAGCTTAACGAGACGAGTTGAAGATCGCCTTAAATGCGCCCTTATCCTCGGCTACCTCAAGCCCGGTGATAAGTTGGTAACAAAAAACATCGCCGATGCTATGAAAATGAGCGTCACGCCCGTCCGTGAAAGCCTGATACGTCTGTCTGCCAGTAGTGCTCTTGCTTTGACTCCATCACATGCCTTTTTTGTTCCCATCATCACCAGTGAGCAGTTCAACGAGTACATGAGAATGAGGCGATTGATTGAGCCAGAACTGGCAGAAAAGGCCGTACTGAAAATGGATGCCAATGGCTTTGAAGAATGCCTGTCTTTGTGCCAAAAGCTGCGTTCCGCATATGAACGTAGGGATGTTTATCTGGCGCACCAGCTAAACCTCACTCTGCGGCTGAAGCTTTACATATACGCCGGTCTGCCTGAGTTTTTCAAAATTGTAACCCAACTGTGGATTAACCTGTGGCCAACTCTGAGTTACACGTTCGAATCTGACTCGGAGGATAAATGGCCAATATTTTTCTCGTCGCTTGAACTCGCTCTTTCAAACAGGGATGCAGGGGCAGCAGCAGATGCCATTAGAGAGTCACTGGATAAGGGGTTGCGGATCTATCTCAGCTTGTTAACCGAGCAAGGTGAGTAAACCGGCTACTAGTAGCCGGTTCGGATTCAACGTTTGAGGGTTTGCATCATCAGGGAGGGTTTAGGAATTGGTTCTTTCTGCTCAGCAGGCTTATCCGAATCAATGATGGTTGTTGCTCGGATACCTGTGGCCTGGGTTTCCACTGGTGAAGAATTCCGTTCAACGGCAATGCCCAGCGTTTGCGACAGAATGTTGCTCAGCGTTTCGGCATTAAACGATGTCGTGGTTTGTGCGGCCAGCAAATTTATTAACCGAGGGTCGAGCTCATGCAAGGCAGACGCAATTACCAGTGCCTTACGGTAAAATTCCCCCCGGGATCGGCGGGGTAAGCGCTCCATAATATCAAGAGCTTTACCGTCTTCTGGATTATTGCCGGGGCGGAGCCAGACGAGTAAACGTTTATCTTCTTCCATCACATAACCTCGTTTAGACGCTTGCCATTGCTTTGACGAGCGCGAGCTGCGCGTCAGGCGCTTTGATGACATCCAGCTTAGGGAATAGTTCGACAATATGAGAATGGATGAGCTCAGCACCGCCCCCGGCCAGTATGATTTTGTGGACGCTGTTCTGACGACGTATATCAGCTGCAACAGCTTCGGCCAGATTTTTCGACTCAGAATCGATAACGTCAATGATGGCATCAATTTTAGAGTGATCATTGACCGCAGAAGCAATCAACGCTCTATCATGACGGTTTTTAATGATGATATCCGCAATGGCATAACTACTTGGAGACTGGGCATCCTGGAGCGCAGCCATAACAGCTTTTGTCACTCGTGAAACGCCAACATCGCTGTTGCCAAAGATATCAGATATGCCCTCCATTGCCCCCTGAATGATGGCCAGGTCTAGGGTTGTTCCCCCCAGATCGACAACCAGGGTTCGTGTAAGCTGCGTGGTTGTTTTAGGATCAATCAGATATTCAGCCGCAGGTACTGATTCAGGCATTACGTTAACTTTTACAACATGAAAAGTTTCGCCATTATTCAGGGTTATTGGGCCCATAACGTTGGCCTTTTTCTTTTCAATATTAGCTTCGTTCAACTGCGCATCGCTCGTGAAGAACATGGCCACCGGCAGTGTCACTGTAAGTTCAACATCCTGTGGCTCAAGACCGGAAGTCAAAAGGGCATGATGAATTGCTACGCGACTTACAGCGTCGAACTGGAAAGAGGTATGCGTTGTTGTAATTGCAGATGTTGAACCAATGTCGTGAGTAAATTTCCGCCCATCAATGAGATAGTTGTAGATAGTTTTACCACCAAATGCGAGTGGAGTAGCCCAGCCTTCGCGGAAGGCGTTCTGCGAAACATGAGTTTTGATTTCACCATTCTCAATCCAGGCAAGTTTTACGTTCGTTGAGCCGTCATCACAAGCGATGTTCATCATGGTATATACCTCATTAAAATGTTCAAAAGTATCAAAAATCTCTGCCATTTTAGATAGTAAGCCATCCTGAAGCAAGGAATGCGCACCTGTAGCGCACGTTTAATGTCCACAAAATGACTATGAAAAGTGAATTACGAGTGAGTAAAACAGGAACGATTCTATCGGATTGAAATCTGGCGGGGTAAACGAGAAAGAGGGATGTATACGTACATGCAGAGGTCGGTAGCCCTGGAACACCAACGGAAAAAGTAACAAACCACCCGAAAAATGAACCAGTGCCACCAGACTAAATTGTGACAATCGATAGCCAATACTGCAAGAGAACCTAAGAATAAAAGGTATCGCTATATGACAGCTCAGTCGGTAAAATCGAGGAAACCATGTCGGATCACCATTGTAGTTTCTGGTTAGTTCAATAATGAGGTATCCCCAATGACATCCATTCTGCTTACTTCTGATTCTGTTGATGGGTACACTTTTTGTATTTCTACTGATGGTAATGGATGTAAGCTGTCAGTCAGGCCAGAATACCGGCGCAATGGCACACAAACTTATGATGGCTGGTTTCCCAGATACTACTCAAAGCCTCAGTATGCTAAAGCAGCGTTAACAAGGTTCCTTGGAGAATCTGTTAACTGGTCACCACGGACGGGGCTCAGTTAGTCACAGGATACGTAACAGCCTGAGTCCGAGGATACCAACAAGTCAAGAGAACCCCCTGATAAACCCTTAACAATCAACACCTTACCTTGGTGCGCTTAATGTATTGAACATGTTAAATGGCTGCATGAAGTGCAGACATTTAGCCTTCAGCGATGAACTTTCAGACAGTTAATATCGTCTCTGATGCAGCAACATCACTGAAACTCAGATTTTACAGATTGCCCTGATGTTTATTTGTTAAGTATATAGTGCAGCTATTTATAGCATTATCATCATTTTACAGCAATGCAGTTAATGAAGGGATTCCTGATTTCCCACTGAAGCCTGAGCCAGTTCAGGTAGGATACATAAATCTGTGTATCACCCTCCGTCATGTAACTGTTTCGCTGAATCTTTCTGGTCAGGGGATAGAATGCCACCGTACCATAGGGTGTTTCTGAGATAATGATTTTAGTATTCCCGTTATATGCAATTTCATAAACAATATTGTTTTTCTTAAGTTCATCCTCCGTATCCATAACTATTTCATTTCGTATTTTATTCACTTCGTGATAATGCTGGCTCAGTATCTTCATTGCTGAGCGTCGTAATGCTGCTTCCTTTGCATTCTCCATTGTACTGATGAAAGAAACTGTGTCCGGGGAATAGAAACGACGATGTGAAAAATCTTTATCCAACTCATATTCTCCGGGGTTATTTTTCCAGCGGGCATAGCCATTAAGTTTTGGAAGGTCATCGCAGAAATGCTGGAAGTTATGCCATCTTTCGCAAACCGTCACTCCCTTATATCCTTTAAAATATTGTTTCCCTTTAACTGTCATGTAGCACCTTGCCAACATATTATGCCAGAGAATGAACGCTCTTGTTCTCTGATGGCTTCGGGTGTTTTCAATTGTGGAATGCTTTCCATTTCCAATATATCCCACATCATAATAACGGGGCTTCATCAACAGTGTTATTCGTTCATCTTCTGAGGACGGGAACGCGTCACCTGAGACTGCACCTGATTTAATATGCGTACCGTAGGCCTCTTTGATTATGCCGCTGTCTTTAAATTGCACAACATAATATCCGCGTCTTGATTTATCTTCGGAGCGACCAAGAACAGAGCATTCACCATTATGCTTCGTGGTAAATACAGCACCGGGAAATAACGTGTTATGGTTGTAGTTCTGGTGGTATCTCTTGTTTCGAAAAAGCGTCATTTAATATTTCCTGAGTAAAGAATTGGAGGGAGAAAAAGAATCGGGTCGGGTCCTGTTTTTCCCCTTTAACTTCTGTCAGGCCAGCACTCCGGGTGGAGGTCAGGAATTAAATTTAAGAATCCATTCAAAAAAATAAAATTTAAAATAATACAGACAATGCAATGTGACAGGTATCGTGTCGTTCTGTCAGCAGTAATCTGAGGTTGTCACAAAGCAGGCTCAGCACCCTGCCTTATCATGCACTGGTGCGCTCAGAATGCGCTACAGGCACTGTAAATACGGGTCAGGGCAGGGTGTGCAGAGTCTGTCTGATGGCAGGATTCCGGCATATGCACCACTGTTCATTTATACAGTTAAATGAAATTAGTGCAGATTGTGACCGGAGGTTGCACTGGCGTGATTGTGGGCTGTTTCAGGGCTGAAGTATGGCTTTGCACCGACTGCATTCCCCTGATGGCCTGTAGCGCGTTATATGCTTCTGGTTATGCTGATGTGCTGTGCCGGAATCACCCGATAGGGTGGTAAAATAAAAATAAATATAATCAATTTACAGATTCAAATATCCATGCTACCATCGCCAAATCGCCAACCGGGGTTAAACCCTTATTATGATATATTTATTCTTAATCGGTTTTCTGTACTTACTCTGAACCTCTCAATATTATCCCAATATTAAGCCCTCCGCAGGAGAGCCATACGGCTTGAGTTAACAAAGAATCAGAATAAAAAAATAAGAATCTCCACCAAAATGAAGACCCTTACATGTCAGCATCAGAGAAATATCAGCAATCTACTTTATCAAAGTCTATCCTGAAATCATCTTTCATGGCATCGGCATTATTCATTTGCTTTCCATTTCTTAATAACTGAAGCTCTTTGAGTATTTCCTTCTGAATGTCCGCCTGAGTAAACAGAACTGTTTTTAGCTCATAGGATGTAATGCTTTTGATTATCCATGCAGCACAGACAACGGTGATAATGATTTTTGCCGTATCAAAGCTGATGAAAGCATACCCCTGAAGTATCGAATACCATGACGGGTTGTCAGTTCCAATAAAATAGAGCCAAATCAGTATGGTTATTGTAAGATTGATAGCGAGCGTTAATTTTGAAAGATGTTTTGTCAAAAATGAACTGTTCATTTTTTTGTATTCCTTTTTAGTTTTGTTTTCCAGTGTTGCATCCGGCGCGATATGCCTGAGTAACTTCAATATGCTCGGCTCGTTCCATTCCTCGTAAGTTTTCCGTCTGTTTATTAAATTTCTTTATTTTCTTCTCACAGACGGAATTGCGATGCTGTATTGCGTCCCTGGCTCCGGTTATACATGCGCCATAAATAACATCCGGGTTGGCAATTCTGGAAAAATTTGCGTAAGAATCACATGTAGCAGTCACTCTCATCTGCATCTGTGATTGCGTAATCGCCAGTGACTGATTTGCAAATAACAAACCGGCGATTGATATCAATAAGGGAAGGGTGGTTGAATTTTTCATTCAGCACCTCCCTGTAAAATACAATCAATTCCCATTGCATCAGTACCCCAAAGCTTGATATCCGGTTCACCACCTGATGCACCCTGAGTGCTCATATCCAGAGCAAGGATATAGAAACTGTTTTCATCAACATCAAACTCGTAGTTAACAAGTGGAGCGCCACTGGTCTGATACACCGATTGCTGAATATCCTGAATACGTTTTTGTGAGATGAGCTTGCCGTGATGCAGTAACTTTATGACGCCAGCGTCTTTCATGTAGCTCATGAATCCACTACTGGCACTACCGGTAACGTGTCGCTCAATGCTCCAGCCATCATGACAAACAATATTGTCTGCCATTGCAGTAACCGGAATGGTCATACTGGCGGCAAAGGTAAGGATTGGTATCAATCGTTTCATTCGAATCAGGTCCTAAGAAAATTATCAGGACGCCCGGTAATCTCAGTGAAGGCCGCAAGACATTTCAATCGTTATGCGCAACAGAGAGTACGGGCAACACAGCCAGCACAAGGATGACCATAAAACATCAGATTCAGCCTTTATCTACGTTTGTCAAAGCAAGTTTAAAATGTCACCTCTTTGTGCAAGATAGAAAGGGCACTTTCAGCCTATGTAATCATATTAATGTGACTGCTGCGTTATCCCACTCAACCAATTAATAAAGCAAAAGTTAAATATGAAAGACTGGAATAAAAATATAACGAAAACATCTTAATATGGAAATATCTGTGTCAACGGGATCTTTAGTTATTGAATATCTGGTTCTAAATAGGTTCTACATTCAACGGGAAGGGAAACCAAATATCTATATGTTTTTTATAAATACCATTACGTGGCAAACAACAATCTGCATATTTTTTTAAAGAATCTCCACATGGACAAATATTTTCTGGCGATAATACTCCATCATGTTCTTTCGCCTTAAATCTCCAGGTCGTAATATTGAAAATTTGATGTGGGGATTGTATGTATTTGACAACACTAATTAAAGTTGAATAGTTATAATGATCACCATCATTGGAGAAAAAAACACTACATTTGTTAACGGGATTACTAACTATGTCATAAGTAATTAATTCAAAATCGATCACTTCATCAAAGCAAAGAACTCCATTATAAAGTTTATTTTTAACATGACCACAATCATTAATAAAACTACGGGTTGTATTACATACTGAACATTTCACTTCTTTTATTATTTCACGAGAACTACCGAAGATTTTATATGGGAATAACGCCTGCCAATTACATACCATTCTCGCTAAGAAGTTAACACCATAGAAATTAACCTCAGGCAGAAACTCATTATTTTCTTTAATATGTATTAAATCTATTTCTATCCTTTCAAGTTCTACCCATGCTTCATAAAAATCACCTCTTGTAAGTAAATTAATGACTTGAATATATTTTAAATGGGCTAGTAAAATTGTTTTGTATAAAAACAATCTGTTTGATTCATTATTCAAGCTCAAGGATTGAGCTTTTTTTAACTCAGCATTAAGATAATCAAGAATAGCACTATCTTCTTGAGTAATACACATCCAACGCTTTAACTTTTCGTGAATATTCATAATATCTATATAGATTTTTATTTGATTTTGTTAATTACTTTTAAAACATCGTCTACTTTTCCAGAAACAGTGTATTTCACATGTTTTCCTGATTTATTTTTTTTAATTATAGAGACTTTAACGTCTATATCTCTAGTTCCAAAGTTATCAATTTTTTTCTGAATATAATTTGAAACAAGATTTACTAAAAAAGGTATCATTACTGATGTGGCAAAGAAAGTGCCTAACGCTAACGTTATACTGTTTAATTGCAGGTACGAAACACCATTAGAATCTCCGTACACTTTAACATTAGAATGTGATTGCTTGGTGAACTGGAAAAAATCCAGTGCATTACCTCCAGTAATTTTTGAACTATCAAAAACGATCGCAATCTCATCATCTTGAGGTTCATATGAAGAAATGATTTTTACCTCTTCATCTTCATCACTCATTTCACTCAAAGTAATGGGGTTCATTCTCAACTCCTTGTTTTATATTTTTACATTCAAATTTTACTATACGACTGGTTAATTGCTCCTGTCCAACACACACCAGAGTTCATATGCTTAGCATACAAGGGACCAATGCCAGTAGCGACAGGCTAGTGTGTCAAAAAACCACATGAAGATCAATCTCCTGCGGAAAATTTGGCCGCAATTAGTTTCATTGTCCTTTCCATGCCTTGATAAACTGTCGCATCTGTAATGTTTAACCTTGCGAGTTCCTTAAGTATTCTAGCTTTGTTTCTGATCACTATTTTTTCTACTTTAAACTCTTGCATAGCATCATCAGGGTTTGAAACTAAATCGGGATAAACAGCATTATTCCCAAATAATAAGAATGCACCTGACTGTGATGACATCCTTTCATTATTATTTCTTCCTTTAACGAAAATTAACCTTTCCAAATCTGATGGTATAATTACATCTTTAAAATAAGGTTTTTCATCTTTAATGTAATGTATGAGTTTTTGACAAGCTTCAGTTTTATTGAAAGCCTCCTTGTCCATTTTACAATCCAGCTGATCTTTCAGTGTTTGACTTAGCATTGATATATTTGATATGCAACTTACTGTATCAGAGTCAAAGAATTTTATACGATCCCTTTTTGTTTTGAAAATAATAACATGTCCATCAACCTCATTTGTATTTTCATTATTACTAATGTCGCAACAAGCGAAATACAGAGCGATTAGTGGATTTGATGTTATATCCAACAAACGAGTTGGTAGTCCGTAGTGTTGCATCCTTACTAACTTGTCTAGCATTGTTTTATCATCAACAAACTCAGTTGGCCTTGCTGTTAGGGCTTCACGGACTAAATTTGATTCACTGTGCAAATGCTTGAAGTTACCTTTTTTGTTTTTCCTGAAAACTGATGGAGCCAACTCGTAAGATACATCAGAATGTCCACGATAAAATATTTCTGCATCTTCTTCATGATCTTGTTCTAAAACACGCGCCATGAAACTTTGAACATTATCTATTATTGGGTAGTTATCAACTTCATCAGGAAGTGCTTCAGTAGGAGGAAGTGGTGTACTTCTTGTCGTTATATTTAGAAGTGCTAATGTTTGATTTAAATCACGTGCTTTTATTCCCCAGTGAGTCCGTTTCAGCCCATATGCACCTAATTCTAAAGCTGTTTGATATAACTCTTTGTTTATCACTACGACATCATCTTGTGAGTGAGTGATTCTGAAATCAAACTCAACATTTTTGTTAACTGTTCGTAGATTTGAAATTACACCAAGTCGCAAAGTAATGTATTCAACATTGTCTCGGGAATAAAGTTCTGACATAAAAAGCGTAGGTAATTTCTCAATATAAGATAATGCTTTATCATTCAAAGGCGTTAACTTCAACCGGATGTCATCAGAGGTGCCTTCTAACATACGTGATATAGGAAAATCACAACTCCCACTAACCCGTTCATACATGGGCCAATGTTCAAAATAGTCAGGTTCTCCGCCCATAATTAGATTAAACATTAAAACTAAATCCTTATATTTTACTTAATGAATTATTTACAATCCAATCAATTGCGCCAGAGGTGCGAATCCAAGGCTTTATATTATGATTCACATAATAAATGGCTTCATCCATTCCACCTAACGTGATATATCCACTGTTAGACTTGATCTGTAATCTGCACTTCGATAACAAGCCGGGGATGTGTCTATTAGAATCAATCGCAGCTTTAGCGATATCATCGGCATCCGGGGATGACTGTCGGTAGGCGAGTAGGGCGCGTGTATACTGAAAAAACGAACGCATATCCCCAGGATAATCGTCCAGTAGCAAGGCCAGATCATCCACCATTTCAAGCTCAAGGTAATAGTTCGCTAATAAATGACGAATCCCCTGGTTATCGTTCGGGTTGAGCTTCAGCATTTCGCGGCTATGAGCCATAGCCGGATAAAAATTACCAGACTCCCATAAGGCCTCAGCCAAAGCTGCTTTTGCTCTCATATATGGACGTGTTTCGACAAATCCCCAGAAACGTCCTGCGAACTCCTGAAAATCCTCGCCAAGTGCAATGCTGGCTGCGTACAAAGCAGTCTCCAGCTTCCCGATTTTTGACTCAGGAGGTTCTTGAGATATCTCGCAGTAGAATGAGTATGCGTCAGCACAGAGCGGGGATTTCTTGATAGCTTTTCTGATGAGTTTCAGCACAACTTCCAGGTCATCATTTTCCCAGGCATCGAACATGAACTCCTGAGCCGCAACCAGATCTAGATGTAATTGCTCAGAGCTGACAGCAGTTTTATACAAATCAACGCGCTTTGTAGTCGGGAATTTAATCATCTCAAGTATCCTTTTGGGGACTCACTGTTCCGGTACTTTGCAGCACTGATGGTCGATTCTATCGCTTTGAACTTGCCACAAACAAGCTCGGGTCTGCCAGAACGGGATTGATAGCCCGGAGCTGTTCCTGGATGCGCACCTGAGCCTTACGGCTGGGCGATTTTTTGCTTCGTTCCCGTTTGCCTTCGCTTTCCCGCTCATCCTGTTTTACCTGAGCCAGTCGGAGTACAGTCCCGAGACGTTTGTTATCAACAATCTGCCCCTGGTCGACACAGGCCAGCTTATCAAATGCCTGGCACTTAAGGCTCCGGTGCCCATAGAGGAAGGCGAGGGTGCCATCGGGATAATCCAGTACTTTAATTTTTTCACCGGCAAGACGGCTATTTTCTTCTGTGGTGTCCATGAGATAAAGGATCTTATCGTACTGGAAGGTCAGTGATTTCGACACGGTACGAACATCATGCCAGGCAAAGATGTCTCTTAATTCATCGGGGCTTTCCTGCACCGGACGATGCAAATCTTTGGGGAACTTAGCCGGTCGTGAAAACCGGCTGTTAAAGTCAGCGATGAAAGTGGCAAGCCAGGCATTTGCGGCCTCAATGCCGGTTATACCTTCCAGACGCATTTCTTTGATCAGCCGATCCTGAAGTGTCTGATTCGCACGTTCCACGCGGCCTTTAGCTTCAGAGCTGTTGGCACAAATAAGCTCGATTGCCAGGTCATAAAGCACACGTCCGAACTGGGTAACGGTGGTATTGCGTTTCTCCGGACCACTGACGCGAAATATTGCGTGTTTGTCACTGTACAGCGATACCGGCTTCCCATGCTGCTCGATGTATTCCCGGGTTGCCAGCATGTAGTCAAAGGCTGTTTCTGACTCGCTGAACCGCAAATGCATCAGACGCCCGGTGGCATCATCGATAAAGACCAGCAGGCAGCATTTTGGCGCACGGCCTTCAAACCAGTCATGGTGGGAGCCGTCGATCTGGATAAGTTCACCCAGACAATCACGCCGATGTCGGGGTTGATAAACCCGTGACTTACGGCGAGCATGCGGGACCCAGAGTCCGTCAGACGTCATCCAGTTGCGGACGGTCTCGATTGAAAGCCGGATATTATGGCGCTCTCTGAGTTTTTCTGCGGCCAGTGTGGGCCCAAAGTCACTGTAGTTTTCACGTATCAGCGTGAGTACTCGTAGTTTGAGAGATTCGGTCAACCGGCGGTTGCTGGGCTGGCCGCGTTTGCGGCTGACAAGTCCTTCAGCACCAGAAACTCGGTAACGATTGATAAGTCGTTGCGCCTGACGTTCTGAAATGCCAAGCTGTGATGCTGCATCACGACGGCGTAGACGCTTTTCACAAACTGCCTGTATCACCGGTAGGCGGTGGATCTCTTTATCTGACATGGTCACCAACATGCGTTGAGCCCCTTAGAATTGCATTCAGTTTAGCTTACTCTAAGGTGACGTTTCTATCTGGATAAAAAGTGACATTACTAAATGGTTCTAACAATCTAATGTCAAGGCTCAATTGAAATGTCCGTTATCCAGCTCAATTAAAATGACCACTTTGATCTCTCATTCTCTTTACTGATAGACTTTCCTCCGACTGAAACAACAGGATGATTGAGCCCATGCTTCGATACGAGTTAACGCCGAACAATGCAGGTTTTATACTGTGGGGAGATTCAGAAGCCCTGAATGAATTACATGAACTCATTCATTACATCGTGGATGAAAGCCCACTGATTAAAGTTAAAGACGGATTTATGTTATCCCTTGCCTATGATATTCGTAAAGCACGGGAAGGTAATCGTCGTGTTGAGCAACATCAGTATGATCAACATGATACATATAAGCTTTATGGTGTTGAGCTTTTATGGCCTCTGGTCCTGGTACAGTCCTCAATACTCAGAAACTCAATGGGTTATATTCAGACAGACAAAAACCAGCTGTCTGTCATGTATGCCTTTGAATACCTGATAGAATCAGCATTAACAGAGTCTGAGAGAACAACGTCGAATGATATTATGCTAACAGTAAAATATGCATCAGACTCTGATTTTAATTTCATTGAGGATAATATTGACAGCAGGTGCTGCTATTTTATCAGCCTATCTCCGGAGCAAAGAAAAAAGCAGTTAATCAGTATTGTTCGTTCTTTTCATTCATTATGGGGTAAGTATGCCCGTGAAAAGCAGGACATAAAGATGCTGAACGAAATGAATAATACATCATGGGTCTGGCCGGACAATATCAACTGGTGAGCAACCACTGTCCGGCCAGTGAGTACCATCAGCGGGCTCTTTTACCAAAAATGTCCTCTGAACGTGACTGAAGCTGTTTGAGTGCTTCGAGCATGTCATCATTATCCAGTGAGCGCTGGGATTTCTTCCCTTCCTGCTTTGGCCGTCGTCGGGAAGGGCCATCTCCAGCGGGAATTGACTGAGAGCGCGTGTTATCCCGCTTGCTCTGCACCAGACTGATAAACTCCAGGGTTCGGCCAAGACGCTTGTTATCGACAATCGCGCCCTGGTCGATTTCTGACAGTCGGTCGTAGGTAGAGTAGGGAAGTAGCGTACCGTTCAGGCGCAGCTCTTTTCTGCCATCAGGATAGTGATACACATCGATATATTTACCTATTGCACGGCGACTCAGTTCGCTGTCTTCAATCAGGTACAACATTTTATCATATTGTATCGTCAACGATTTTGAGACTTTACGTTTTTCACGAACAGTGAAAATAAGCCCCAGGTCCTCATCATGTTCTACAGCACGGTGTACGTCAAAATCATGTCGCGGTACTTTGCCAAAACGGCGGTTATAGTCAGCCATATAGGCCTCAGCGAAGTCATTTGCAGCCTCCATTGAACAAATGCCCTGTAACCGCAGCTCTTTGACCAGACGATCCTGTAAAGTGAGGTGAGCTCGTTCTACACGCCCTTTGGCGGGACTGGTTTCTGCACAGATAGTCTGGATGTTCAGTTCATGCATGGCTCGCCCAAACTGAGTATGCCCGTCTCCGCCTGTGGCGTGTTTATTGTTAACACGAAAAACACCGGCTTTATCGCTGTACAGTGCCAGCGGTTTACCATGCTTATCGATATAGCGCCGCGTGGCTTCGAAGTAAGAAAACGTGGACTCCGATTTAACAAACAACAGTTCCATCAGTTTGCTGGTTGCATCATCAACATAGACCAGCGCGGTGCAGGCCGGGCCACGGCCTTCAAACCAGTCGTGATCACAGCCATCTATTTGTATCAGCTCACCAGTACACGGACGCCGGTACCGTGGTTGAGGGATCCTTGCGGCACGTTGTTTACGGGGAACCCATAAGCCAGCCCGCACCATGATGCGCCGGACAGTTTCTTTGCCAAGAAACAGTCCGTGGAGTTCTTCGAGCTTTTCACGCGCCAGAGTCGGACCGAAATCAGCATAACGCGTCTTGATCAGTTCCAGAGCCTGATCTGCGAGCCCGGGTGGCAACTGGCGGTTACCACGCATGCCACATCGTCTGCTGGCCATACCAAGCGGTCCGCCTTCACGGTAACGGGCAAGAAGTCTGCGGCATTGCCTGTCGCTGATACCGAGGTGCTCGGCCGCACGGCGCGTTGTGATGCGACGTTCAATGACGTCCTGTATAATCTTGATCCGGTTGATCTCTTTCAAAGTAAACACTCCTGAGCTTTCTGCGCTCATGATATGCCTCCCGGTAGTTTAAACGGACCAGTGAAGCTTACCATAGCGCGGACATCTGAATTGAGCCACAGGCGGACATTACTATTGAGCCATTACAATCTATGTCAAGGCTCAATTGAAATGTCCGTTATCCAGCTCAATTAAAATGACCACTTTGATCTCTCATTCTCTTTACTGATAGACTTTCCTCCGACTGAAACAACAGGATGATTGAGCCCATGCTTCGATACGAGTTAACGCCGAACAATGCAGGTTTTATACTGTGGGGAGATTCAGAAGCCCTGAATGAATTACATGAACTCATTCATTACATCGTGGATGAAAGCCCACTGATTAAAGTTAAAGACGGATTTATGTTATCCCTTGCCTATGATATTCGTAAAGCACGGGAAGGTAATCGTCGTGTTGAGCAACATCAGTATGATCAACATGATACATATAAGCTTTATGGTGTTGAGCTTTTATGGCCTCTGGTCCTGGTACAGTCCTCAATACTCAGAAACTCAATGGGTTATATTCAGACAGACAAAAACCAGCTGTCTGTCATGTATGCCTTTGAATACCTGATAGAATCAGCATTAACAGAGTCTGAGAGAACAACGTCGAATGATATTATGCTAACAGTAAAATATGCATCAGACTCTGATTTTAATTTCATTGAGGATAATATTGACAGCAGGTGCTGCTATTTTATCAGCCTATCTCCGGAGCAAAGAAAAAAGCAGTTAATCAGTATTGTTCGTTCTTTTCATTCATTATGGGGTAAGTATGCCCGTGAAAAGCAGGACATAAAGATGCTGAACGAAATGAATAATACATCATGGGTCTGGCCGGACAATATCAACTGGTGAGCAACCACTGTCCGGCCAGTGAGTACCATCAGCGGGCTCTTTTACCAAAAATGTCCTCTGAACGTGACTGAAGCTGTTTGAGTGCTTCGAGCATGTCATCATTATCCAGTGAGCGCTGGGATTTCTTCCCTTCCTGCTTTGGCCGTCGTCGGGAAGGGCCATCTCCAGCGGGAATTGACTGAGAGCGCGTGTTATCCCGCTTGCTCTGCACCAGACTGATAAACTCCAGGGTTCGGCCAAGACGCTTGTTATCGACAATCGCGCCCTGGTCGATTTCTGACAGTCGGTCGTAGGTAGAGTAGGGAAGTAGCGTACCGTTCAGGCGCAGCTCTTTTCTGCCATCAGGATAGTGATACACATCGATATATTTACCTATTGCACGGCGACTCAGTTCGCTGTCTTCAATCAGGTACAACATTTTATCATATTGTATCGTCAACGATTTTGAGACTTTACGTTTTTCACGAACAGTGAAAATAAGCCCCAGGTCCTCATCATGTTCTACAGCACGGTGTACGTCAAAATCATGTCGCGGTACTTTGCCAAAACGGCGGTTATAGTCAGCCATATAGGCCTCAGCGAAGTCATTTGCAGCCTCCATTGAACAAATGCCCTGTAACCGCAGCTCTTTGACCAGACGATCCTGTAAAGTGAGGTGAGCTCGTTCTACACGCCCTTTGGCGGGACTGGTTTCTGCACAGATAGTCTGGATGTTCAGTTCATGCATGGCTCGCCCAAACTGAGTATGCCCGTCTCCGCCTGTGGCGTGTTTATTGTTAACACGAAAAACACCGGCTTTATCGCTGTACAGTGCCAGCGGTTTACCATGCTTATCGATATAGCGCCGCGTGGCTTCGAAGTAAGAAAACGTGGACTCCGATTTAACAAACAACAGTTCCATCAGTTTGCTGGTTGCATCATCAACATAGACCAGCGCGGTGCAGGCCGGGCCACGGCCTTCAAACCAGTCGTGATCACAGCCATCTATTTGTATCAGCTCACCAGTACACGGACGCCGGTACCGTGGTTGAGGGATCCTTGCGGCACGTTGTTTACGGGGAACCCATAAGCCAGCCCGCACCATGATGCGCCGGACAGTTTCTTTGCCAAGAAACAGTCCGTGGAGTTCTTCGAGCTTTTCACGCGCCAGAGTCGGACCGAAATCAGCATAACGCGTCTTGATCAGTTCCAGAGCCTGATCTGCGAGCCCGGGTGGCAACTGGCGGTTACCACGCATGCCACATCGTCTGCTGGCCATACCAAGCGGTCCGCCTTCACGGTAACGGGCAAGAAGTCTGCGGCATTGCCTGTCGCTGATACCGAGGTGCTCGGCCGCACGGCGCGTTGTGATGCGACGTTCAATGACGTCCTGTATAATCTTGATCCGGTTGATCTCTTTCAAAGTAAACACTCCTGAGCTTTCTGCGCTCATGATATGCCTCCCGGTAGTTTAAACGGACCAGTGAAGCTTACCATAGCGCGGACATCTGAATTGAGCCACAGGCGGACATTACTATTGAGCCATTACAATCTAAGTGCGCATAATGAACCTTATGTTGAATTATGGTTAAGTAGTCGATTTTATGGTTGGAAGTGCCTGTTTGCAGTAAAATGCAGTTCATTACCTTTAACCACTGGAACTAGACATGGCTAATGAAGATCTCCCCTCTGGGTGCAAACGCTGTAAAGGATGCAATCAGGTTAAACCCTTCGAAGAATTCGGTAAGGAACTTAAGGGTAAGTTTGGCCTTAAAAGTAAATGCAAGTTGTGCATTAGCGATAAAAACAGAAATTATGCTGCCGGTTCCGGTGCAGGTGTAAAACTCCAAAACAATAAAAAATACCAGACCGAGCATAAGAGTGAACTGGCAGAAAAGATGAGAGTAAGACGGGCAAAGAAAAAATTTGGAGATAACTATGAAGCATATCTAGCATCTTTAGAAAGGATTAAAAACCTCTGATAATTACATAACAACCTTAGTCAATAAGACACAAAGATTATGTATTGTTGCTTTTATTTCAAAGCATCAACTTTATTGAAAAGTTACGCTATACACTGTGCAATTTATTATGCTGATTTAATTTGGTGATTATATGAGTTGTCATGACAGAGACATCAATAAGATCCTTCAATCATTCACTCACTTAATGGTTGAAGCAAAAAAAAGCATCTTTCATTCAAAATCAATGAAGGTTCAAGGTCTTCAGTTAGTAGATGAGTTATACATCCGTGCCCGGACGGGAAAAATGTCATACCTCGGTTCGTCGGTACTGGTAGTCGCAACCATTTCAGTGAAGACCCCAGGCAAAGGATTTTTCAGACAGTTACTCTCGAAATTAAAAGAAGCAGCTGAGACAAATAACTACATCTTAAAGGTTGAGAATGTCATCAGCACCGAACTTAGGGAGTTTCTTATCAGAGAGGGTTTTTCATTTCCTGGTGAACGGTGGATGTGCGGTTCCGGCTACTGGGCTCCATCATCACTTAGGCTTAATGACCAATTAAGCACCCTCCCCGTCTAATATGAGGCCGTAAATGTTCATAACCCCTGAAGTTGCTTATGTCTGCGAGCTGTTACATAAATATGATGTACTTCCACTCGAATGTGATGGTCATACTATGGTTGTAAGTTGCCTGCTAGATAGATTCTGTATACCGCACCAGCGCATCGTTGGAGAAGTAACGTTGGCTGGAACTGGCCAGATAATTCGACCTCATCTGTGGATAGAGTATGACGAATACATAATAGATTACCGCCTCCGCATGTGGGCAAGGAAAACCGAAGATAATGTTAGTCTAGTGCCTCATGGCATCTTTATCGAAGATAAAAGTCAGGCAATTTACACTGCTCAAAGAATTGCAAATAAAGCCATGATATCAGACTCGATAATTGATTTTATGACAGATGGGTTATGGACTAAGATTCTCCTAGAAATCCCTGGTAAAAAAAGAATTACATAAAGCAGGAGGATTAAGTTTGTTCATAAAGTTTTTCTTCACTGACACTCAAAGCAAAGATGTCTTTTTCCAAGCACCAATCTTAGAAAATATTTGCTTTTCTACTGACTCAAGTTGGTTCATTAAAAGATGATAGTTGAATCGCCACGGATAATCTAGACACTTCCGAGCCGTTGATAATACTGGTTTTCATATTCTGTCGGTGAAATCTGATCGCTAGAACCATGCCGACGCTTACTGTTATAAAACATTTCGATGTAATCAAAAATATCGCTGCGGGCTTCTTCCCGCGTTCCGTAGATCTTTTTCTTTATCCGTTCGCGTTTCAACAATTGGAAAAAGCTTTCTGCAACCGCATTATCATGGCAGTTACCGCGACGGCTCATGCTGCCCTCCAGGCCGTGTGATTTCAGGAACGACTGCCACTCATGGCTTGTGTACTGACTGCCCTGATCCGAATGAACCAGCACCTGTTTTTGGGGATTACGCCGCCATACAGCCATCAGCAGTGCGTTCAGGACAATGTCCTTTGCCATCCGGGATTGCATGGACCAGCCGATAATTTTGCGTGAGAACAGATCAACAACCACGGCAAGATACAGCCAGCCTTCGTGGGTTCTGATGTAGGTTATATCCGTTACCCAACGCTCATTCGGAGCATCCGGATTGAACTGTCGCTGGAGCCTGTTGGGCGACACGATACTGGCCTCGCCTTTACGTGCCCGCGGGCTCCGGTATCCGACCTGAGCCTTTATCCCGACACGTTTCATCAGTCGCCAGACTCTGTTCACTCCGCACTGTTGCCCGCTGTCCCGCAGATCCAGATGGATTTTACGATAACCATAGACGCATCCCGATTCCAGCCAGAACTGTTTAATCTGTCCTGTCAGTCTCAGGTCTGCCTGATGGCGTTGTGAATGCGGCTGCTGAAGCCAGGCGTAAAAACCACTGGGATGAACATCCAGCACCCGACAGAGCAGGCGAACAGGCCAGCAACAGGTGTTGTCACGGATAAAGGCGTACCTCAGTCGGACAGCTTTGCGAAGTACGCCGCTGTAGATTCAATCTGTCAATGCAACACCCCTTTCAATTATCTCTTTCGGTGTTTTGAACTTCAGTGTCTTTCTCGGTCTGTTGTTTAGCTGAGCAGCAACCAGATCTAGTTCATGTTGAGTATATTGGGCAAGACATGTCTTTTTAGGAAAGTACTGCCGAATTAGCCCATTTGTGTTCTCATTTGTTCCCCGCTGCCAAGGACTCTGAGGATCGCAGAAGTAAACTTTAACGCCGGTGCTGACAGTAAATTCTAGATGTCTGGCCAGTTCCATTCCTCTGTCCCATGTCAGTGATTTTCTGAGTTCTGACGGTAAACTCAGGAATTTGTCGGTAAGAGCCTGATTTACTGAGACAGAATCTTTGCCCCTGAGTCTAAGGATGATCGTATAACGTGATTTTCGGTCTACAAGTGTGGCTATATGAGAGTTTTTTGTACCTGAGACTAAATCGCCCTCCCAATGCCCCAGAGAGCGTCTGTTATCGATATTTCGGGAACGTTCGTGAATTGGTGTTCCGTTCACTATGTTAATCGTACCTCTTTCGCCTTTGCGGGTATGACGCCTGCCATGGCGAAGGCTATGCGACCGTCGCAGATGCTGTATATTCAGGTGGTGTAGCGCTTCACGGCTACGAAAGTACAGCGTTTTATAAATTGTCTCAGGTGATATTCGCAGCGTTTTTTGACGTGGTTTTGTTCGCCTTAACCATCCTGATATTTGCTCTGGAGACCATTTCATCTCCAGCTTTTCCAGAACAAGCTTTCGCAATGGTAAATTTTGATCCAGTAAGCACGGTTTTGGCCTTTTCGCCATTCTGTTGGCTCGGTTATTAGCATCAACAGCTTTGTAATAGCGTCTGCCCCGATTACGCTGAACTTCACGTGAGATCGTCGAAGGACTGCGATTCAGCGCAGTAGCTATCGCACGAATGCTCATTTTGGCTGACAAACCAGCTCGTATCTCCTCGCGCTCAGACAGTGTCAGGTGAGCTACAGCCCGCTTACGCTCATGGGGTTTTATGCCGCCAGTATCCCTTAACATAGTGAAGATCGTTCCGGGTTTTGAACCCAGGATATTCGCTATTTCACTGAAGCCTGTTCCGTTCTTCCATAGTTCAAAAACAGAGGCTTTTTCCTCTGCTGTAAATGTTCGTCTCATTCAAAAAACCTCCGCAACCCCATGTTTTCACATAACTGTTGCGTTGACCAATTGAATCTACAGCGGCTTTTTTTAATATGTCCCGTTCGTCGGTAACCCGTTTCAGCTCTTTCTGGAGACGGCGGATCTCGGCCTGAACATCTGACTGTTCTTTATTAGTGGAAGAATCCGGACCGTACTTCTTTATCCAGGCGTAAAGGCTGTGGGTGGTGATATCGAGACGTGTTGCAACGCTGGCAACAGAATAACCGCGATCAACAACCTGTTTGACTGCTTCAATTTTAAACTCTTCGGGATAACGCTTACTGCTCATGGGCACCTCTCTTTAAGCCATCTTAAATGACTCTGAGGTGTCTGTTAAACCCGTGGCGATTCAAGTCAGGAGTCTCAGCTCCAATGTTCCCTTCCCACTTTAGAATCAATTCACTTACCTTCCCTTTTAATGTTGCAAGGAGAACAAGCTGTTTCTTCGCGAATACAATCTCTTCCTGATGTATGTTTTTCTTTGCCATTGTAGTGTAGGTTCCATATCCATGTTGATTTATGTTAAGGATTACATTTTATTAACAATATTTTTATTGATTGTAAACACAAATCTCAATGGAATAGCATGAATTAAAGTCATCACGACCATTTTACCTAGTAGTATCAGCATGATAGTAAGTGAAATCAGATTATAAAAAGCAGATAGTCATATCGAACAAAAAGATAATTGAAATAAAACAAAAAACCATCACTGTTAAGTGATGGTTAATGATTTCAATATGGAATTATTTAGTAATCAAACAAAATAACCAGGATTATTAATCAGATCACTTTGTTGAGTACTATGTGCCATTTCAACAAATTCAGACACGCTTGTAATTTCATTGAGTGTGGTGATTGCGAATAATCGAAAAGAAAACTCTTTATTACCTTTTCTTGGGTAGATGTTCAGGAAAAAATTCAACTTTTGACCAACCGGACACATACTTGAAACCGCAGCATAAGATTGTGTCTGTCTGAGGTACTGAGTGAGGAATTGAGCAAGATCAACACCCTCATCAGACGTTAACGACCTGGATGTCTGAACCTTTAATAACCTTACAAGGTTATCTATGGCGGTCTGAATAGGAAGAAGTTCTATCTGAGGAACCTTCAAAAAATCAGCTATGATAATACCAAGTAACTGGCTCTGATCGTTCATGAAATTATGGATATAAAGAAAGTGTGAGTCACCGAATCTTTCAGCAGAATCATACTTAAAATTCCATTCATTCAATACTGCACTGTACTTCATTTTATTCATGGTTAGCTCCTCTTTATATAAAAAAAGATTAACGCAACATTCATCGGTGACGAAATTCTAAGACCCGTTAATTTCGCCCCCTATTGGGGTCATAAAAAATTGTCACGCTACGGCCTGTCTGGCAGAATCCCCTGAAACCGATTTGCGATAAGTAACCCTGATGAAAAACCTCATTAATGATGTTGCGACTGAAGCACGGGCATTACTGAACGGTATCCTCGCTGACTGTGATACCGATGACACAACGGGCACATGCCTATTTGCCAGTCTGCTATTAGCTCGTCTGGCACATAGCAAAGGGTTATCAGCTGTGATTAGAGGTGGCGATGGGAAATCTGACGGCGGGTTATTCACTATGTATGGCGGGTTCGGTCATTACTGGTGTGAGATCTCCAACAACGATGAATTCCATATTGTTGATATATCGGCAGATCAATTTGGCTTCGAAGGAGTTATCGTTAAGAACATCAAAGAGGTAGAAGGCTGGCCACGTTACATCCCTGGAAACCAGGATGTCGTAAATGCTGGAGTTGAGGAGCTCTTCAACCACGGATACTAAATGGTCGAGTCTAAGTGCGATTTATACACCTCAAAACGCCCCCATTCTCGATTCAAGAATTATTGATTTACAAGTAATATCAGAAATATTTAGTTCACTCTAAGGCAAGTGAATGAAGAAGAAATTACCGTCATGGTCACCAGCTGAAGATCTGAAGCTTATAAAAGGGCTTAAGGATGGTTACTCATTTGCAGCGCTTACGTCCATTCTTGGATACAATGAAAGGATAATCCAGTTAAGATGTATCGAGTTGGATTTATACCTTCTCATAAGAGAAAATCTCTCCGAGCCTAACGAAATTACCCTCAAGCCTAACTCTTCAATCAGAGTGCCACCGGCTGAACCAGCTTCAGGTATAACTCTTAAAACCCTGCTAGATAATGGATGGGTAGCACACTGCATAAATGGTGAAAATGTTCTGTACTCTCCAGAATGGTGGCGAACAAGAAACACAAGCCTGTTAGTACCCGAAGATGAGGATACTGATCAGCTACATAAGAAAACATCTTCACACCTCATTACCGGTAAACCGTGGACTCCTGACGATACTCGGGTCTTACTTAAGGCGATACAACATGGTATCAGTAAAACGGCACTTGCCGAGCTTACCTTAAGAAGCCATCAATCCACTCTTCAGCAACTTATAGAGCTTGGAATGATTACCGTGGGCGCTGAAGACGATTCATCTAGTACGGTTATATGGTTAAATAAAAAAATAAGTTCTGCGAAATTATCAAAAAAACGTTTTCTTGATGTCCTGCCACTAATCGAATTCGGCTGGCACATTGATGGATTCGACCTTACCGCCCCAGATTGGTGGAGCAAGCATATAGTGCTTAATGAAATTATCTATGAAACCGTACCAGATAAAACCATTTCAAATTACCCGGCCAGAACTGACATTGATTGTGATAGTGAAAAACCACAACAAATTAAGGAAAGATCAGTGCCTGAACGGAACCAAAGAGAACCACAAAAACCAGCCAAATGGGTATGTGGAAACTATAAGTTTTTAATTACACTTCTATCTGAGCATCGTTCAATAGAAGTGATTGCCAAGAAAATGAATAGGACAGATGGCGCGATTAGGTCACGTCTACAGCATATCGGTATAACGCGTTACGAGAAACCAACAAAACCTGGTGAAAAAGGAAGTGTCATTAAAGCTACATCAATTTCTACAGATATCTTCAGAAACCAGCCATTTTTTGTGAAGAGATTACTCATAGATGCCGGATGGTCTGAAAAAAACAATGAATTGCATTGCCCGGTCTGGTGGAGCAATTATCCACACAACGTTTAACGGGCTTAGTCACGAACTCTACCCTGGAGAACTATATGTTTGATTATTTTAACAGACCATTTGACACTTTCGACTGGGCGCTGATTATAGGATGCGGAATCCTTTTTGTCGGGCACTTTATCTGGAAAATCTTCTTCAGCGATGAAGGCCGTAGGAAAATTGATAATGAAGCGCCGCCTCCAATCATGACTCAGAAAGTAGATGATGAAACGGATGGTAAATAAGCACACAAAAATAAAACGCCCTTAAGTTATATATAGTACCTTGAACTATGTATATTGTGTATTAAGGCAGAGAAATCTGCCTTTTTATTTGACAATAAACTCTTTAGAATTATAGTGTATTGTATGTTTAACGTGTATAAAGGAATGAACCTTGTCATCGGTTAAAGTCAAAGCAACTATCGTAGAAGATAATACTGGCATTAAAAGTCAGCTCCCCATCTTGATCACCGAACAAGGTGAAGTTGGTTCAGTTACCGATTACTTGCTAAAGATGGAAGCTGATGGTGCTAGTAATGCTTTAATGAATGGTTTTATACAAGCCACTTCTTTGCTCTTGGATTACATGGAAGCCAACAAAGGATTATTTGAAGATCCTAAAATGCTATTCCAAACCTTTGCTAAGCGTCTTTACACAGGCACCATCGGTGAAGATGGTTTAGATCCCTCTGGCTTGTACTGGGTGCCAAGCTCAACTGATAACGTCAATAAACATATTCATCGATTAACGGCATTTACTGATTGGCTGGCTAACAAGCATGGCGCAGAGCCAATGAACCCTTTGCGAGATGCCACACCTCATGAGCAACGCCTTAATTACGCTGCTTGGTATCGAAAAAACCAAAATGACTTCCTTGGACATATTGAAGATAAAACCGTTAACAAAACCATCCGTAAAGCTCGCACAATGAAAGGACGTACTCCATTGACGAAAGCCGAAGACGATGCTTTAGCATTCCCAGATAAGCATTGGGAATCATTCTATAAAGATGGTATTGGCGGAGCAAAAGATCCACGAGTTGCGTTGAGAGATAAGCTTATGCTGCTCTTGATGCACGGTGGCGGTTTGCGTGAAAGCGAAGCTATTATGCTGTGGGTGACTGATGTACTTGAAGATCCGTATGACCCTGAAAAAGCGATAGTTCGAATTTACAACGAAGTCGATGGTAAAGCACCCGAAGGTTGGCGTAGTCGCTCAGGGACAAAAACCAGAGAAGCCTATTTACAAGAAAAATACGCTCGTATACCACGCAAACGAATGAAAGGCACGGCATACGTTGGCTGGAAAACAAGAGTTGTAGACCATCGAGATAACTACATACAAGTTCAGTGGTTTCCAACGGATTATGGCAAGGTTTTTATGTCACTGTGGAAGAGATACCAAAAATATCGAGCCAGTATTGACTGCCATCACACCTATGCGTTCATTTCATTCCATCACAGCGCCCTTGGAAACCCATACACTTTGAATGCGTTTCACCAAAGCTATGCGGCGGGATTAAGGCGCATTGGCTTAGAGCCAAACAAATCGGAAGGGTTCGACCCGCACGGTCATCGTCATAGTTATGGCAGACGCTTAGAGCGTTCAGGACTTAACCCGTTGGTGATACGACGATGTATGCACCATAAATCACTGGAGTCTCAAGTTCCCTACACAGGTAAAGGGCAGCAGGAAATTTCCGATGAACTCAACAAGGCCACGCTACAACTGGCAAATCCTGAGTCCAAAGTAAAATCGCTAGATTGGAAAGAGTTGGTCGAGCACGGTTTTGACGATATTGACCCGCAAGGCTATTTCACAGGCAAGCATCCGAAATTACGAGGTAAATAATGGCAAAAAAAGTCAAGAAACATGACGGGCGTACATCGGACTTAACGTTTAAATGGATGCTCACCACCCTTGGCCCTGAGTGGGAGCAATGGCAGGAATTAGCCGCTGAGTGGATGGCGACACAGCATGTGGGGGTTGACCACAAGCTTTCCGCGTTGAGCCGTTTTTTTGAGTCCTACCTGTTGGAGTGCGCTCCCTATGCAACTGATATTGGTCTGTTTTTCAAGGGCTACAATGGCCATATCTGCTCCACTGAAGAGCTAGAAGCTACTGTGAGAAAAACTATTAACGACCCCGTCAAAGTATCAAAATCTATCAACCACCTCGGTGACTTCATTAATTACGTCATTGAGCATCATCTATCTGAAGAAGATGATAGCGGCAACTTAATGCCACTGGTTCGCAATCCGCTGAGCAAAATTAAGAGGCAACAATCACACACTGAAACCGTGCGTAACCCACTTCCGTATCGTTACATCCAAGACCTGCGCCAAATTCTGTGTCCATTGCCAGATAAAGCGGAACTGACGGTGATTGAGCAAAACCTACCACAAGGCGAGTCGTTACTGCCTAGCTATCACTACCGACATTTCAAGCATTGGACATGGGCACAAGAGCAGGCAGGGCAAAGGAAATCAGGTGGCGATTGGTTTGAAGTTGAGCCTGACTTGATTGACAAATCTGACCCCGATTGTGTGTGGCGTACCAAAGAGGTGACTAGAGATAATAAAAGAATCACCCTCCACCAAATCTGGTCACCTGTCAAAGCGATGGTTATATTTATGAAGCTGCATCTGCCACTGCGCACCTATCAAGTGCGTATGTTAGACAGTGGTGAAGCGGATACGTGGCGTTATGAAAGCGGTCGTTGGAAGCTCAATGACAAGCATGACTTTGCGCTCGGTAGCGAAAAACGCCCTTTTGGTAAAGGCATCATTCGCCGTATCCATGACACCATGACAGGCCAGTATTCCACAGGTTTATATATCAACACCAACAAAACCGCTGACCAAAATAAAGACGAACTTGAGCGGGGCTACATCATCCCTTGGCAGAATGAGGAAGTATTATATTGGCTGGAAAAACTGCGTAACTGGCAGGAAAAATACAACCCTATAGTGAAACCGACAGACTGCACCACGCTGTTAACTAAACATATTGGCAAACATAAGTCACAAACCCAGTTAGAAAGCATGGGTGAAATCGCCTTTCTGTTTCGGGATGCGTCAGCGAAAGGAGAAGATAAATACAAACCAATTTGTGGGGCTGCGAATATAGCACCTTTCTGGTATCAATTGTTACTGGAATTGGAAAACCAGCTCGCTGAGCAAGGTAATACGCTTGATAATGGAGAGCGACTTAAACTGGTTGTGGATTACCCAGAAGACACTCCAGAAAACGCTAAGGTTGCCACAAATTTCCCCCTGCACAGCTTGCGTGTATCGCTGATAACTGCCTACACGATGGATACCCAATTGCCACTACCGGTCATATCCAAACTACTGGCAGGGCACTCACGTATCCTAATGACCATCTACTACAACAAAATTACCCCGTCCGTGATGGCGGAAAAAATGAGTGAAGCCGAGGGGGAGCTTGAGGGTAAAGCCAAGCAATCAGTGCGCAACTTCCTCAAAGATGCCTCACTAGCGCAAATTCAATGCAAAATGGTCTATCACAAAGAAGATAGCATTCAGGCGGCATTAGTTAACCGTAATCCCATCGGCTGGGAGGAGCGTTCAGCTGGCTTATGTTTGGTCGGAGGCAACACCGTAAAATCCGATGAAGTCAGTACGCTGGGCGGGTGCTGGAACGGTGGTGAGTTGATTAGAGATGCAAGTGCTGCCGTTAATCGCATCTATGGCAGCGTACCGCATGGCCCTGAAAACTGCATTCGTTGCCGTTGGTTTATTACTGAGGCGCGATACCTGCCAGCGCTTAACGCTCAGTTTAATCAACTTAGTTACAAGGCGCACCAAGCGGCTAACCTATCGGTTGAAATCGAGGGTGAGCTAGAAGCACTGTAAGCGTCGTCTGAGTACCGTCTGGTCCCGAATCCAGGATCCTGTAACTTAAGCACCCACTTATTTTGCAGGTGGACACCTCATGCGCGCTAAAGAAAGACTTCCCCGGAAACACTATTCCCCTGAATTCAAAATGGAACTGGTCAGGCTGGCTCTTGAAGAAGAAGGCAGTATTGCCGCACTGGCCCGGAAACATGACGTCAATGATAACCTGCTCTTTAAATGGATAAGGCTCTGGCAGCGTGAAGGGCGGGTCTGTCGGCCCCGAAAAAACTCATCGTCGCTTCCTGCCCTGATACCCGTGCAGCTTCAGGCGGGCTCTTCTCTCCCAACCTTCGAACTACCATCCTGCTCTCCTCCCGCTACCTGCCACATAAAATGTCGGGGAGGAGAAATAACACTGACTCATCCCTCTGCTGAACTCATGAGCACTGTCCTGCGCGAACTGATGCGGGGGCCGGTATGATAAATCTTCCCGCAGGCACAAAAATCTGGCTGGTTGCCGGTATCACCGATATGCGCAACGGCTTCAATGGCCTCGCCGCAAAGGTGCAGACCGCGCTGAAAGATGACCCGATGTCCGGCCACGTCTTCATCTTCCGGGGACGCAGCGGCAGTCAGGTAAAACTGCTCTGGTCCACCGGCGATGGTCTGTGCCTGCTGACAAAGCGACTGGAACGTGGTCGCTTCGCCTGGCCCTCAGCCCGCGATGGCAAAGTGTTCCTGACGCCGGCGCAACTGGCGATGCTGATGGAAGGTATCGACTGGCGACAGCCAAAGCGGTTACTGACATCCCTGACCATGTTGTAGCGCTCTTTATCCTGGTTGTCGCAGAATAAGCCTGGTAAAATACAGGCTTATGAACGATACCTCTTCTGACGACATCCTTCTGCTGAAACAGCGCCTGGCCGAACAGGAAGCGTTGATCCACGCCCTGCAGGAAAAGCTGAGCAACCGGGAACGCGAAATAGACCATCTGCAGGCGCAACTGGATAAGCTGCGCCGGATGAACTTCGGCAGTCGTTCCGAAAAGGTATCCCGCCGTATCGCGCAAATGGAAGCTGACCTGAACCTGCTGCAGCAGGAAAGCGATACGCTGACCGGCCGGGTGGATGACCCGGCAGTGCAGCGCCCGCTGCGTCAGACCCGCACCCGCAAACCGTTCCCTGAGTCACTCCCACGGGATGAGAAGCGGCTGCTGCCGACTGAGCCGTGTTGCCCGGAGTGCGGTGGTTCGCTGAGTTACCTGGGTGAGGATGCCGCCGAACAGCTGGAGCTGATGCGCAGCGCCTTCCGGGTTATCCGGACAGTCCGTGAAAAGCATGCCTGCCGTCGGTGCGATCGCATCGTTCAGGCCCCGGCTCCTTCGCGCCCCATCGAACGGGGGATCGCCGGACCGGGGCTGCTGGCCCGAGTGCTGACCTCAAAGTATGCAGAGCACACACCGCTGTATCGCCAGTCGGAGATCTATGCCCGCCAGGGTGTAGTGTTGAGTCGTTCTGTACTGTCGGGCTGGGTGGATGCGTGTTGTCGTCTGCTGGCACCGCTGGATGAAGCCCTTCAGCACTATGTCCTGACCGACGGCAAACTCCATGCTGACGATACGCCTGTCCCGGTGCTGTTGCCGGGCAATAAGAAGACGAAGACCGGGCGCTTATGGACGTACGTTCGAGACGACCGCAACGCCGGATCAGCGCTGGCCCCCGCAGTGTGGTTCGCTTACAGCCCGGACAGAAAAGGTATCCACCCTCAGACCCATCTTGCAGGCTTCAGTGGCGTACTGCAGGCTGATGCCTACGCCGGGTTCAACGAGCTCTACCGCGACGGCCATATAAAGGAAGCCGCGTGCTGGGCCCATGCCCGCCGAAAAATCCACGATGTTCACGTCCGTACCCCGTCAGTCCTGACGGAGGAGGCGCTGAAACGGATCGGCGAGCTGTATGCCATCGAGTCGGAGATCAGAGGTAAAAGAGCAGAGGAACGGCAGGCAGTCCGGCACCAAAAAGTGCTGCCGCTGCTGGCGTCACTGGAGGGGTGGCTGCGGGAGAAACAGAAAACCCTCTCAAGGCACTCAGAACTGGCGAAGGCGTTCGGGTATGCGCTGAACCAGTGGCCGGCGCTGATCCGCTATGCAGAAGATGGCTGGGTGGAGGTGGATAATAACATTGCCGAAAACGCCCTACGACGGGTCAGTCTGGGGAGAAAAAACTGGCTGTTCTTCGGCTCGGATCATGGTGGTGAGCGCGGTGCGTCACTGTACAGTCTTATCGGGACGTGCAAATTAAACGGCGTGGATCCGGAACGCTATCTGCATTATGTACTTGATGTCATCGCCGACTGGCCTGTGAACCGGGTGGGTGCTCTGCTCCCGTGGCGGGTTACTCTGCCTGCCTGACCAGCTTCACTTCGTCAATACGGTTCTCACTGCACGCTTACGAAGCACTCAAAGACGAGCAGTTCTTCTGTGAAGAGCAAGGTGCGCCTTTTACCAAACATAATGACATGCAGGTTCTACAGCGCCGCTATGAAAAGCAACAAGTAGAAGCCGATGAATACACCAAAGACTGGATAGCGTGCTTCGAGCTAATCAGCAAAATCATTCACGTCGAGGAAGCCCGAAACGATGACGACACCAAAGATAAATTGATTGCAGTAGGGAATGAACAAGATATTAGCCATGCCTTGAAATTCGTTGAAACAGAGTCTGAGTTACTGCACTTATCCCTTCTATGTGACGATGCCGAATTCTTCCCTGACTTGCAGGATGAATTGCGTAAGACGCCTGCTATTGAAAAGCGCTCCCGCCAACTTAGTCGTGCTCTGATGAAGAAAGGCTTTGAGCCTATCTTTATGGAAATGGATGAAAAACAGCAGCTAATCGCTGGTAATGCCATGCTACGCCAAATGGCAAAGATAGCCGACCCTGACGATAAAATGGAAGGCTACCGTAAAGTGGCTAATTACATCGAAGCGGGTGAATACCTGTCTAATCACAAGCTATTTAACGCTGGCATGAATGCACTGTCGGATAAAGCCTTACGCTTAGAAAATCTCACCCAACCTGCGCTATTGGAGGGTTAATGGACATTAATATTGATATCATCTTGGCTGACTTAAAAGACGACAAAGTGCCAAGAACCCAAAAAAACCTAGATAAGCTTAACGACATCCTGAAAGCCTATGCAGGATCGGGGCAGCGTGATTTCTCCATTGCACAAATGGGGCGAGTATCAGCAGCAGAGGGTGGCCCAGGTTACGAAGCGTTACGAGCAACCAAAAACAAGCACTACCGCACCTTGATTGAAGCATGGGCAGCAAAGTGCAAAACAACCACCAAAAAGCCGTTATCGCCAACCTCACGCTCTAAGTCTGTTCCACAGGATAACAAGCTACTTGAGCGTATTCCAGACCCTGCGGTACGGGCTTTGTTTGGTCAGATTATTGCCGAGCGCAACCGTTATCGCAAAGAGGTTAATCTGCTAAAACAGCACGCGAATATTACCATTGATAAGCGTCCTGTACGTCAGTTTGATGCAAGCGCAGAGCCGAGTGTTGAAGTCTTGCCTTCACTATCTGGCATCTTGACCGAATCTGAGAAGAACGCCTTAGCCTACGCTATCTCTGACGAATGTATGGAAAAACATAACTGGCAAACCACACAAGCAGGCCAAGTAAAAGACATGGAATACAACACAGAAATATTCCCTAGAGGCTTTGCGACAGGTCTACGCAAGTTGTTAGGTGAGGTAGATGATTAATGGCGAACGGTCAGCAAAGAGCGCAGCAAAACCTCGAAGCATTTGAAGTATGGCAAGCCACTCAAACTGATGATGACTTTAAGCAAATCGCCTTTAAAGGCAAGCTCAACCGCATCGAAGTAGCAAAAGGGGTTGGTTGCGGTAAGTCTGCCCTTAACCAAAATCCTACGCTTAGAAAAGCGCTCAAGGCATTAGAAGACAAACTGCGTGATAAAGGTATACTCCCGCCACTGACCGAATCTGCAAGGAACAATACCGACAAACCAAAGCAATACGACAACACGGCTAATCGCAAGCTGCTCGACTCAAAACGAGTATCGACCTTAGAAGCTGAAAACATTGAGCTAAAAGCCAAAGTTAAAGAGCTGGAAGGTAAACTGGAGCGGTTTGGCGAACTGAATGAAACCTTGTCAGAAATGGGGTTTATGCCACGATGAAATTTACACTCCATCAAGACCAAATGCGTGTCACGAGCATTCCGTACAGCTCTACCAAAATGGTGATATTCAGTGGCGTGCCACTGAAAAAAAACTCACACAAAACCAATAGCGGCAAGTATTACGTCACCATCAAAGCTGATCCAGATGCCATCCCCGTTCAACCAGCCCTCGGCCAGCACTGGTCAGTGAAGGGAACTCGTTTGGTAGAGGAAGTAGAAACAGGTGATTTCGTGATGCAGCAGCATACCTATGAATCACCAGAGCACATCGAATGCAGCCTGCCAGAAACGGGTGAACAGCTTATTCGCTTTATTGCCAGAGAAAGTGATTTCAAAGGTATCGGTGAAAGTAAAGCTAGAGCACTTTGGGAACTGTTAGGGAAGGTGCGAATAAGCAGGTCATTTCTTCCCAAGCTGACTCGCTGATTAAAATTTCGCGGATCTGGGCCGATTTTTTTCCCGCAAACACATCGAATCAGCCTATTTAGGCTATTTTTTCCACCATTTCTGGCGTTATTTCCGGTTTTTACTGAGATCTCTCCCACTGACGTATCATTTGGTCCACCCGAAACAGGTTGGCCAGGGTGAATAACATCGCCAGTTGGTTATCGTTTTTCAGCAGCCCCCTGTATCTGGCTTTCACGAAGCCGAACTGCCGCTTGATGATGCGAAACGGGTGCTCCACCTTGGCACGGATGCTGGCTTTCATGTATTCGATGTTGATGGCCGTTTTGTTCTTGCGCGGATGCTGCTTCAAGGTTTTTACCCTGCCGGGACGCTCGGCGATCAGCCAGTCCACATCCACCTCGGCCAGCTCCTCGCGCTGTGGCGCTCCTTGGTAGCCGGCATCGGCTGAGACAAATTGCTCCTCTCCATGAAGCAGATTACCCAGCTGATTGAGGTCATGCTCGTTGGCCGCGGTGGTGACTAGGCTGTGGGTCAGGCCACTCTTGGCATCGACACCAATGTGGGCCTTCATGCCAAAGTGCCACTGATTGCCTTTCTTGGTCTGATGCATCTCCGGATCGCGTTGCTGCTCTTTGTTCTTGGTAGAGCTGGGTGCCTCAATGATGGTGGCATCCACCAAAGTGCCTTGGGTCATCATGACGCCTGCTTCGGCCAGCCAGCGATTGATGGTCTTGAACAATTGACGGGCCAGTTGATGCTGCTCGAGCAGGTGGCGGAAATTCATGATGGTGGTGCGATCCGGCAGGGCGCTATCCAGGGATAATCGGGCAAACAGGCGCATGGAGGCGATTTCGTACAGGGCATCTTCCATGGCACCGTCGCTCAGGTTGTACCAATGCTGCATGCAGTGAATACGCAGCATGGTCTCCAGCGGATAGGGCCGTCGGCCATTGCCCGCCTTGGGATAAAACGGCTCGATGACAGCGGTCATATTCTGCCATGGCAGAATCTGCTCCATGCGGGAGAGGAAAATCTCTTTTCGGGTCTGACGGCGCTTAGTGCTGAATTCACTATCGGCGAAGGTGAGTTGATGGCTCATGATGTCCCTCTGGGATGCGCTCCGGATGAATATGATGATCTCATATCAGGAACTTGTTCGCACCTTCCTTAGGAAAGGATTTTCACCCAACGGTTAGAAAAGACACTCATGAATCAAGAGAGCGCCTTAGAAGTGTCCTGAGTGAAGATTCTATCAATGCGTTATTTGAGGGTTACGCCAAATATAAGAATCTGGCCTACTGCAACTGGATGACCGAACACAAGATACCAGCAAGTATTCAGCAGCGCTTATTGAAGCATCATGGAGAAGAGTCCATTGAGGCTATTAAACAAAATCCGTATGTCCTTATTGGGTTTGGAATGTCGTTTACGGATGTCGATAAACTGGTTAATTTTGACCAGTTTAAGATCACAGTTTGTGATCACCGCAGACTAAGTGCCGCACTTGAAACCGCGATTCGAAAAGAGATTGAGAAAGGCCACACCTATACAACTCAAGCGTGTTTACGCCCATACCTAACCAAATTGCTCAAAGATAAGGAACTGGTGACGGAAGCGTTTAAAGCAGGTCACAACAAAGCGCAATACATCCTAAACCCTGACACTGGCTCTTATCATCCAACCGCCCAGTTGTTGATGGAAAATGTCGTTGCCAAACGACTTAAAGCACTAGCTAATCAAAACAACCTTTATGACGAAGTTGCAAATTCTGCATATTGCTCTTCGGTTGATGAATTACCATACGAGCTAACCAAGAAACAGATTGAAGCAGTGACAACGTGTTTGGATAACGCCGTGAGCTGTATTACGGGCGGAGCTGGCACAGGTAAAACCACAGTCCTTAGAACCGCACTTCGAGCCTACCATCAAATGGGATTTGAAATACATGCAGTAGCACTGAGTGGCCGAGCTGCTATGCGCTTGCATGAGTCAATTGGCTTTATCACCTCAACTATCGCTAAGTTATTACGTAGAGAACCTATTGAGCCAAGTTCAGACCAGCCAAAGCATTTACTGGTAATAGATGAAGCCAGTATGATTGACTTGCCAACCATGTATCGCCTGGTCAACCATATTCACCCATCGGTTCGTATTATCTTTACTGGCGACCCTGACCAGTTACCACCTATAGGGTGCGGCAAGGTTTTGGCTGATATCGTTCTATCAAAAGCCATTGCTAAGGCACTGTTGCAAATAGTCGGTGGTGATAAACTTATCATCCCCTTTTGCTGATGGAGCTGCACATGAACCCATTCAAAGGCCGGCATTTTCAGCGTGACATCATTCTGTGGGCCGTACGCTGGTACTGCAAATACGGCATCAGTTACCGTGAGCTGCAGGAGATGCTGGCTGAACGCGGAGTGAATGTCGATCACTCCACGATTTACCGCTGGGTTCAGCGTTATGCGCCTGAAATGGAAAAACGGCTGCGCTGGTACTGGCGTAACCCTTCCGATCTTTGCCCGTGGCACATGGATGAAACCTACGTGAAGGTCAATGGCCGCTGGGCGTATCTGTACCGGGCCGTCGACAGCCGGGGCCGCACTGTCGATTTTTATCTCTCCTCCCGTCGTAACAGCAAAGCTGCATACCGGTTTCTGGGTAAAATCCTCAACAACGTGAAGAAGTGGCAGATCCCGCGATTCATCAACACGGATAAAGCGCCCGCCTATGGTCGCGCGCTTGCTCTGCTCAAACGCGAAGGCCGGTGCCCGTCTGACGTTGAACACCGACAGATTAAGTACCGGAACAACGTGATTGAATGCGATCATGGCAAACTGAAACGGATAATCGGCGCCACGCTGGGATTTAAATCCATGAAGACGGCTTACGCCACCATCAAAGGTATTGAGGTGATGCGTGCACTACGCAAAGGCCAGGCCTCAGCATTTTATTATGGTGATCCCCTGGGCGAAATGCGCCTGGTAAGCAGAGTTTTTGAAATGTAAGGCCTTTGAATAAGACAAAAGGCTGCCTCATCGCTAACTTTGCAACAGTGCCTCCCCCGCCGCTGGCCGCACATTTGATGGCGAGAGTATACCTGCTCTGTCGGCAGCGCGTCTTTTCTTGTCTTCATATATGCAAAATTAGTCCAACATACAAATGCGATCAGGGTCAACACCCCCGCGTCCACCCTGCAAAGCGCCCTTGACCTTTATACCCACTGAAACCCTCGCGCCCCCGGCCCCTCTTTTTTTTCTCTTTTTTTCTCTCTTTTTCTCATATTTTCTCGCATGGCTCATCCAGCGACCGGAGTCCCTATGTGGGGTTTGCAGGAACCGGACGGAAAGACCGGCACGGCCCGGTTGCCGCAGGCGGGGGAAATGGCCAGACCGGGCACGGCGGTTTCTTTTTAAAATGGTGGGCCCGGGCAGAATGGTTACCCCGGGCACGGGCCCGATCCTGAAAACGACACGGAGGTTTCAGGTACGGCTCCCCTTTCTGCCCCAAGCGAAGCGCAGGGGCAGAAAGGGGAAGTTTATTTGTATGTTGGACTAATAGAGGGTGATGTACGTGAATTCTGCCCGGGTTTTCCCGGCGATTATCCCGGAATCCATCACCGATATTCTTCCCTTTATCCTAATACCGGTGATGGCCACCGGCACAAAATGCAGGGTGTTCCGGCCCGGCGAAGATGCGGCCGCAAACCAGCACGAAAGTGTCGGTCGGAAAAAGGTGAAGCCAATGCTGGTGGCCGCACGGAATTCAGGCGGGCACTCGACGTTACTCACCCACGACTCCGGGTTAACGGTTCGACTCCGGGTAGCCTGGCCCGGGTGAAGCCCGGGGCAGGCTACCCTGTTTTTGTATGTTGGACTATTTTGACGGGTACTGGAGCAAACCACTCTGCCACACGATATGGCATTTAGTTACCGCTCTTGCGGTTCATGGATGAAATAGTCGGTTCTGTCAGGAGGGAGTCAGGGAAATGTGAAGAACCGAAATGGCCACGCTGAAAGATCATGTAGCCAGTTCAGATAAGCAAATTGAGTTAACGCCCTCGCTCATACCGCACCAGCTCTTCAGGTTTAGACAACCACTCTGTAATCTGGTGATCATGCATTGACGTATCGTATTCAAAGTCTGGCGGATAATACATATCGCCAACAAACCACTCTTCCTGCTTTAATTCATCCTCATCTATATCACAACCGCTATCAAGCCAGTCCCATCGGCCTCTTTTGTTAAAAATCACTCTCCCATTCGGCATAAAAGCTCCTTATTCAGTCAGATGGTTACGGTCTCGATATCTCGATGCCAGGTTAACATCGTTCACCAGTTTTACCACGGCTGGACGTTCGGCTTCAGTCCAGGAATCAGGCTGATAGTACACCCGCAGCGATTATCATCAAACTACTTCGCCTCTCAATCCCGCGCTCTCAAATTTCTGTTATGCATCATGCCAGAGTACAATATGAGGACACTATCGCCGGAATATTACCGACCGCCCCGACGATTAACGTTACCGGCCTAAGCTGAGGAAAATGGTTCTATGAAGTCATTTCTGATCAAAATGTCAAACGCGCATAACGAACACATCCGGGAAGTCGCTTCCGTGGATGAAGCTATTCGTATCGCATCCGAAAGAGCAAATGAAGGTTTCTGGCTTCCACCCAGCCGGGTCTGCGAAATGAGCAAGGAACATGAAGGCCGGTATACAGTCGGTGATGATGGCTGGTTCCGCCCCATCGAGCTGGCGGTTCCAGTCGAAATAGAAGAAGTGAAGTCGTCCTACGGGAACGGTGGTTACGACATGATTTCCGTAGGCAAATGGATCCAGACTCAATCAGGCTGGCAACCGTCACCGGCTGTCTGACTCTCCTTTTGTTTCGGTGGGGCTAGAGTGCCCCACTATTCTTCCGCTTTACGCTCGCGTTTTTCTTTGTCGCACTTCACTTTTTCATAAGCCTTGCCAAACCACTTAGGCTCTTTTCCCATCCCCGAATAAGATAGTCCTTCCGGCAGACTCTTCCAGAACACCGTTATCGCCTCGGCAAATTCTCTAAACTGTTCCTCGGAAACTTCAAGTTCTTCGTGGCGAGCTGGTCTCTCTTGCGGATAACCTTCGCATTGCCATACTGAGTAGTACTCCGGGTGAGCATTAACCAGTTTCTGGTGGGCATCACCATCTCCATGTTTATAAACGTTGACAACCTGATGACATGCACTGATTAACGGGAAACATGGCATGTTTCGTACTTCAATACCCAGCCATTCCATCAAATCCATAAGCCTCGGAAAACTGAGGTTCCAGATCAAATCTGATATCACAACCATGTCGAGCCACCGCCAGCTTCTGGCCTCCCGGATAAGCAGATCTCGTAATGCCTTGTCAAACTGGTGGTACATCCCAGCGGTCAGGGAAAGCGTGACCGTGACCTTCATTTCCCGCAACGCAACCCAGTGGCAAGCTTCAATCTGTTCAATATTCTCGTATACGTCACTTTCGTCGTGGTAATCAGGATTGAACCAGTCTCCAGCTGACTCTATAAATGACTCGCCTTTCTTTGTCGCTTCACTCCTGATCTCCACATCACTGAACTGCGACAGCAAACGTTCCTGCGCTTGTTCAGCGTAAAAAAGATGCGGGTTAAGCACCCACGGTCGGTCAATTGCCGCAAAGAAAAAGATGTTCCATCTCGGGTCGATAATTTCTTTTTCAGCATCAACAGCTGGCGCTGATACACTGCGGTTTGATTGTTTTTTTCTACCCATACCACTATCCAAATTAAAAACAGACGAAAAAAAACCGTCCAGCTGGACGGTTAATATCAAAATATCCTTCAGAAGTCTGACACGGGTCAGGCGCTAACCCGGGCAGTCGCTACTCACTAATTAAACCCCGCATAGGGGAAAACAATATTTTGATACTCCGACAACGCACCCCGCGATGGGGGAAGGTATGTCAGGCCAGTCTAACAAACCCAAAGCTCGTTGCAACCGCCAATCAGTGACTTAATCCTGGCAATCCTGATCATCAGTTTCAGTTCCGCAACTTAAGTAATCCATATTTAAAAACATTTTGTTCCCCGAGCCTGCCAATGCAGACAGACCTGAGATTTTACAGATCACGACAATCGACGGTACGCGTTTATAAATCTCGATTTCGCTTTCCCAACTTGACGCAAGATACCTTTCAAGCTGAAGTTCAGGGGTTACATCAACAGGTTGAATTCTGACCACAAAACCGTCTTTTCGCCCCTCATTGCGAAGAGATGTTAGCTGTTTTATCTCTGCATCGTTGAGTGTGGAAAATTTACGGCCATTAAGAATATGAGAGCAAAAATTGAAGCCAGTGATATGAGATGAGCCACCAGTTATCGATTCCAAAATGCTTGCATATTAGCTATCTGGGGGTTAGGCTCGCCTGTTTGCGGAGTGGATTCACATAATTCAAGGAGTCTTTCCAATTCCGATTTGGAATCACCCATACCCAATTCATTGCAAGGAAAAACATTGTGATTATTATTCATGAAAACTCCGTAGCATTAGATTTGAAGGCTAGTTTTCAACACTATGGGATCCCGAAATAAGTTCTCCCCCCCGCTCCCGGTAAGCTTTCGTTAATACCGCATAACTTTCTGAATTAACATGCTCATCAACCCCCGAACAAATCAGCCGGTTCGTCGGTGCTTCAAAAGCGTGGCGTTCGTATTTTTCGACCACGCGACAATCTTCCGACCATCTCTTGCCGAGCAACAAATCATTTGTGGTAATTGATGGAAACATCATCAATGCAAAAATTCCCCCAAGACAGCCTATTGGCACGAGCCACATGCAAACGATCTTGTTTTCGGAGCGTACAAATTTCAACCCGATGGTAGCGCCTATGATAGTCACGACAAATACCACCAGCAGAATTTTTAAGGGTAAAATCAGATCTGCGGCATAAATTAGCATTAATCATATCTCCTTAACTTTTCAATATTTGGTTCCTTCAAAAAGCCATCCATACTTTCCTTCATCTGGATGATCTGTCTTGTAGTTTATCTGGCAAGTGGTGAACTGACGCATCCATTCTCGTGACCTAAAAAATTTCCCACGAGGAAGTTTATCGCCAGGTAAGCATTGTTCAGCCCATTCGACAAAAGCAGGACAAACCCCCTTAAAGTGAGGAATAACAACTTGCGTGGCTTCTTTACGCATTACTGCTGACTGAATGGTTTTGGGATCAATCGTCATGGCTTCACAGGCTAACCCGACTTCACAAACATTTCTATTCTGCTGATGTTCTGTCATAGCGCCTTCCAGTTGAAGTTAAGTAGGGTCAGTTTGGATTTGAAAATTGTTGTACGGTAAGCCTGTTCTTGAACCTGCTTCGTGATCTTATGCCCGTTTGATGGCCACGGACTGACGCAAAAGTGCAAGAACGTCACTGACACTCATATCCCACGCATCCGCCTGCCGTTTCAGAATAAATGCCCCTACTTCCATTCTTTGGGCATGGTTCAACATATGCGTCAGCATATCCCCACCATGAGAAAAGTTTATCCCGCAGCCGGATGCACCATTGTTGATGAGCGTAAAACCTTTGTTTTTATCGGTTCCGTGAAAGTTTGCCCTCATCTCCTTTTCCAGCCCGAACAATACCGCGCAACATTGAGTTAATTCATAGCGATTCAGCTGGATGACGCGCTTAAGCTCCCATTGGGCTTCTTTTGCGCCATCAGCAATCGGAGCCATAGTGATGTTCACCGTGGGAAACGCATCCTTACCAGGCGAAACCACATATTGAAAATCAAGAGCAGTACGTTTTGCGCCCGTTTGCCGGTCTGCATAAAGCTTCAGCTGCTTACCAAATGTCGAAGTCATAACTATCCTCCAGAACTTAATTTACCCTGGTCATTCCAGCCGACAAAAGATTGTCGGGTTGTTTTCTACAGGCCTTCCCTCTCAATCCCACCGGGTATATTTTCCCCTTCCCTCTCGTTCCCACCGGCGATAAAAACTGTGCAGATTAAAAAAGTATCTTTTTGGGATTAGGCGAACAGCAGTAATTATAAAGAGGAGTGTTATTTTCTTTATTTTTCATGGTAATACAAGTTGTATTCAATAGAGGCCTGACGCGCCCCATCAGCTTTTCAGATGTAAATGGGACTATTTATCCTTTAGCGACTACAAAATCACGGGTGGGTTTGAGAGGGAAACGTCAACTTAGTGTTTTTGACCGGTGGGAATGAGACAGCACATTCCCGGAACCGGGCAAAAAGACGTTTCAAACATCAGGAACCTGTTAGTTTGGGATTCCGATCCGTGATCTGAATGGTGGGTACGCTGGTGTCCACCAGGTAGTAAAATTTCAGGTAACCGATGCTGGCAAGCACATCGAGAGCAGTTCGCATTTTCCGGTTCTGTTCGGCAATGCGCCCATTGAGCAGTAAACGCTGTCGAAGTCTGTCAAAGGTGATCGGGGCTGGATGTTGAGGTAGCGCTTCAAAAAATGTATAGAGCGCCTGAGCCGTTTCATTCCTGGTAAGTAGCTCCAGGGGTTTCTTCCGCAACAGAGTAAGATGATCTGAACGGTACAAATCCCAGAGTCGTTCGTCGGCTTCCAGGATGATGTAATCACTTTCACCATCAAATTCCGCCTCTTTCAGCAACCCGGCTACTTTGAACTTGGTGATCCCCGGGTTCTTCTCAAACCGAATGCTTTTTGAGCGAATCTTCGTCAACGAATCGGCTATCTCATTGCGCAGTTTCGTGCTGTAGCGTTTTGATGGGTAGCCGCAGAGTTTGGCAAATTCACTAAAGGGCATTTTAATCCGGTTACCTTTCAGCGCATCAGGCGATACGCTGAAGGAATGGACGATTGCTGTCCAGCACCGGAAGTCCTGGAAATAATTCAGCATCGGGCCGGTGATCTTTATGTCCGTGTACCCTTCCTGTTTTGCAATTTCCAGACTGGATAGCGCTTCCGTCACGTTTAGCGTGACCGTTGCCTCTGTTCGGCAACTGGGAGTAAAAACGCCCAGGCGGAGCAGTGATACAGGTTGTACTGATGAATTTTTTGTCACCGTCAGCTTTCCAGTCGACGGCTGATTGAAGTCGGGAATAGCGTCCTTGAAAAGAAGAACTTCATTCGAGTTCAT